>NZ_LT629731.1:72204-332204 GCF_900104575.1 Bacillus tuaregi
CCTCATGAGAGGAAAAGAATTATCCGGTATTAGCTCCGGTTTCCCGAAGTTATCCCAGTCTTATAGGCAGGTTGCCCACGTGTTACTCACCCGTCCGCCGCTAACCTTCGGGAGCAAGCTCCCTCAGATTCGCTCGACTTGCATGTATTAGGCACGCCGCCAGCGTTCGTCCTGAGCCAGGATCAAACTCTCCAATAAAGTAGTGTTTGATTAAGCTCTAATTGTCTTTTTAAAAAAGACATTGAATTAACGTTGACTTTTTTGTTGTTCAGTTTTCAAGGAACAATTACAAGTCACCAAAAGCGACTTTTAATAATTTATCATACTGTTGTTATTAAGTCAATGTTTTTTTAAAAATATCTTTTAAAAAAACAGTCCATTTTACTGACTTGAATTAGTATAACAGGACAGATCTATATATGCAAGACTTTTTTCAAAGATTATATATTCATGACTTCTTCAATATAAAGATTCCTACTTTCCTCCAGATTAAGAATTTCTTCAGTATTGATAAATTTTATTAACGGTCTAGTTGGCGATTTATCGTTTATGAATAGAACCTCTCCCACCTTTCCATTTGAGAGCTTAATACTGCTACCAGTCGAAAAGTTAACAATTCCGCTACTTAGTGCTCTCAGAGAAGCTAAATCAAACTGGCCAAAATAATCCTGCTCTAGCATTTCCAGGACTTTAAACGGAGATTGCTTTTTCCGATATAATCGCTCTGATGTCATCGCATGATATGTATCAGCAACCGCGATTATTTTAGCGATTGGATGAATCATACTGCTCTTTAACGAAATGGGGTACCCGCTTCCATCAAGGCGTTCATGATGCTGTAGAACAGCGATTTTCGCCCCTTCCTTTAACAAAGGTAAATCTCGGACCATTTGATAACTATATTTGGGGTGATTTTTTACCTCAGAATATTCCTGGATAGTTAAAGCGGCACTTTTTTGCAAGATTCTTGGGTTGATTTTGGCCATTCCGCAGTCAGCTAAGGTCCCAGCTAATGCTGTCTGAACAATCTCTCCTTTAGAATATTTAAGCTTCTCCGCAATAAAACCACTTAGTAAACCCACTGCAACAGCATGCTGATAAGGATATCTTTCTACTGTTGAATAATGATGCAAGGAAAAAATCTCGACTGATTTCTCCAACCCTTCATTCAATAATGGTAAAAGTAGCTGTCTGACTGTTGTTATTTCAATGGGAATTCCAGATTGCCAGAGCTGAAATTGCTTATGATATTCCTCTGCAGTATAAAGAAATAGAGAAATAAAATCCTTCCCACCGTTTTCACTCTGCGTAAAATCAGTTGCTTTTTTTACTATTTCCTCCAGGATGACTTCTACAGGAACAAATGGCTCACCCGAAATAAGCGTTTTTTCGACCTGAACAGTATGAATTAGAAATAATTTCATTATATCAATCAAATCATTTGTTAATACTGTGTTCTTTTTAACAATCGGATATCCTATCCTACCAAGGATATCTTCCGAGACAATGCAGCCTTCTATTAAATGATCTACTTTGACAAGCATCTCTTCACCTTCAGAAAGTTCGTATTGTCTTTATTTTACTGCGTTTATAAAGTATACTGCAATAATAAAAAAAAGAGAAGCACCGCTAAATGTGCCTCTCTTTTACCTTTTACTCTTCACTTGTATCAGTATTTTCCTCTGCTTGTGCTTCATCAGCTTCTTGTAGTTCAGGGTCATTAGACTCTATCTCTTCCAGCATTTCGTCTGGTTCCATTGCTTCAGGAGATGTCCGCTCTGATTCATCATCTCTTTCAACTAAAGCAACTGTCGCAACATATTCTTGGTCATGTTCATCCAAGCGAATCAGTCTTACACCCTGTGTATTTCTTCCCATTGAGGAAATATCATTAACAGCCATACGGATTAGTACTCCACCTGTTGTGATAATCATAATATCCTCTTCACCATTTACTACCTTCATGGACACAAGACTGCCGTTTTTCTCGGTAATATTGCAGGTTTTAATCCCTTTTCCACCACGGCTCTGTAAACGATATTCAGCTGCCGGTGTTCGTTTACCGTAACCATTTTGGGTAACAATCAGAACCTCTGAGTCTTCCTCAAGTACTTCCATACCAACAACCTCATCATCCTCATTCAAGGAGATACCTTTAACACCCGAGGCTGTTCTACCCATTGAACGTACATCTGTTTCAGGGAAGCGAATTAAGAGACCATTTTTCGTTCCAATAATCATCTCTTTATTTCCATCCGTTAAACGAACAGAGATAAGCTCGTCCCCTTCTCTTAGATTCAAGGCGATTAAGCCACTATTCCGAATATGGGCAAAGGAGGATAGTGGTGAACGCTTTGAGACTCCGTGCTTTGTAGTAAAGAATAAGAACCAATCATCCTCGAACTCAGAAACAGGAATAATGGCATTTACCCATTCATCCTTTTCTATTCCAAGCAGGTTAATAATTGGGATTCCTTTTGCCGTCCGACTATATTCTGGAATCTCGTACCCCTTCGCACGATACACCTTCCCTTTGTTTGTGAAGAATAGAATCGTATCATGGGTTGAAGTCGTAATTAAATGCTCGACGAAATCATCGTCATTTGTTCCCATTCCTTGAATACCCCGTCCACCTCTCTTTTGTGAGCGGTAAGTGGATACAGGGAGTCTCTTGATATAATCATTATGTGTTAGCGTAATAACGACGTTTTCGCGTGGAATTAGATCTTCATCTTCAATATCTTCAATTCCACCTGAAACGATTTCAGTGCGTCGTTTATCATTAAAACGCTCTTTAATTTCAGTTAGCTCCTCACGAATAATCTCAAGGATTTTCTCATCATCTGCCAAAATAGCCTTTAGTTCAGCAATTAGTTTAACAAGCTCTTGATATTCCTCTTCGATTTTTTCGCGTTCCAAGCCGGTTAAGCGCTGGAGTCGCATGTCAAGAATGGCCTGTGCCTGCTTTTCTGACAAGTTAAAGGTAGTCATTAAGCCTTCACGGGCAATATCCGTTGTTCTTGAACTCCGAATAAGATTGATGACTGCATCAAGGTTATCAAGGGCAATTCGTAACCCTTCTAAAATATGGGCACGCGCTTCCGCTTTACGCAGTTCAAATTCGGTTCTTCTTCTAATGATTACTCGTTGGTGATCAAGATAATAAACAAGGCATTGCTTTAAATTCAGAACCTTTGGCTCGCCGTTCACAAGGGCCAGTAAATTAACTCCGAAGGTTGTTTGTAAAGCTGTATGCTTATAGAGATTATTTAATAAAACATTGGCATTCGCATCCTTGCGAACCTCAATGACAATTCGCAGCCCCCTGCGGTCCGATTCATCGCGAAGGTCTGTTATGCCATCAATTTTCTTTTCACGTACAAGCTCCGCAATTCTTTCAATCAGCTTCGCTTTATTGACTTGGTATGGTATCTCATTAACAATGATTACTTCTTTACCATTCGATTTTTGTTCAATTTCGACCTTTGCACGAACCTTAATTGTACCTCTGCCTGTTTCATAAGCCTTTCGAATACCGCTGCGACCAAGAATTAAAGCACCTGTTGGGAAATCCGGGCCGGGAATAATATCAATTAGTTCTGGAATCGTAATTTCAGGGTCACGGCTGACTGCAAGTACCCCGTCAATCACCTCGCCAAGCTGGTGTGGTGGGATATTAGTTGCCATTCCAACTGCAATTCCGGAGGTACCATTAACAAGAAGGTTAGGGAATCGAGATGGTAATACAACCGGTTCCTTTTCTTCACCATCATAGTTATCCTGATAATCAATCGTGTCTTTATTAATATCTCTTAATAGTTCCATTGAAATCTTAGACATACGTGCTTCTGTATAACGCATCGCTGCCGCTGAGTCACCGTCAATCGAACCAAAGTTTCCATGACCGTCAACCAGCATATAGCGCTGGTTAAAATCCTGTGCCATTCTAACCATCGTTTCATATACAGCTGAATCACCGTGCGGGTGATATTTACCGATAACATCTCCAACGATACGGGCTGATTTTTTAAATGGTTTATCGGAGTGCATACCAAGATCATGCATGGCATACAATATCCGGCGATGAACTGGCTTTAATCCATCCCTTACATCCGGAAGGGCACGGGATACAATGACACTCATCGCATAATCCAAGAAGGATGTCCGCATTTCCTGACTGATATTAATCTCTTTTACCTTTGAATTTGGCGTTTCAGACAATTTATAAACCTCCCTTTTATGAAACGACATTCGTCGTTCCTGGGTCGAAATTTATTTATCATATACATTCACAGACCGTAAAAACGGCCGCAAAGCCCCAGTTTCTTTCGAATAACCATGAAAGCGGGATAGAAACATCTCTATCCCGGCTGATTAAAAGACTGCGAAATATCTACTTTTCATGCCACATTTAACGGATAATTTGCTTACAAATTATCGAAGCCCTCTTTATATATCAAGGTTTTTAACATATAAAGCATTTTCTTCAATAAACTGACGGCGAGGTTCTACTTTATCGCCCATCAGCATTTCAAAGGTTTCATCCGCTTCAATCGCATCTTCTAAGCTTACCTGCAGGAGAGTTCGAGTTGCCGGATCCATTGTGGTTTCCCACAGCTGTTCAGGATTCATTTCTCCTAATCCTTTGTAACGCTGCACATTTGGCTTTTGGTTAGGTGGGAATGTTCCCATCACTTCCTCCAGTTGCTTTTCGTTATAGGCATACTCAACTCTTTTTCCATGCTGTATTTTATATAACGGCGGCTGGGC
Source organism: Bacillus tuaregi (assembly GCF_900104575.1). NCBI lineage: Bacteria > Bacillati > Bacillota > Bacilli > Caryophanales > Bacillaceae > Bacillus > Bacillus tuaregi. Next base: position 76,975 of record NZ_LT629731.1, read on the forward strand.
AATATATATATAACCCGCTTCAATGATTTGTCTCATATAGCGGTAGAAGAATGTTAATAAAAGTGTCCGGATATGGGCACCGTCAACATCGGCATCTGTCATGATAACAATTTTATGATATCTCGCTTTAGAAATATCAAAATCTTCTCCAATTCCGGTTCCAGCAGCTGTAATCATAGCCCGAACCTCATTGTTTGATAGAATCCGATCCAGACGTGCCTTCTCTACGTTTAAGATTTTCCCTCTTAAAGGCAGAATCGCTTGGAAATGGCGGTCGCGTCCCTGCTTGGCGGAACCGCCTGCAGAGTCACCCTCAACAATATAAATTTCGCTGATAGCTGGGTCTTTAGAAGAACAGTCAGCAAGCTTTCCAGGCAGACTGGAAACCTCTAGGGCACTCTTACGCCTTGTTAGCTCGCGGGCCTTTTTCGCAGCCAATCTAGCTCTTGTCGCCATTAAGCCTTTTTCAACAATTTTCTTAGCCACCGAAGGGTTTTCTAGTAGAAACTTCTCAAAGTGATCCGCAAAGATAGAATCGGTAATCGCTCTTACTTCCGAATTGCCAAGCTTTGTTTTTGTTTGTCCTTCAAATTGCGGGTCTGGATGCTTAATGGATACAATCGCAACCAAGCCTTCTCTAACATCCTCACCCGATAGATTTGTTTCACTTTCCTTAATCAGCCCATTTTTTCTTGCATAATCATTGATTACCCTCGTTAGAGCCGTTTTAAAGCCGGATTCATGTGTGCCGCCCTCATAGGTGTGAATATTATTGGCAAAGGAGTAGATATTTCCTGTGTAGCTATCATTATATTGAATAGATACCTCAATCGAAATTCCCTCGCGTTCTCCCTCAATATAAATCGGCTCTTCATGAAGAACTTCCTTTGTGCGGTTTAAATGTTCAACATATGATTTAATACCACCTTCGTAGTGGTATTCCGCCCTTTTACTTTCAACGCGTTTATCTTCAATCGTTATCAATAAACCTCTGTTTAAAAAGGCTAACTCTCTAATTCTCGTTGCAAGTACATCATATTCAAATTCCGTTGTTTCCTTGAAAATTTCCGGGTCTGGTGTGAAGTGAATGATTGTACCTGTTTTATCTGTTTCTCCAACAATGGCTAAGTCGGCGCAAGGTACGCCTCTGTTAAATTTTTGATAGTGAATATGACCCTCAAGGTGGACAAAAACCTCTAATTCAGTTGAAAGAGCATTAACAACCGAAGCACCCACCCCGTGCAATCCACCGGAAACTTTATAGCCTCCTCCGCCGAATTTACCACCAGCGTGAAGCACGGTTAAAATTACCTCAACTGCTGGGCGACCAGTTTTTTCTTGAATTCCAACAGGTATTCCACGCCCATTATCCGTTACAGTAATACTATTGTCCTTTTCAATTACTACGTTAATTTCTGTACAATAACCGGCCAATGCCTCATCGATACTATTATCAACGATTTCCCATACTAAATGGTGGAGGCCTTTTGCACTTGTTGAACCAATATACATTCCGGGGCGTTTTCTTACTGCCTCAAGACCTTCTAGGACTTGTATTTGGTTGGCATCATATGCTTGTTCAGGAACTGCATTTTGCTCCATTGCCATAACAGTCACCTACACTTTCCTTTGGTGTTGATTACGTATTCTTTTTTATTGAAAAATCGACTTTTACTGGTCATGATCAAATTCGCCCGTCGAATTTGCGTCTGGATTTTTATCGAGCTCGCTCGATAAACTACCTTAAAAAATCCGTGACATCCGCCGGAGGCTTAACTTCATTCAGCCTGGGTTTATACCCCCACTAAATCGAAGTGCCATTTGCCTTCATCTCCCACTTATAGAAGGGGAGAATTTCTGCTGAATGAAGTTAAAACGATCCTTCACGATGAAAATTTTTCTGAAGGAAATAAATAATCATAAAAAGGTTAATCTATAATAAAAAGTCATAGACAAAAAAAGCTTCGTCAAGACTTTGAAATGAACTGCTTCAACACATTTGTCAGTCAGATAAGGCCCACTTTTGCGAACGTTTCTTTAATGTACTAGAAGCTAACGGGGAAAAGTAGAGTTGCTCAGTAGTTACAATAACGGATTTGAAGGATCCTTTAATTAAATGCTCTGATTGATTCTTATATTGCTGTAAAAAATCATCCATGTTTGTTGAAGAAGTAAAACTATTTTTATCTATGATAGCAATGATATCCTTTGTTTTTACAATGGTTTCCTCTCCAAAATGAATATACAATTTTCCACCTCACTGAATCTTTTCTATCGTTCCATTTTTCACATAAAAGGTTGACGCTTCTTTCAGGGTTTGATGATCAATCCCCTCCACACTTGTTGTTGTGACAAAGGTCTGCACCTTTCCTTGAATGGTATTTAGCAAATGGGATTGCCGGAAATGATCTAACTCTGATAGTACATCATCTAGTAAAAGAATAGGATATTCTCTAATTTCATCATGAATGAGCTCAATTTCTGCTAGTTTAATCGATAAGGCAGTGGTTCGCTGCTGCCCCTGTGAGCCAAAGGTTTGAACATCACGACCATTCACAAAAAAAAGAAGGTCATCCCGCTGAGGACCAAATAATGTAACTCCACGGTCAATCTCTCTCTGTTTTACTTGAGTATATTTATTTTCGTAGATACTTTTCATTTTCGACAAATCTTGTTCTTCTGATACATCAACAGAGGGTTTGTATTTTATTTTTAATGTTTCCAAGCCCCTTGATATGCCTTCATGAATGGGCGTTGCCCATTTTTGCAGCAAATGGAGAAATTCAAAGCGTTTGGATAAAATTTTTACTGCCATTTCAATAAATTGCTCGGTTAAAATATCGAGCATGGTTTCATCCTTTTGTTTCTTAGTCTGAAGCTGTTTTAAGTAATGATTACGCTGTTGTAGAACCTTGTTTAACTGGCTAATGTCATGCAGATAGACAGGCGAAATCTGCCCTATCTCCATATCAATAAAACGCCGTCTAACTTGTGGACTGCCTTTTACAAGATTAAGGTCTTCCGGTGCGAACATGACCACATTCATATTCCCGACATATTGACTGAGCTTTTTTTGCTCAATATGATTACATTTTGCCTTTTTGCCCTTTTTTGAAATGATCAGCTCCATGGGTAAGGCACCATTATGCTTTTGAACCCTACCTTCTATTTTAGCATAATCTTTATCCCAAAGAATAAGTTCTTTATCATTGGAGGTTCGATGAGATTTAGCCATTGCTAAAACATAGATGGATTCCATCACATTTGTTTTCCCATTGGCATTTTCACCTAGTATGACATTCACTTTGTTTTCGAACTGAATATCAAGCTCTTCATAATTTCGATAATTTTTCAGCTGCAATTGTTTGATAAACATTCAATTCATCCTTTGGAAAATGATCACCCTATTGGAGGATGTATGTGTCAAGACCAAGGATCTCAATTTTATCGCCGGAACGAAGCTTTCTGCCCCGTCTTTGGTCTTTTTCTCCGTTGATGAGTATTTCGTGCTCACTTAAGAACCACTTCGCCATTCCGCCGGTTGCTATAACATCTGCAGCTTTTAGAAATTGGCCAAGTGTAATATACTCGGTCTCAATTTTGATTGTTTTCATCTTGTTTCCACTCCGTCATCCATAATATCTAATACTTCATTTTACTAAATATTTACGAACTATTCAAAGGTATCAGGAACCATTTTTCATGTTTTTACACGAAAAGCCGCCGTTTGAAGCGGCAGCTTTAAAAAATGTAAGGATTTTTGCTAGGAAATCTTAATAGGTTCGTACAGGAAGAATTAACTGCAGGATCGACTCGTCATTGATTGGCTGGATAATGAATGGTCTCATCGCTCCAGTAAAGCTTACTTTAATTTCTGTGCCTTCTAAAGCCTTTAATGCATCCATCATATATTTTGCACTAAAGGAGATTTTCAATTCTTCTCCCTCAACAGAAAGACCCTTTATTTCCTCGACAACCTTTCCTACCTCAGGAGTATTCGATGAAATTTCAACAATTTGATCTTCAAGCGTTGATAGCTTCACCACATTATTTCGGCCTTCTCTTGCTAATAATGAAGCACGGTCAATCGCTTGTAAAAATTCTTTTGTTTGCAGAACAATTTCTGTTTTGCTTTCTGTTGGAATCAGTCTAGAAGTGTCAGGATAATTACCCTCTAATAGTCTCGAGAAAAACAATAGATGCTTCGCTTTAAATAAAATTTGATTTTCGGTAATGACAATATCAATCAATTCGTTGTTGTCAGCGAGGATTTTGCTTAATTCATTCAAGCTTTTTCCTGGAATGACGACATTGTAATGGGCAGCAGAATCTATTTCTACTTTGGCTTTTCTTAATGCAAGACGGTGACTATCTGTTGCAATACAGTTTAGTTCGCTGTTTTCAACCTTCCAGTTGACACCTGTCAAGATTGGGCGTGTTTCTGAGGTGGACACTGCAAAGGATGTTTGGCGAATCATCGCTTTTAGTAAATCTGTTGAGATTTTAAATACGTTTTCTTCTTCAATTTGTGGAAGATGTGGATACTCATCTGCATCAAGGCCAATTAAATTAAATTCAGAGTTACCAGAACGGATGACTGTTTGTAAATGGTTTTGGACTTCGATTTCAACCGTATCAGAAGGTAGTTTTCTCACCATTTCACTGAAAAACTTGGCTTGCAGAACAATGGCACCTGCTTGTTTAACCGTTACGATTTCTTTATCATCTTCTTCTTTTGGAATAAAGGATTCTATTGAGACATCAGAATCACTGCCGGTTAACGTAACACCTTCATCTGAAGCTACTATCTTAATTCCTGTCAAAATAGGAATAGTGGTTCTACTGGTGACGGCTTTCATAACATCCTGGACACTTTGGACTAAGTGATCCCGTTGGATTATAAATCTCATTATTTTTAATCCTCCGTTTTAGGCTAATTTATATATATATTTTTTTATTAAAAAGAATAATAGTAATAGTAGGGCCTGTGATTATGTGGATAACCCTAAGTAGGTAAGGAAACACAGCCTATCCACATGTGGATAGACTGTGCACGAATTCAGCAAAGTTATTCACACTATTTTTCTGCTTAAAGGTTAAAGTAGAGTTGATTTTGGAACAATTGAATAAAAGAAATAGTAGAATAGCTGTAAAAATTAAACCTTTAATTCCTCTTGTATATCTTTTACTTCCCTTTGCAGTTGAGAATCTGATTGAAGCAGCTTTGAAATTTTTTCATGAGCATGAATCACCGTTGTATGGTCACGTCCACCAAATTCTTCACCTATTTTCGGTAATGAAAAATCAGTCAGCTCCCTTGATAAATACATGGCAATCTGCCTTGGAAATGCAACGGATTTAGTTCGTTTTTTTGCTTTGAAATCCTCTAGCTTCACATTATAGTGCTCGCCAACTACTCGTTGAATCTCTGGAATCGTAATGATTTTAGGCTTCGAAGTAGGAATGATATTTTTCAGTGCCTCTGCTGCTAAATCTGCATTAATATCTTTATTAACCAATGAAGAATAAGCGACGACTCTAATTAGTGCACCTTCCAGCTCACGGATATTCGAATCAATTTGGTTTGCAATATACAGCATGACCTCATTTGGAATCTCAAGTCCATCTGCTTTAGCTTTTTTACGTAGAATAGCAATCCTTGTTTCCAAATCAGGTGGCGTAATATCTGTAATCAGTCCCCATTCAAAGCGTGAGCGCAGCCGTTCCTCAAGGGTTGGAATCTCCTTTGGCGGGCGATCGCTAGAGATGACAATCTGCTTACTTTCTTCATGAAGCGTATTAAAGGTATGGAAAAATTCTTCTTGTGTTGATTCTTTTCCAGCTAGGAATTGAATATCATCAATTAAAAGCACATCGACATTTCGATACTTATTTCGAAACTCCTCTGCCTTGTTATCTCTAATAGAATTAATAAATTCGTTCGTAAACTTTTCCGAAGATAGATAGACAACCTTTGCGGAAGGATTATGGTATAAAACGTAATGGCCAATAGCATGCATTAAGTGGGTTTTTCCGAGACCTACCCCTCCATAAATAAATAAGGGATTATAGGCTTTTGCAGGTGCTTCAGCTACAGCAAGTGAGGCAGCATGGGCAAAACGATTTCCCGATCCAATAACAAAGGTATCAAAGGTGTTCTTCTCATTCAGCATACTAATTGGGAATTCCGAATGATGATCAACCTTTTTCGTATCTTTAGGAGGAGACGGCAGTTTTTCCCCTTTTTCAGTCTGGCTTTGCGGAATAATGAATTTGACCGTAAACTCTTCCCCGGTAATTTCATAGAGCACCCCGGTAATGAGCGGAGAATACCGTTCTTCAAGCCAATCTCGAGCAAATTCATTTGGAGCAGTTACAACTAAAGAATCTCCTTGAAGGGAATGGGCCTTCGTAGCTTTTAACCATGTATCAAAGCTAGGCTTTGAAACCTTCTTCTCAACATTAGCTAATATACTATTCCAAAGATCCGAAATATTTTCCAACAGTTATCCCTCCTTTACTCTCGTTCGCATAAAAAACAATAGGTTATACGGTAATGTACAACCTATAGATAATCTATATACGAAATGATGATTGTGGATAAATATATTAATAAGGAAATAATATAACCTTTCGACAATATCCACTACATGTGGACAACCTTTATTAACCTAAGTGGATAACTTATTCACAACTTATCAACAGATTGTGGATAAAGACGTTTTGTGGATAACTTGCTAAGGGTGAAAACACAAATATAATATCAAATAAATGCTAGCTATGCAACGGTTTTTGAGAGTTTATCCACAAGCCGAACAAGTTGTGATTAACTAATGTCCACAGGTAGTGGTTATGTGAAAAACCTGTCAATATATGTTGTGGATAACGAGAAAAACTGTCGAAAAGAATCCACAAATAATCATGAGAAAGGTAAAATTCAAGGAAACACCCTGTTAGTGAAAAAATATTTTTTCACTAACGTTCTTGTGATGCCTACCCTTTCCGGTTATAATTCAGAAGGATAAAAAGCATCCTATATCCAATTATCATTTATATTATTTTTAACGTTGAGCTGGAACGAGATTCACGGTAATATTTGGGGGTAGAAAAATTATTTATGTGGGGTTATACTATTAAGAGTGTTGACATTTTTAGAACACCCTATATATAATTAGAATACTGTCTTTAAAGAGCAATTCCTCGAGGGAGGTGTCATATAATGAAAAGAACATATCAACCTAAAAAACGTAAACATAGCAAAGTTCACGGATTTCGTGCACGTATGAGCAGTTCAAACGGACGCAACGTTTTAGCTCGTCGTCGTCGTAAAGGAAGAAAAGTATTATCTGCCTAGACCACTGAAATGTCAGTGGTCTTTTTTCTCATTAATTGATAAAACAAACAGCATTGGTCTCTAAAATTATCTGCCAGGAAAGTTTCTGAACATGCAGAGTGGGAATAATGAATATAGAGGTCACTCCTTTAACGAATGTAAATGTAGGTGGATCCAGGATGAGAAAAGAGTATCGAGTAAAAAAAAATACGGATTTTCAAGAGGTGTTTAAAAAAGGGAAATCCGTTGCCAATAGACAGTTTGTTGTCTATACATTAAAGAAACATGAGCAAAAGCATTTTCGAATTGGTTTGTCTGTCAGTAAAAAGGTTGGCAATGCCGTGACTCGAAATCGAATTAAACGATATATACGACAGGCTTTTCACGAATTTGATGGGTTTATACATAATGATATTGACTATATTATTATTGCCCGAAGACCGACTGCTGAAATGGATTTTTCTGAGATTCAAAAGAGCCTTACGCATGTCCTGAAGCTGGCAAAGGTCTTTGTGAAGTCGCAGGAACCAAGGAAAAATCGTGAGGATGTAACTGAAAAGTAAATTTCTGCTTATATTTTTTTATATTAAAAGCGTTTACTAATAAAAGATGGTAAAATGGTTTAGGTTGGACATCTAGTGGATAAGAAATGAGCGTGTGACCTAACTTGAACAAGCAGCCATTCCTTTGTAGACTCTATTTAGTGCTTCCAAGGAGCTGGAGAATTGTTTCTTATCAAACGTGAAATTTCATAAAAAATACCTTTTGTGCTTTAAGGAGGAAAAAACGGTTGAAAAAGCGAATATTTTTATTGATCGGCTTAGTTTTTGTGGTGGCCCTTTTAGCTGGCTGTACAGAGACAAATATCCCGATTACTTCTGAAAGCGAAGGCTTTTGGAACCAGTATATTGTATATCCGCTTTCATTATTCATTGTGAAAGTTGCTGAATTTGCAGGTGGTAGTTTCGGGCTGGCGATTATTATCGTGACAATTATTCTAAGGCTAGTTATTTTGCCGCTAATGATCAAACAAACGAAAAGTTCTAAAGCAATGCAGGCGATTCAGCCTGAGCTACAAAAGCTGAGAGAAAAGTACAGCTCTAAAGACCAAAAGACACAGCAAAAGTTACAACAGGAAACAATGGAATTATTCCAAAAATATGGCGTCAATCCACTTGCGGGCTGTTTACCGCTTGTTGTCCAAATGCCAATCCTAATCGGTATCTATCATGCCATCATGAGAACACCGGAGCTACAGGAGCATGCGAACTTTCTATGGTTCGACCTTGCCGCACCGGATCCAATCTACTTATTACCAATCATTGCTGGTGTGACAACGTTCATTCAACAAAAAATTACAATGGTCGGAATGGAAAACAATCCGCAAATGGCGATGATGCTTTGGCTCATGCCGATTATGATCGTTGTATTTGCTATAAATTTCCCAGCAGCTCTTGCGCTTTACTGGGTAGTAGGTAACTTATTTATGATTGTTCAAACATATTTCATTAAAGGGCCGGACTTAAAAGCAGCAGCGGCCAGTAAATCGGGAGGAGCAAAAAAGTGAGACAGGTTACTGCTACGGGACAAACTGTCAAAGAAGCAGTTGAATCGGCTTTAGCTCAATTACAAGCAACAGAAGATCGTACAGAGATTTCGATTATTGATGAAGGCAAAAAAGGTATTTTTGGAATCTTTGGCTCACGACCTGCTGTTGTAAAGGTTTCGGTCAAAATAGACCCGATCGAGGAAGCAGAAAAGTATTTGTTAGATGTTTGTGGGAAAATGGGCGCTCCTATTTCGATTGATGTGGAAAAAAACGGAAAGCAGGTAAAAATGAAGCTTTCCGGTGAAAAAATTGCCATGCTTATCGGCAAAAGAGGACAAACGCTTAATTCCCTACAGTATTTGACCCAGCTGGTGATCAATCGTTTTTCTAATCAATATTTAAATGTCATCCTTGATGCGGAAGATTATCGTGAGAGAAGAAACGAGACGTTAATTCATTTAGCTGAAAAACTGGCGCAAAAGGCCGTTAAAACGGGAAAGGAAGTTGCACTAGAGCCTATGCCTTCCTATGAGCGTAAGGTTATTCACACTGCGTTAATGGATAACAAAAAAATAAAGACGTTCTCAAGCGGCGTTGATCCTCATCGACATATTGTGATTGCGCCGAATAAATAATTAGTTTCTTTCAAAAAGCTGAACCCTTTGGGATTCAGCTTTTTTTCTCTATCTTTGTAACAATGATAGAAAATAGTGAAAAAGTTGACTGTCTATTATTAAATGGGAAATAATATTCTCTTTAGGAAATTTCCTTAACCTATAGAAAAGTGCTTTGTTGTTATTCACATGTGGATAAGTTAAAATAAAATAATGGGTTTAAAGAGCTGTGTATAAGTATAAGAAGTTCTTTTTCGTGCTAACAATGGTAGTGGATAACTCAAAGCTCATAAGGTTGAGCTTTTACGAAAAAACGGATAGATTTCAGCAAAAGGTGCTTTTGCTTTTTTTGAGAGAGGTGAAAAGAAGTGGAATTTGATACGATTGCAGCAATTTCGACTCCAATGGGAGAGGGAGCGATTGCGATTGTCCGCTTAAGTGGAGACCAAGCTTTTTCTATCGCAGAAAGGCTTTTTCGAGGTGTGAGTGGAAAAAAGATCACGGAACAGCCATCACATACGATTCATTATGGCCATATTGTCGATCCGAACACAAATGAGGTCGCAGAAGAGGTTATGGTGTCGATTATGAGAGGACCGAAGACTTTTACAAAAGAGGACGTTGTCGAAATTAACTGCCATGGCGGCTTAGTTTCGGTGAATCGAGTGCTGCAGCTTTGTCTGAAAAACGGTGCTCGAATTGCAGAGCCTGGAGAATTTACAAAAAGAGCCTTCTTGAATGGTCGGATTGATCTATCGCAGGCTGAAGCAGTGATGGATTTGATTCGTGCGAAAACGGATCGGGCTATGAATGTAGCTTTAGGTCAAATGGAGGGCAGGCTGTCTAAGCTGATCACAAGGCTTCGTCAAGAGCTGATTGAAACATTAGCGCAAATTGAAGTGAATATTGACTATCCTGAATATGACGATGTGGAAGAAATGACTCATAAGATGCTGAGGGAAAAGGCCTCTTATGTGAAAAAGGAAATTGAGCATTTATTGCAAACCTCCTCACAGGGCAAGATTCTCCGCGAGGGCTTGTCAACGGTCATTGTCGGTCGTCCGAATGTAGGGAAATCTTCGCTTTTGAATAGTCTAGTTCAGGAAAATAAGGCCATTGTGACAGATATACCGGGTACAACCCGTGATGTTATTGAGGAATATGTGAATGTCCGCGGTGTTCCGTTACGGCTGTTAGATACGGCCGGGATACGTGAAACGGAGGACATTGTCGAGAGGATTGGTGTTGAGCGATCACGGCAGGTGTTAAAGGAAGCTGACCTCATTTTGCTTGTTTTAAATTATTCTGATGAATTAACGCAGGAGGATGAAAACCTCTTTGATGTTGTCAAAGGTATGGATGTTATTGTCATTGTGAATAAAACAGATCTTCCGCAGAAAATCGATATGGACCGTGTGAAGGCGTTGGCTAGCCATCATAAGCTGATTACAACGTCGCTCGTTGAAGAGAAAGGGATTGAGGAGCTTGAAGAAGCCATATCGGATCTCTTCTTTACAGGCTCTATTGAGGCAGGAGATATGACTTACGTATCTAACAGCCGTCATATTGCGCTATTAGACCAGGCATATACAGCTATTAATGATGTATTAGAGGGAATTGAGATCGATACTCCGGTTGATATCATTCAAATAGATTTAACGAGAACGTGGGAACTGCTGGGGGAAATTATTGGCGAGAGCGTTCAAGACAGTTTAATCAATCAATTATTTTCACAATTTTGTTTAGGGAAATAGAAAAGCGGAGGCGCCTTGCTCAGCCGCGACCAGCTTAAGGCGATTCGGGGAGAAGGTTGTCCTTTAACCTTCTCATCGAAGTGCCTTAAGACCTCGAGCGGCTAGGCGCTGTAGCTAGACCAATAGAAAAGCGGAGGCGCCTTGCGGGGCACCTCGAGATGCAAATTAGTTTAGGAGGCAACACCAATGCAATATGATGCAGGTAATTATGATGTGATTGTGATTGGAGCAGGGCATGCAGGCTGTGAGGCAGGGCTTGCTGCCGCCCGCCTTGGTGCTAAAACACTAATGATCACAATCAACCTCGATATGGTCGCTTTTATGCCATGTAACCCATCTGTCGGCGGTCCGGCTAAAGGAGTTGTCGTAAGGGAAATTGACGCACTTGGCGGGGAAATGGGTAAAAATATTGATAAAACCTATATTCAAATGAGAATGCTGAACACAGGTAAAGGCCCAGCCGTGCGTGCATTACGGGCACAGGCTGATAAGGTTTCCTATCAGTATGAAATGAAGAAAACCCTTGAAAATGAAAAGAACTTAACCTTGATTCAAGGGATGGTTGAAAACTTAATTGTCGAAGACGATGTATGTAAAGGGGTCGTTACGAAAACCGGGGCTGTGTATCAAGCCAAAACCGTCGTGATTACAACAGGCACGTTCCTACGCGGTGAAATTATTCTTGGGGAATTAAAATACTCCAGCGGACCGAATAACCAACAGCCATCCATCAAGCTTTCCGAGCATTTAGAGGAGCTTGGTTTTAATCTCGTTCGTTTTAAAACAGGTACCCCACCAAGGGTTAATAGTAACACGATTGATTATAGTAAAACGGAGATTCAGCCAGGTGATGATGAACCGCGTGCCTTCTCTTATGAAACAACAAAGTTTATTACGGATCAGCTGCCATGCTGGCTTACGTACACAAATGAACAGACTCATAAAATTATTGATGAAAACCTTCACCGTGCACCTATGTTCTCCGGAATGGTAAAAGGAACAGGAGCACGCTATTGCCCTTCCATTGAGGATAAGATTGTCCGTTTCAATGATAAGCCAAGACATCAAATTTTCCTTGAGCCTGAAGGGCGGAATACAGAAGAAGTATATGTTCAGGGTCTATCAACCAGTATGCCTGAGGACGTTCAGCATCGAATTTTACAATCCATCCCAGGCCTAGAAAAGGCGCAAATGATGCGGGCTGGCTACGCGATAGAATATGATGCCATGGAGCCTTCACAGCTGTGGCCAACACTAGAAACAAAGAAAGTGAAAAATCTATATACAGCTGGGCAAATTAACGGGACGTCAGGCTATGAGGAAGCAGCGAGTCAGGGCTTAATAGCTGGAATTAATGCTGGTTTAAATGTACTTGGCAAAGAAGAATTAATACTAAGCCGCTCCGATGCCTACATCGGTGTCTTAATCGATGACCTGGTGACAAAGGGGACGAATGAGCCATACCGTTTATTGACTTCAAGAGCGGAATACCGCTTGCTGCTTCGCCATGATAATGCCGACCTGCGTCTTACTGAATACGGCCACAAAATTGGTCTTATTTCCGAGGAACGTTACGAACGCTTTACGAAGAAAAAGGAAGCCATTGAGGCTGAAATTAACAGGCTTCGGAACCTCATTCTGAAGCCCAACCAAGAAGTTCAAGGATTAATTAAGAGTGTAGGTGGAAGTGAGCTGAAGGACGGTATCCGAGCATCTGATTTATTGAAGCGTCCTGAAATGAGCTATGAGCTTATTGAACAGATTGCGAAGGGTGATATCGAGCTTGGTCCTGAAGTAAAAGAGCAAGTAGAGATTCAAATTAAGTATGAGGGCTATATAGAGAAGTCATTGCAGCAGGTAGAGCGGTTAAAGAAAATGGAAGATAAGAAGATACCGGAAAATATCGATTATCAATCTATTTCAGGACTTGCCACAGAAGCAAGGCAGAAGCTAGAAAAGATTCGTCCGCTATCACTTGCCCAGGCATCGAGAATTTCAGGCGTGAATCCTGCTGATATTTCTATCCTGCTTGTTTACTTAGAGCAAGGGAAAATTGCCAGGGTGTCCAACGAATAATGAAGAGTAAATCAAGCCAAGAGTATGAAAGGGTTTATCGATGAATACAGAACAATTTATTAAGCTGCTTGCGGAGAAGGGAATATCCCTTACTACTAAACAAATCGAACAATATGAAACCTATTACAGGTTGCTTGTGGAATGGAATGAAAAAATGAATTTAACAGCGATTACGGATAAGGAGGATGTCTATTTAAAGCATTTCTTCGATTCCATCACTGCTGGATTTTACTTCAATTTTGACCAAGAGCTAAAGGTTTGTGATGTCGGTGCTGGTGCAGGATTTCCCAGCATCCCAATAAAAATCGCCTTTCCGAAAATCCATGTCACCATTGTCGATTCTCTTAATAAAAGAATCCATTTCCTCGAGCATTTGAGAGAGCAGCTTCAGCTCGAGAATGTACGATTTATTCATGACCGTGCGGAAACCTTTGGTCAGTTAAAGGACCATCGAGAAGCCTATGATGTCGTGACAGCCCGAGCAGTAGCGAGAATGTCGGTATTAAGTGAGCTCTGTCTTCCTCTAGTGAAGGTTGGCGGAACCTTTATTGCGATGAAGGGTGCGAGCGGAAGTGATGAGCTTCAGGCGGGGAAAAAAGCCATCACATTATTAGGTGGTGCAGTAAAAGAGTCCTTCTCCTTCTCTTTACCGTATGAAGAGAGCGAACGAAATATCTTTTTGATAAGGAAAGAAAAGCAGACACCAAAGAAATATCCACGTAAACCGGGTACACCTAATCGAAGCCCTATTGAATAGAGTTACTTTTTCCTGTCAAATATGGCATAATTCATTTATGAATGATTGTTTTTTTACTATAGCTATTAATATAGGGCTTGGTTTGTCTGTTAATTAGGTCTAGTCTAGGTGAATAAAGACGGACGACTAATGACAACCAGGCTTGAATAAGAAAATAGATAACTTAGCTTACGAAGGAAACGGTAAGGTACTTATTTCCTTTTGGGTAACAGAAGGACTTATCGTTTTCTTCAAGAATAAGTATTTAGGGAGTTTCGTAAAGGTGGTGTAGGGTGATGAAGCATTCTTTTTCACGCTTTTTTGGCCTCGGCGAAAAGGGAGATCGGTTAGGGATGGAGAATTCGGCTGATGCTGATCTTGATGAAATTGTAGAAAATGAAGAAATAAAAAAAATTCCAATCGATCAAATTGTACCAAATCGTTTTCAACCAAGAACCATTTTTGATGACGATAAAATTGAGGAATTATCCCGTACGATTCATACGCATGGGATTATTCAGCCAATTGTGGTAAGAGAATTTGGACAGGGTACTTACGAAATTATTGCCGGTGAACGCCGGTGGCGGGCAATGAAAAAACTTGGTTGGGACGTCGTTCCGGCCATTATTAAAAACTTTAATGATACAGAAACAGCCTCAGTTGCGCTAATTGAGAACCTTCAGCGGGAGGAGCTTTCCCCGATTGAGGAGGCAATTGCCTATGGGAAACTGCTAGAGCTTCATCAATTAACACAGGAGGCACTGGCTCAGAGGCTTGGAAAAGGGCAGTCAACGGTTGCGAATAAGCTGCGACTGCTTAAGCTGCCACAAGAAGTACAGGATGCTTTATTGAACAAAACCATTACAGAGAGACATGCCCGTTCACTCATTCCGCTTAAGAATCCGGAAAAGCAAGTGAAGCTATTGGAAGAAATTATCGAAAAGAATCTGAATGTGAAGCAGACGGAGGACCGTGTTGCGAAATTGCTGGAGCAGTTGGTTGTGAAGCCGAAGCCAAAACGAAAGGCCTTCAGCAAGGATATGCGAATTGCTGTTAATACTATTCGGCAATCATTATCAATGGTTACAGACAGTGGAATTAAGCTTGATACACATGAAGAGGAACATGAGGAATACTATCAATTTACTATAAAAATACCAAAGAAAAATAAATCTAAATGAGGTTTGAGTCTGATAACCTGCTATTTTCATTGTTTATATTGTTTATTCTACGTAAGAGGGTGTCCGAGCACCCTCTCTTTTTTATATGATAGGATTCTCTTTCCTTTTAACTTCATTCAGCAAATGCTTTTTGTACCGAAAGCATTTGCTGAATGAAATTAAGCCTCTGGACGCAAATTCGACAGGCGAATTTGATTCTTGAAGAAAAGTGCTATTATCCTATTTGTTTCGTGATAAAATAGATTACATGAAATTAAAAGTGGAAGCGGCTTGCCAGACCCGACAGGCATAAGATGGGGTGATGAGAAGGTTGCACTTTAACCTTCACATCGACACAGCTTATGACCCCGAGGGTCTAGCCGCTGCAGCTGGATAAATTAAAAGTGGAAGCGGCTTGCCAGACCCGACAGGCATAAGATGGGGTGATGAGAAGGTTGCACTTTAACCTTCACATCGACACAGCTTATGACCCCGAGGGTCTAGCCGCTGCAGCTGGATAAATTAAAAGTGGAAGCGGCTTGCCAGACCCGACAAGCGGCTAAGTTATATATTTTTTAATAGATTCATATTCAGAGAAAGATTTCCATGGAAATAAAGGTAGGTGGTAATATGGGAAAAGTAATTGCAATAGCAAACCAAAAGGGCGGTGTGGGTAAGACAACCACTTCTGTTAATCTTGGTGCTTGCTTAGCTTACATAGGAAAAAGGGTGTTATTGGTAGATATTGATCCGCAGGGGAATGCTACCAGTGGTGTTGGAATTGAAAAGGCGGATGTTGATCAGTGTGTCTATGATGTATTGGTTGATGATGTGGATGCAGGGCAGGTCATCAGACCGACAGCAGTAGAAAATCTTTATTCTCTCCCAGCCACCATTCAGCTTGCTGGAGCGGAGATTGAGTTGGTACCTACAATATCGAGGGAAGTCCGTCTTAAAAGGGCTTTGGAGAAAGTAATGGATGAATTCGATTATATACTAATAGACTGTCCCCCTTCACTTGGTCTCTTGACGCTTAATGCATTGACTGCTGCTGATTCTGTCCTCATCCCAGTACAATGTGAGTACTATGCATTAGAAGGGCTAAGTCAGCTATTGAATACCGTCCGTTTAGTACAAAAGCATCTAAATCATGATTTAAAGGTAGAAGGTGTTCTATTAACGATGCTTGACGCCCGAACTAATCTCGGAATTCAAGTGATTGAAGAGGTTAAGAAGTATTTTCAAGATAAGGTGTATAAGACCATTATTCCAAGAAATGTACGTCTAAGTGAGGCACCAAGTCATGGTGAACCGATTATTATCTATGATTCTAAATCTCGCGGTGCTGAAGTATATTTAGATTTAGCAAAGGAAGTGGTTATGAATGGCTAAAGGTCTTGGAAAGGGACTTGGTAAAGGATTGGGAAGAGGGTTGGATGCTTTATTACCAAAGGTTGATACAGTAGATAATAAAGAAGCCATTGAAGAAATTGAGATTAAGGATTGTAAGCCGAACCCTTACCAGCCACGGAAAATCTTTGCTGAGGAAGCGATTGAGGAGCTAAAGCAGTCTGTTATCGAGCATGGAATACTGCAGCCACTTATCGTTAGAAAAACGATTAAAGGCTATGAAATTGTTGTCGGTGAAAGGCGTTATCGTGCAGCCAAAGCAGCAAATCTGACGAAGGTCCCTGTTGTTGTCAGGGAATTGTCTGAGCAGCAAATGATGGAATTCGCTGTGCTTGAGAACCTGCAGCGGGAGGATTTAACTCCAATTGAAGAAGCTTCTGCCTATCAGCTATTAATGGAAAGGTTGAAATTAACGCAAGAGGACTTAGCGAAAAGACTTGGGAAAAGTAGACCGCATATTGCCAACCATATTCGTCTATTGTCGCTCCCTCCGAAAATCCAGGAAATGATTTCGGAAGGTAAAATTTCAATGGGACATGGTCGGGCACTACTGGGTCTGCGTAAGAAGGAAGCCATTCCAAGCGTTGTTGAAAAGGTGTTAAAGGATGGCTTAAATGTTCGGCAATTAGAGCAGTTAATCCAGCAGTTAAATAATCCTGTTCCACGTGAAACAAAGAAGCCAGTCGCAGAGAAGGACGTTTTTATTCAAGCACAGGAATCCACCTTACGGGAACGATTTGGGACAAGTGTTCATATTAAGCAAACCAAAAACAAAGATAAGGGGAAAATTGAAATTGAATTTTTCTCTAGCGAGGATCTCGAACGCATATTAGAAATGCTAGAGTCGAGATAAATGAATTAAACCATCAAAACTGGATGGTTTATTTTTTTGAATTGAGCTGACTAAATAGCATAATAACAAATAGGGAGATGTATCTCCCTTCTTCTTATGAGGTGAAAGTGATGTTTATTTTAGGGACGGCAGTGAATAGTTTGTTAATTATTGTGGGGTCAATTATCGGTAAGGTTCTAAATCGGATTCCGGAACAGATGAAAACGACTATTATGTATGCCATGGGTCTAGCCGTTATGGTATTAGGACTGCAAATGGGGTTGAAAAGTGAAAATTTCTTAATTGTCATCCTGAGTCTAGCATTTGGTACGATGATGGGCGAATTACTCAGGCTGGAGGATAGATTAAATAATTTGGGTGTATGGTTGGAAAATAAATTAGGTGCTAAGGCAAAGGGGAGTGTTGCCCAAGGGTTTGTTACAGCTACCTTAATTTTTGTCATAGGTGCTATGAGTATTCTCGGGGCATTGGACAGCGGAATTCGCGGCGATCATGCAGTCCTGTATACAAAGGGAATTCTTGATGGCATTACGGCGTTTGTTTTAACGACAACCTTGGGTATTGGGGTTATCTTTTCTGCTATTCCTGTCTTTTTATATCAGGGACTTATTGCCTTATTTGCCACTCAAATTGACCGCTTAGTTCCTGCGGCCTTAATGGATCAATTTATTCTTGAAATGACAGCAACCGGTGGAGTCATGATTATTGCCATTGGCTTAAATGTGACAGGATTAACAAAAATTCGAGTAGCCAATTTACTACCTGGTATACTAGTGACTGCAATCATTGTAACAGGAATGTATCTATTTTCATTCTAGTTGGTGTCAGGCACCACAGATGGACAAATGCCATCTAACTGTCTTTTTGTGGTGCCTGGCACCAGAGCTTATGGAGTTTGTTCCTGCTCTTGGCCTATTTGCCATTTTAGCTTGGAGAAATAGCTTGGTTCATAAAGCTTGCTTGTGTGGTAAATACCATCGGCAATGGTCCTAGCCATTTCCATGACAAGATGCAGTCTAGTGTTTTGTAGTACAAAGTATTCCATAAACCCACTAACGTTGACAATGCCTGTAATATGGATGTCACCAACAGCAGGAAGATCCTTATTTACGCCTGACCCAGGCTTGACTGGACCAGAGCCAATTTGAATAACACCGACACTTTTAAGTCTTCCTAAGCAGGCGTCAATGCCAATAATAAACGGGTTTAGATGCTTTGTTTTAATTTCTGTTAATTTCTCAGCTAAGTTTAAGGCATGTATCGGATTTTCTAAAGTACCATAGACGTGAAAGGATTGGGGTGCTCTTTCTTGGAGTAAAGTGCCAATTAGTGGACCTAATGAGTCACCGGTTGAACGGTCTGTTCCGATGCAGACAAAGACAATCGGTCTATTGCTTAGGGATGTTGGCATTAGCGCAAATAGCTCCTTTGCCACCTTGTCTGCTGCATCCTGCTCATTATGGTTCACTCTCGCTGCTTCATTTTTTACTTTATTAAAAATGCTACTTTTATAATTCAACATGCACTCTCCCCCTGTTTGAAAACTGGTGAAATAGCTGGAATCTATTGTGGATAAAGTAATGGAGATTATAATGGATAATCTATCGATGAGGTATTATTTATATATCTTTTAATAAATCGGCTCTGTTAAACATCAGTGTTGATTTCGTACCAGGCACTTCGCTTTCCTGCGGGCGACCGCCGAGCCTCCTCGACACTGTGTGTCTGCGGGATCTCGTCTGCCTCGCTTCTCCCGCGGGAGTCTGCGTGCCTTCCACTACAATCAACCTGCTGGATAATCAACATTGTACTTTAATACGGCTAATAAATTATTTCGTTTTCTATTAGTATACGGAAATATATCATTATCTATACATATATTTGCTACTTTAATTTTTCATTTAGAATTGGGAAAACTTATCATTAAAGGAAACCTAAATTTAGAAGGTCATGATTTTCTACTTCAAAGATAAAAGGATAGTTGTTAAAATGAAATTGTTTTATCAAGAATAAACATATTTAGGGTGAAAAGATGGATTATTTCGCAAAGATAATACGGAATATTTTGGAAAAAATGGCTAACGAGGATGCTTGGATTAGTATTGGTGAGGGATGTTTAAAGATTCTAGGTATTCTGCTAATCAGTATGATTGTTGTTCGACTCGGTAAGCTGGCGATTCAAAATATTTTCGCGGCTAGAAGGCATTCGCCTCTGAGAATTTCTGAGCGCAGAGAAGCAACGCTTTTAAAGCTGCTACAGAATGTATTAACGTACGTTATTTATTTCATTGCTATACTAATGATACTATCAACCTTGACGATTGATGTTGGAGCGCTCTTGGCCGGGGCTGGTATTGTAGGTCTTGCAGTGGGATTTGGCGCCCAAAGCCTTGTAAAGGATATCATCACAGGATTTTTTATCATCTTCGAGGATCAGTTCTCTGTTGGAGATCATGTTCGAATCGGTCAGTTTGAAGGGACTGTTGAGGAGATTGGCTTAAGAACAACCAAAATTAAACAATGGACAGGAGAACTTCATATCTTACCGAATGGGAGTATCATCGAGGTAACGAATTTCTCCATGCATAATAGTGTGGCGGTTGTTGACATCAGTATTTCCTATGAAGAAGATATTAAAAGAGTCGAAGAGGTGATTCGGGCGCTTCTTAGCACGATGATGGATAAATATGAGGATATTGTTTCAGAGCCTCAATTACTCGGTGTGCAAAGCCTTGGTGCATCAGAGGTGCTACTGCGGGTTACTGCTGAAACCACCCCAATGAGGCATTTCCCGATAGCGAGGGAATTAAGAAAGGAAATTAAGCTTTGTCTTGATAAACAAGGAATTGAAATCCCTTATCCAAGGCTTGTCATGTATTCCAGACAGGAGCATGAGCCTGCATTAAAACAAGGGGTTTAGCGGAATGGAGGTAACTTAAATGGAAACAAAGGAATTTGGTTTAAATGATGTTGTGGAAATGAAAAAGGCCCATCCTTGTGGAACGAACCGCTGGAAGATCATCAGATTAGGGATGGACATACGGATTAAATGTGAAGGCTGCTCACACAGTGTGCTGATTCCAAGAAAAGAGTTTGCCCGAAAAATGAAAAAAATCCTTGTAAAGCATGTGGAAGAGACCGAATAAAATATAGGCCTTTTAAATGTCTAGCGCAGGGCGTCAATGAACGGGCACCTTGCGCTTTTCAGAATAACTCTCTATAATTGTGTGAGGTTTGTATTTCTTTTTATTGGAAAAAACGAATGATACTAACATGAAAATAGAGCATGTACGATTGATTGACTAAGTTTGAGGAGTGACGAGGATGGCTTTAACAGCTGGAATAGTAGGATTGCCGAACGTCGGAAAGTCTACATTATTTAATGCAATCACACAGGCGGGGGCGGAGTCTGCGAACTACCCGTTTTGTACGATTGACCCGAATGTAGGGGTTGTAGAGGTGCCTGACCACAGGCTTAATAATTTAACAGAACTAGTTCAACCGAAAAAGACCGTACCAACGACCTTTGAATTTACCGATATTGCCGGGATTGTTAAGGGTGCAAGTAAGGGTGAAGGGTTAGGGAATAAATTCCTTTCCCATATCCGTGAAGTGGACGCCATTTGTCAGGTGGTTCGCTGCTTTGAGGATGAGAATATTACCCATGTATCCGGTAAAGTAAATCCAATTGATGATATTGAAGTCATTAATCTTGAATTGATTTTAGCGGACCTTGAATCAGTTGAAAAACGGATAGGCCGTGTTGAAAAGTTAGCGAAACAAAAAGATAAGGATGCTGTTATTGAGTTTGAAGCCCTGCAAAAGCTGAAGGAAGCCTTTGAAGCGGACAAGCCGGCGAGAACAGTAGAATTTACCGAGGAAGAGCAAAAGTATGTCAAGGCTCTTCACCTTCTGACGATTAAGCCTGTTCTTTATGTAGCCAATGTAGGTGAAGATGATGTAGCAGATCCATCAGAGAATCCTTATGTGCAAATGGTAAAGGAATATGCAGCCAAAGAAGAGGCTGAGGTTATTGTTATCTGCGCGAAGATTGAGGAGGAAATCTCTGAGCTTGAAGGAGAGGAAAAGGAAATGTTCCTTTCAGAGCTTGGAATTGCTGAATCAGGTCTTGACCAGCTGATTAGAGCAGCTTATAGCCTATTAGGACTTGCTACGTATTTTACAGCAGGTGTTCAGGAGGTTCGTGCGTGGACATTCCGTACAGGAATGAAGGCTCCACAATGTGCTGGTGTCATTCACTCCGACTTTGAAAAAGGCTTTATCCGTGCTGAAACAGTTTCCTATGAAGACCTATTAGCAGCAGGAAATATGGTTGCTGCAAAAGAGGCTGGTAAAGTACGCCTTGAAGGTAAGGATTATGTAGTAAAAGACGGAGACGTTATGCACTTCCGTTTTAATGTATAATTCGGTAAGGTGCCAGGCACCACCCAATTTCTGGGTGCTGCCTGGCGCCTTTTCAATTTTTATTTCGACATTGCTTTTCATTTTCTGCTATGCTATAATCTTATTCTGTGAGTAATTAATTAATTGCTCCTTGCCCTTTTGTGGGCCGCTTAGACCAAAAGGAGGTGAACGTGATGAGAAAGTACGAAGTAATGTACATCATCCGCCCAAATATTGAAGATGAAGCTAAAAAGGCTCTAGTTGAGCGTTTTAACACAATCTTAACTGATAATGGCGCGGAAATTGCCGAAGCAAAGGATTGGGGTAAACGTCGTCTTGCATATGAAATCAATGATTTCCGTGACGGATACTACCAACTAATCAATGTTAACGCTGAGCCAGCTGCAGTTGAAGAATTCAGCCGTCTAGCTAAAATCAACGAAGACATCATTCGTCATATTGTTGTTAAAAACGAAAAGTAAGCTTAACATAAATTTTAAAAAATCATTTGTTTCACCGTGAAACAAATAGCCGTTGAAGGAGTTGATTCTGATGTTAAATCGTGTTGTTCTTGTTGGCCGTTTAACGAAGGACCCTGAGCTGCGTTATACGCCAAGTGGTGTAGCTGTTGCTACCTTTACGTTGGCTGTGAATCGTACATTTTCAAATCAACAAGGTGAACGGGAAGCAGACTTTATTAATTGCGTTGTTTGGCGTAAACAGGCTGAAAACGTGGCAAACTTCTTGAAAAAAGGTAGTCTTGCCGGTGTGGATGGACGTATCCAAACACGAAATTATGAGGGACAAGATGGCAAACGCGTTTATGTTACAGAGATTGTAGCTGAAAGTGTACAATTTCTTGAGCCTAAAGGTGGTTCCGGTGGCGGCGGTAACAGAGGCGACTTTGGTAACGCCGGCTTTGGCGGTGGTCCGCAGGATTACGGATATGGAAACAACAATCAGAATCAGCAGCGCCAACAACCAAATAAACCTAATAACCAAGGCTATACTCGTATAGATGAAGATCCATTTGCTCAGGATGGTCAAATTGATATTTCTGACGATGATCTTCCATTCTAAGTGTTTAGCTTTCTGAACGTGATAAAAAATTTGTAAAGGAGTGAATGAACTATGGCAATGGGTGGACGCAGAGGCGGACGTGCAAAACGTCGTAAGGTTTGCTATTTCACAGCAAATGGTATCACTCACATCGACTATAAAGATGTAGATTTACTAAAAAAATTCATCTCTGAACGCGGTAAAATTTTACCTCGTCGTGTGACTGGTACAAGCGCTAAATACCAACGTAAATTAACAACTGCTATCAAACGTGCTCGTACAATGGCATTGTTACCATACGTATCTGGTGAATAATAACTAAAGTGAGGTAGCTTTGTTAGCTCCTCTTCATTAAAAGGACATCTGTATGGTGTCCTTTTTTGTTTTGTTCACAGGTTGTTCCGCTGCTCTTTCTGCTCCATGAGTAGCATGGTTGAACATCCTGCTAATAGTCGATAAAATGAAGTAATAAAGAAGAACGTATTCCTCAGTAAGGGGTGTAAAATTGAAAAATGTACATAAGCTGACAGAGGGAGCTATTTTATTAGCTGCATATACTGTTATGCTGCTTATTACGATTTATGTACCGATTCTTGGTGCATTCGTAAATCTATTCCTTTCTCTACCATTCATTATGTTCGCCGCTAAGCATAATCGGCAGTCTTCGCTTGTCTTTATAGTCGCTGCGACCTTTCTTTCACTGATTGTCGGCACTCTTTTAGCGATTCCACTAACCTTGGCTTACGGGTTAACCGGTCTCGTCATGGGTGATTTTGTACGCAATCAAAAAGGAAGAGCAGCTGTATTTCTTGCGGGTACCATTACCTTTCTGCTGAACCTAGTCGCCCAGTACGCAGTGGCTGTCGCCTTTTTTAAAATTGATATTATTGAGCAGAGCGTAGATTTAGTTAGAGAATCTGTTGATCAGTCCATGAGTATATTGAGTGCACTCGGGCAGGAGCAAAATGCGGTTCTCCTTGAACAGCTAAATGCAGGAATTGAATTGCTTCAGTCACTCGTTCCAAGCTTGTTTGTCATGATATCATTGGGGACGGTATTCCTAATCCAATTGGTTAGTTTTCCAATTATCAAAAGATTTGGGGTAAATATTGGTGAATGGAGGTCGTTTAGAGAGCTGACGCTTCCGAAGAGTCTCCTTTATTATTTTTTATTCGCACTAGTGGCTTCCTTGTTTCTTCAAACCGATGCAGGTGGCTACATCCATATAGCTTTAACAAATATCCTATTTGTACTACAATTATTAATGGTCATTCAAGGATTAGCATTTATCTGGTATTTCAGTCACTTAAAGGAGTGGCCAAAAGCCCTGCCGGTCATTGTTACCGTCCTGGTATTCATCATGCCGTTTCTTCTTTATATTGTTTGGATTTTAGGTATAATTGATTTAGGATTTGATTTAAGAAAAAGAATGATTAAATAACTAACTAAACACTACTGTTCAGGAGCTGAAATCATGCCTTTAAACTTAAAAAAGCGATCCATTCGTTATCTTTTATATGGATTGATGGGTATAACAGTGGTGCTTCTAGGGATATTAGCATATTTTAATTGGCTGTTTGGTGCTGCTGGCTTTTTCCTATCTGCTCCCTTCTTTTTTTTCATCCTCTATGTTGATAATCGCGAGAAGAGAGAAATAGAAGAATATATCTCAACCCTTTCTTACCGTGTTAAGAAGGTCGGAGAAGAAGCATTAATGGAAATGCCAATTGGGATTATGCTGATTAATGATGATTATTATATTGAATGGACGAATCCATTTATCTCATCCTCTTTCTCTGAGGATACGCTAATCGGAAGGTCATTGTATGATGTCGCAGAATCGATTGTGCCGTTAATAAAGCAAGAGGTCGAGACTGAAATTATTACACTTCACGATCGAAAGTTCCGTGTGATACATAAGCGTGATGAGAAGCTTCTCTATTTTCTAGATGTCACGGAGCAGGCTGAAATTGAAAAGCTGTATGAGGATGAACGAACGGTCATTGCGGTTATATTCCTTGATAATTATGATGATGTTACACAAGGAATGGATGACCCTACTAGAAGCAGCCTCAATAATCTGGTTACCTCCATTCTGAATCAATGGGCTCAAGTAAACGGTGTCTTTATTAAAAGGGTATCTTCTGACCGCTATATTGCCGTCTTTAATGAGTCCATTCTTCAGGATCTTGAAAAGGGTAAATTTACGATATTGGATGATGTGCGAGATGCTACAGCGAAGCAGAATGTCGGACTGACCTTGAGTATTGGGGTTGGAACTGGGGTCTCCTCCCTACCGGAGCTTGGCGCCCTAGCACAATCAAGCCTTGATCTCGCGCTCGGAAGAGGTGGAGACCAGGTAGCCATTAAACAATCGAACGGCAAGGTGAAGTTTTTCGGCGGTAAGTCCAATCCGGTTGAAAAAAGAACTAGAGTCCGAGCCCGCGTTATCTCCCATGCCTTGAAGGAATTAGTGGTTGAAAGCGAAAAGGTCATTATCATGGGGCATAAGTATCCTGATATGGATGCTATCGGTGCATCAATTGGTATTTTAAAGGTCGCGCAAATGAACCAGCGTGAGGGCTACGTCGTTGTTAATTTTAATGAAATTGATACCGGTGTCAGAAGATTAATGGAGGAAATTCAGAAACATGAAGGTTTATTTTCCCGATTTATTACTTCTGAGCAGGCGTTGGAAATTGCGACAGAAGATACACTATTAGTCATTGTGGATACACATAAGCCTTCCTTGGTTATTGAAGAACGACTATTATCTAAGATTGACCATACTGTCGTGATTGACCATCACCGTCGCGGGGAAGAATTTATTAGCCATCCCCTGCTTGTGTATATGGAGCCTTATGCTTCCTCGACGTCAGAGCTTGTGACGGAATTACTTGAATATCAGCCGAAGAACAGTAAAATTGAAATGCTGGAAGCAACGGCCTTATTGGCAGGAATTATTGTCGATACGAAAAGCTTTACGTTAAGAACGGGTTCAAGGACCTTTGACGCTGCCTCCTATTTGCGGGCCCATGGGGCGGATACCGTGTTAGTGCAGCGGTTCTTAAAGGAAGATATCGATACGTATGTAAGAAGAGCGAAGCTTATTGAGTCTGTCACCTATTACCATGAAGGGATTGCTATCGCTGCAGGTAATGAGGATGAAATTTATAATCAGGTGCTGCTTGCTCAAACCGCAGATACTCTGCTATCAATGGATGGAGTGAAGGCATCCTTCGTCCTTTCCAAGCGTTCAGAAAACATGATTGGCATTAGTGCTCGTTCCTTAGGGGAAATCAATGTCCAAATCATTATGGAGGCACTGAATGGAGGCGGCCATTTAACAAATGCTGCCACTCAGTTAACCGGTATCTCGATTGAAGAGGCTGAGCAGCGTCTTAGACAGGCAATTGATGAATATTTCGAAGGGAGAACGAAAGAATGAAAGTAATTTTTCTTAAGGATGTAAAAGGTAAAGGCAAAAAAGGTGAAGTAAAAAATGTAGCCGATGGCTATGCACATAACTTTCTATTAAAGCAGGGTTTGGCTGTTGAAGCAAACTCAGCTAATGTTAGCAGTCTAAATGCCCAAAAGAAAAAGGAAGAAAAGCTTGCGGCCGAAGAACTGGAGGAAGCTAAAAGGTTAAAAGCAAAGGTTGACGAAATCACCGTAGAATTATCTGCAAAGTCTGGTGAAGGCGGTCGTTTATTTGGCTCTATTACAAGCAAGCAGATTGCAGAACAACTACAGAAAAAGCATGGAATTAAAATCGATAAGCGCAAAATCGAGCTAGAGGATGCCATTCGCTCGTTAGGATATACGAAGGTGCCTGTAAAGCTTCATACTGAAGTAACAGCTACATTAAATGTCCATGTAAAGGAAGCTTAATAATCGTATAAATTCTGCCTATTATACTTATTTTGGAAGTTCCATTCTAATTAAAACATGTTACAATAGAAAAGTATCAGGGATGTGATCAGTCTTCTGGTCACATTTCTTTAAATCATCCTAACTAAAAGACCTTTATACAGGCTCCCTTTAGCCACAATGATTGGTAGATCATGACGATTAGAATTTATCTCGTATGATGTGCAGGATTAATTGAACTAAGGGTGCTTTTTTATATTGTGAAAAAAAACTAATGATAGATTACGATAAAAATCCGGACGCAAATTCGACGAGCGAATTTGATTATAGATTAAGTTTTATCATCATATAGATAGTAAACTAGAAAATAGATAGTAAACTAGAAAAGTTCATCATGTGCTTTTCGAAATGGGGGTTAATGAATGAGTGAATTAGTGGCGGATCGTCTTCCTCCTCAAAATATGGAGGCTGAGCAGGCAGTACTAGGGGCTATTTTTCTTGAGCCGTCATCACTTACGTTGGCATCCGAGATTTTGATTCCAGAGGATTTTTACCGTGGCGCTCATCAACGGATTTTTGATGCAATGCTTTCTTTGAATGACAAAGGAGAAGCTGTTGATTTAATTACAATTACAGAAGAGCTTGCTGCAAAGAAGCTATTAGAGGACGTTGGCGGATTTAGTTATTTGAGTGAACTAGCCGGTTCTGTACCGACAGCTGCAAATATTGAGTACTATGCGAAAATCGTTGAAGAAAAATCGATTCTACGTAGATTGATTCGAACAGCCACAAATATTGCCCAGGAAGGCTATACGCGTGAGGATGAAGTAGATGTATTGTTAAGTGAAGCGGAGAAAGATATTTTAGCTGTTTCACAAAGAAAAAATTCAGGTGCCTTTCACGATATTAAGGATGTTTTAGTTCGTACCTACGACAATATTGAGCAGATGCATAATAGTGCAGGCGAAATTACTGGTATTGCTACTGGGTTCACAGAGCTTGATAAAATGACAGCAGGTTTTCAGCGAAATGACTTAATTATTGTAGGAGCTCGTCCTTCCGTTGGTAAGACAGCCTTCGCGTTAAATATTTCACAGAGCGTTGCAACAAAAACGGGTGAAAATGTTGCTATCTTCAGTTTGGAGATGGGTGCGGAACAGCTTGTTATGCGTTTGCTTTGTGCTGAAGGGAATATAGACGCCCAGAGATTAAGAACGGGAGCATTGACTGATGAAGACTGGGGTAAGCTGACAATGGCTATGGGTAGCCTATCCAATGCGGGGATTTTCATTGATGATACACCAGGGGTTAGAGTGCAGGATATCCGAGCGAAATGCCGCCGTTTAAAGCAGGAGCATGGACTTGGCATGATTCTAATTGACTACCTGCAGTTAATTCTAGGAAGCGGCCGTTCCGGCGAAAACCGTCAGCAAGAGGTATCGGAAATTTCCCGTTCTTTAAAAGGTCTTGCCCGTGAGCTGCAGGTGCCTGTTATTGCCCTGTCACAGCTTTCCCGTGGTGTGGAGCAGCGTCAGGACAAGCGTCCGATGATGTCAGATATCCGTGAATCAGGAAGTATTGAGCAGGATGCCGATATTGTTGCCTTTTTATACCGTGATGATTACTATGACAAAGAATCTGAGAATAAGAATATCATTGAAATCATTATTGCCAAGCAGCGTAATGGTCCTACAGGAACGGTTTCTCTGGCCTTTGTTAAAGAGTACAATAAATTCGTCAATCTCGAGCGGCGGTTTGATGATACAGGCGCTCCGCCTGGTGCATAAGGATAGACTAAGTAAAATCAAGACCTGTAGCGCACCTCGCTTTCAGGTCTTTTTTTGTCTATTAATCTATAAATTGGAAAAAGGGTAATATTATGTTTTTACGAACATATTATTATAGTTATTATAAAATGTTCGGGTTTTGTTGATTTTAGGAACAATCATTGGTAAACTATAAGTTGTTTGATGATTATAACATTTATTTGTCTTGGGTCCTCGGGGAGGTTATGGTATTGACTAGCATAATCTGTGCGTCGAGGCAGGACACTGTATCATGTTGAAACCGTATACTTTTAATTAAAAATATGACCGTAACCTTTGGAGGTGCTTTTTTACATGTCATCAGTAGTAGTTGTTGGTACACAATGGGGAGACGAGGGAAAAGGGAAAATCACGGACTTCCTGTCAGAAAACGCAGAAGTGATTGCCCGTTATCAAGGCGGAAATAATGCCGGGCATACCATTAAGTTTAATGGCGAGACGTACAAGCTTCATTTAATTCCATCAGGAATTTTTTACAAGGATAAGATTAGTGTAATCGGAAATGGAATGGTTGTAGACCCTAAGGCATTAGTACAGGAATTAGCTTACTTACATGATAAAGGGGTCTCAACGGATAATCTTCGTATTAGTAACCGTGCCCATGTCATTTTACCTTATCATATCCGCTTGGATGAAGTGGAAGAGGAGCGGAAAGGTGCCAATAAAATTGGTACAACGAAGAAAGGAATCGGACCTGCTTACATGGATAAAGCAGCCAGAACAGGAATCCGAATTGCTGACCTTCTTGATCGTGAAGTTTTCGAGGAAAAGCTTGCGCAAAATTTAAAAGAGAAAAACCGGATGCTAGAAAAGTTTTATGAAACAGAAGGCTTTAAGATTGAAGAAATCTTAGATGAATATTATGAATATGGCCAGCAGGTGAAACAATATGTTTGTGATACATCTGTTGTCTTAAATGATGCTTTGGACGAAGGTCGCCGTGTACTATTTGAAGGTGCACAGGGTGTGATGCTGGACATTGACCAAGGTACATATCCATTTGTTACATCCTCTAACCCGGTTGCAGGTGGAGTGACAATTGGTTCTGGTGTAGGACCATCGAAAATCACACATGTGGTTGGTGTATGTAAGGCCTATACAAGCCGTGTTGGTGACGGTCCCTTCCCTACTGAATTAAATGATGAAATCGGCAATCAAATTCGTGAAGTTGGTCGTGAGTATGGAACAACAACAGGCCGTCCGCGCCGTGTGGGCTGGTTTGACAGTGTCGTTGTTCGTCATGCACGCCGTGTTAGCGGATTGACTGACCTATCACTTAACTCTATTGATGTATTATCTGGGATTGAGACGTTGAAAATTTGTGTGGCCTATCGCTACAATGGGGAAGTTATTGAAGAATTCCCTGCAAGCCTAAAGGTGCTTGAGGCCTGTGAGCCTGTATACGAAGAGCTACCTGGCTGGAAAGAAGATATAACTGGCTGCCGTTCACTTGACGAACTTCCAGAAAATGCCCGTCATTATGTTGAGCGTGTGTCACAATTAACAGGTATTCCGCTTACGACGTTCTCTGTTGGTCCTGACCGTACACAAACAAACGTAATCCGTAGCCCATGGCGCCAAGCTTAATAAAGTAAAGCGCGAAGCATTAGAATCGGATTGTTTCAGGGGGAGAAGCTATTTGGCATCTCCCCCCTTTTTATTATTTAGATAAAACTTTAGGTAAAAACTTTAATAAATGGTTGCATTATACTATTTTTCTATGATATTATAAAAAGCGTCGTCACGAACGACAGATATTCTAGTTAGAGCCATTAGCTCAGTCGGTAGAGCATCTGACTTTTAATCAGAGGGTCGAAGGTTCGAGTCCTTCATGGCTCACCATTTGTTAATGGCCCCTTGGTCAAGCGGTTAAGACACCGCCCTTTCACGGCGGTAACACGGGTTCGAATCCCGTAGGGGTCATTTAGAAAGCGGAAGCGCCAATTGGCGTTTCAAGCGATTTCTAAATAAAATCTGGTCCGGTAGTTCAGTTGGTTAGAATGCCTGCCTGTCACGCAGGAGGTCGCGGGTTCGAGTCCCGTCCGGACCGCCATTTATGTAAAATATTATAATTTCATATGGCTCAGTAGCTCAGTCGGTAGAGCAATGGACTGAAAATCCATGTGTCGGCGGTTCGATTCCGTCCTGAGCCACTATGTAACAAAAAGGAGTATGATTATGTCATACTCCTTTTTGTTACATAAATTTAATCTATCGGTTAGAAATAGAGGCTTTTATTCTGTTATATGAAACATAATAAAACCGTGCCATACTTTATTTTTTGTCATCATTTTGTAATATGGTTGTAGGGCTCTATTGAAAAACGTGAATATCGAGGGATAAAATGATAAAGTAAACTAGGAAACATATGTAGAATGTTACTATTATTCATAACTTTTATTGTTATGAGGAAATGATGGATATGAAATCGAAAGGAACGATAGAAAAGTATGAATAAGAAAATTCTTGTTGTTGATGATGAGAAGCCCATTGCAGATATATTACAGTTTAATTTAGTGAAGGAAGGGTATGAAGTAACCTGTGCATACGATGGTCATGAGGCATTGGAGATGGTTGATACAATCATACCTGACTTAGTGCTGCTTGATATTATGCTTCCACAGCTGGACGGGATGGAAGTGTGCCGAGAAATTCGTAAAAAATATGAAATGCCGATTATTATGCTTACAGCTAAGGATTCAGAAATTGATAAAGTACTG
This sequence comes from Bacillus tuaregi, assembly GCF_900104575.1. Lineage (NCBI taxonomy): Bacteria > Bacillati > Bacillota > Bacilli > Caryophanales > Bacillaceae > Bacillus > Bacillus tuaregi. The sequence continues at coordinate 108,339 of NZ_LT629731.1, forward strand.
GGACTTGAATTGGGTGCAGATGATTATATCACAAAGCCCTTTAGTACGAGAGAGTTAATTGCTCGTGTAAAGGCTAATTTGAGACGACATCAGGCCGTTGCAGCTGTATCTGAGGAAGAAGAACGAAATGAGATAGCAATCGGCTCGTTAACGATTCACCCAGATGCATATATTGTGTCAAAACGTGGTGAAACGATCGAGCTTACACATCGTGAATTTGAACTGCTGCACTATTTAGCTCAGCATATTGGACAGGTTATGACGAGGGAGCATTTATTACAGACGGTTTGGGGCTATGACTATTTTGGGGATGTGCGGACTGTAGATGTAACCGTTAGACGCTTGAGGGAAAAAATCGAGGATAACCCAAGTCACCCGCTTTGGATTGTAACGAGAAGAGGAGTCGGCTATTATCTTCGAAACCCTGAGCAGGAGTCATAAGACTTTATGAGAAAAGTTGGTTTTTTTCAATCTGTTCAGCACAAAACGGTCCTTATTTATATGCTGCTCATCATTATTGCTATGCAGGTCATAGGTGTTTATTTTGTCAGACAGTTAGAATCAACCTTAAAGGAAAACTTTACAACATCTATAGAGGATAAGGAAAAGCTGCTTAATTATTATATTGAAGAGTTGTTGACGAAGGAGACAGAACCGGAGGAAGAGGAAGTACCATTAGAAACCAGTATTAAAAATATACTGGGTGATTATCGGTCTTCCTCAGATATTATTGAGGTTAGAGTTATCGACGGGAAATCACGTCGAATTCTTGGTACCTCTGACCTTGATAATCAGGAAATTGTCGGACAAAAAACAACGGAAACAAGGATACTAAGAGTATTGGCAACATCCCAGAAAGATGAACGGGAAATGATAGACAGAAATACTGGCAAACGGATATGGGTCTTAACAAGTCCTGTTATGGCAAATGATGAGGTCGTGGGAGCCATATACTTTGTTGCCAAAATCGAAAATGTCTTTGTACAAATGAAGCAAATTAATCAAATCTTTATCACGGGTACGGTTATTGCACTGGTGATTACAGTTGTATTAGGCTTTTTACTCGCAAGAGCGATTACCAAGCCGATATCCGATATGAGGCGGCAAGCCATAGCGCTTTCTAAGGGGAACTATTCCCGGAAGGTAAAGGTCTATGGCAATGATGAAATTGGTCAGTTGGCATTTGCCTTTAATAATTTAACGAAAAAGCTTCAGGAGGCCCAAAGCTCGACTGAGAGTGAACGGCGAAAGCTATCATCCGTTCTTTCGTATATGACAGATGGGGTAATCGCTACAGACAGAAGGGGACGCGTAATCCTGATTAATGATCAGGCTGCCTTGATGTTGAACGTTTCACGTGAAACGGTGCTTTCTACTCCGATTGTTTCACTTCTTGACCTTGAAAATGAATATACCTTTGACGAACTGGTTTCAGAAAAGGATTCTGTCATTTTGGATTATAGTACGGATGGGAGTCCGTATATTCTGCGTGCAAATTTTTCAGTTATTCAAAAGGAAACGGGTTTTGTAAATGGTCTTATAACAGTTTTACATGATATTACGGATCAGGAAAAGATTGAAATGGAGCGTCGGGAGTTTGTTGCGAATGTGTCTCATGAACTGAGGACGCCATTAACAACGATGAGGAGCTATTTGGAAGCCCTGTCGGATGGGGCATGGCAGGATAAAGAGATTGCACCGAATTTTCTAAATGTAGCTCAAAATGAAACAGAGCGGATGATTCGCCTTGTCAATGATTTATTACAGCTCTCGAAAATGGATAGCAAGGATTATAAGCTGTCAAGGGAATGGGTTGACTTTGTGATGTTTTTCAACCGGATTATTGACCGGTTTGAGCTGACAAAGGATCAAACCGTTTCTTTTGAAAGAAAGCTTCCTGACAAGCCTGTATTGCTGGAAATAGATGCTGATAAGTTGACACAGGTCATTGATAATATTATTTCTAATGCATTAAAGTACTCACCCGAGGGAGGAAAAGTTACCTTTAGGATTAAGGAACAGGATGATCTAATTGTTGTGAGTGTTACCGACCAGGGTGTGGGAATCCCGAAAGGAAACGTGAATAAAATCTTTGGCCGTTTCTATCGCGTCGATAGAGCGCGCTCCAGAAAATTGGGTGGCACCGGACTGGGATTAGCCATAGCTAAGGAAATGGTTGAGGCCCATGACGGTCATATTTGGGCTAGAAGTATTGAAGGAAAAGGAACAACGATATTCTTTAGTCTGCCCTATGAAAAGTACGAGGACGAGGAGGATGATTGGAGTTGACATATGAAAGTATTAAATCCATCATCTTAACCATTCTTGTTGGATTGAGCTTGCTGTTAACCTGGAGCCTCTGGACGTATCAGCCGAATTATGAAGAGTTAGGGAATGGTGAAACGGTTCAAGAGGTGAGCTTTAGTCCCAAGAAAACAATCAAGGAAATCGTGAAGCCTGAGCAAATTATCTTTCATTCTGCTGGGGCCTTTTATGGAACTCTTACAGAAGATAATGTGGATCAAATGATTAATGAAATAAGCACTTGGAATTATAGTGGATTTGAGCGTATTAGTTTTGAGGCAATCGATATATATTCTCTTACTGATAATCAAGAAGCAGTGGAAATTCTATTCCCCAGCCCTATCATGATGAATGTATATAAAAATGTTCTCGGAGTGAAGGAAAAAGATGTACCAAATTTCCAGTTTAGTCAAATCATTATTCCGTTGAATATTGACGAGCGTGAGCATGGGGTTGTTTATTTCGTTTCACAGGAAGACAAAACAATCTATCGAAGTATTGTTACTTTAACATTTATTGCTGATTTTAAGGGAGCTTATTATGAAGCTTCGAAAGCCTATCGTAAGTATTTCCCGCATCAAACAGCATCTGGGCACAGAATTTATCTCCCTGAGGAAGAAATTGAATTATTCAGCTACCAGCATCTCTCCGCCGAATTAGATTCTAACAAGTTTAAAAATGCACTTTTCGACGACCCTAGTCTTGTTCAGAAAAATAATACTAGCACAGGTGTAGAGTATAAAGATGCATCAAGCTTAATGAAAGTTAATCCGAGCAGTAATCTGATTACTTATATAGACCCTTCAGAGGTTGGCAGTAAAGAAATTAATACAAGCGATATGTTGAAGAGAAGTATAGATTTTGTGAATGGACATGGAGGCTGGACCGATTCGTATCGATTTGTTGGAATGGATAGTGAACTAAGAACGGTCAATTTTCGATTGTATGGACAGGAAGGCTATCCTATATTCAGTGAAAATACCCCTGCTATATCTAAAATTCAGCTAGTTTGGGGCAATACAGATATTAGCCGATATAAACGTAATAATTTTTACTTTGATATTTTGACAACAAGTTCTTCTCGGACACTGGAATCAGGGGCCGCTGTCCTTGAGAAAATTGAGAGCTTAGACCAGTTTAACTCTGATCTGCTGGAGGATATAAAAATCGGCTATAGCATGGAAATGAATGCCCAATCGCTGCTGATTGACCTTGAGCCTTGCTGGTACTACTATTATAATGGCATCTGGAAGTCGCTTGATACGAAAGAGCATGGAGGGGAAACTCATGGATTGGAGTAAAATCAAAACCATTTTCATTATCTCCTTCCTGATTCTTGATCTTTACTTAGTGTATGAATTCTTTAAAATATGGGATGAAAGTCAATATGAAGTGGTAAAGCCGGAAGTGGAAGAATCAATTGAAAAGCGGCTTAAGGTTGATGAAATTGAATATGTTACCCTCCCGAAGAGCTTTGTAGAGGATTATTATTTAAAAGCAAAACCAAAGGAATTCAAGGAAGAGGACTTAGTGGATAATAGTACATTAAAAAATCAAACCACTAAGGTTACAGCCGGAACGATATTAGAATCTGAACTTAATGAACCATTGAAGGTATCAGATAAATTCGGTCCATCCGAGTTAAACAGCTTTATTAAAAACCATATCCTGTATGGTGATGAATATCGCTACTGGGAAGAAAGCAATGACGATAAGATGATCATTTATACGCAGCATTTTGAAGGAAAGACATTATTTGAAAATGATAACGGTAAGCTTATTTTTTATTTAAATGATAATAATGAAATTGAATCGTACAGGCAGACCTATCTTGAAGAAATCGTGAAGCTTTCAAAATCGGAAAAAATTATTCAACCGATCAAGGCAATTGAGACACTATATTCAAATGACTTTATAAAGCCGAAAAGCTCAATCACAGAAGTGGAGCTCGGGTACTATACATTGGTTGATGAGTCAGCACAAGTATTGAATCCTGCTTGGTGTTTTGTCGTGGATGGTAAAGAAAAGTTATTTGTCAGTGCCTTTGAAGGGAAAATTGTTGAATTAAAAGAAAAAGAAAAAGAAAAAGACAAAAGTATAGTGGAGTGAGAAAGTATGGCGTTACAATTTAGTATTCTTGCGAGCGGAAGTACGGGGAATGCGACCTTTATCGAATCAGACAATCATTCCTTTTTAGTTGATGCCGGCTTTAGCGGTAAGCAGATGGAGGCGTTGTTTGATCAAGTTGGTCGTGATATTAGTAAGCTTTCAGGGATTTTTGTGACACATGAACATAGTGACCATATAAAAGGTGTAGGAATCCTCGCTCGTAAATATAAGCTGCCAATCTATGCAAACGCGAAAACATGGAAGGCAATGGACCATTTAATTGGAGAAGTTCCAACCGAACAGAAGTTTATTTTTGGAATGGAAACCGTCAAAAGCTTTGGTTCAGTCGATATTGAATCCTTTGGTGTATCCCATGATGCAGCAGAACCGATGTTTTATGTCTTCCATCACGAGGGTAAAAAGCTAGTTATCATTACTGATACCGGATATGTAAGTGACCGCATGAAGGGCACGATTTCGAATGCAGATGCGTATGTATTTGAAAGTAATCATGACGTCAGTATGCTGCGGATGGGGCGTTATCCCTGGAATATTAAACGAAGAATATTAAGTGATGTTGGCCACGTCTCCAATGAAGATGCAGCGCTGGCGATGAGTGATGTCATTGGAGATCAGACGAAGGGCATCTATCTTGCCCATTTAAGTCTTGATAATAATATGAAGGATTTAGCACGTATGGCTGTAACGCAAACCCTGGAGACAAAGGGCATTATTGTAGGTGAACAGGTAAGCCTTTATGATACAGATCCTAAGACGCCTACCCCGCTAAAAGTATTATAAAAAGTAGTTTATCGAGCGAGCTTAAGTAAATCCGGACACAAATTCGACGGGCGAATTTGATCAGTCATTCCTTTTCATTAGTTTTTTAAAGCATGACGAGTATAATATTGGTTAGATAGGTAAAATAAAAAGTAGAGAAATATCGGGAGAAAGGATGTGGACTCGGTGGGTTATTATGACCAGGATGACGAACATCGTGTAAGGAAGCCAAAGGGAAGAAAGGGCGGTTATTTTCTTTCTAGTCTGGCAGGTGCTGTTGTTGGAGCATTGCTTGTTACTTTAACCGTACCAACTTTATCTGATTATGGACTTCTTCCCTACTCTGTACAGCCAGCTAACCAGGTTGAAGTAAAAGAAAATAGTAATAAAGGTAATACAGTTACACAAAATGTTTCACTGGAGGTTGAAACAGGTGTGACAAAGGCTGTTGAAAAGGCAGGTGACGCTGTTGTTGGAATCACAAATATCCAAGCAGCAGGCTTTTGGTCACAGCAGGGAGATGCCAATCAGGAGGCTGGGACAGGCTCAGGAGTTATTTACAAAAAGGCAGGCGATCGAGCCTTTATTGTCACGAATAACCATGTCGTAGAAGGAGCTGACCAACTTGAGGTTACCTTATCAGATGGAACAAAGCTTTCTGCAGAAATAAAGGGCAGTGATCCTTGGACGGACCTGGCTGTTATTGAAGTCCCTGGCAATGATATTAAAACAATTGCCGAGTTTGGCGATTCAGATGCCTTAAAATCGGGTGAGCCAGTAATTGCGATTGGTAATCCTCTCGGTTTAGGCTTTTCGGGTTCTGTCACAAGCGGAATTATTTCCGGCTTAGAGCGGACGATTCCGGTGGATTTAAATATGGATGGTATGGAGGATTGGCAGGTAGAGGTCCTTCAAACTGATGCTGCCATCAATCCTGGAAATAGCGGCGGTGCCTTAGTGAATATTGCCGGACAGGTTATCGGCATCAATTCAATGAAGATTGCTCAGGAGGCAGTTGAAGGGATAGGACTTTCCATCCCCATCAATTCGGCTATTCCTATTATTGAGGACTTAGAGCAATATGGCGAGGTTAGAAGACCTGCAATGGGTGTTCAGCTTCGAAATTTAACGGAAATCTCCTCTTATCACCAGCAGGAAACATTGATTCTGCCGCGTGATGTGAAAGAAGGCGTAATGATTGAAAGAGTCGTTCCTAACTCACCAGCTGATAAAGCCGGCCTTCAGGAACTAGATGTAATTGTTGAAATGGATGGAGAAACCATCACCGATGTGATTTCATTACGAAAGCATCTTTATAATGAAAAGCAGATTGGTGACCAGATGAGCGTTACCTATTATCGTGAAGGAAAGAGACAGGAAGCAACGTTAACCTTGGTTGGTGAAACCTACTAATCGTAGAAATTGGACAGGAAGGCTCGAGTAGCTTTCCTGTTTTTTTGTGGACTATGATATGATGGGTGATGGAATATTTAAGAGAGTTTATCCACATGAAAAAGCGATAATAAACCCGTGACTGCGTTCATCCACAGGTGTATAACTAAAATATTCGTCAGTAATCGCAGGAAATGGCTAAAATAGTTATTAACAGGGTGTGAATAGTGTCGAATTGCCACGATATATCTTGTAGGGAACGGATGGTCTCATACAAGATGTGGATATAAAATGTGGATATGTGGATAACTTCTGTGGATAGCTTGTTTATAAAGTGAGGGTAAAATGTGAATATCTCAATTTTAACGGTTGGAAAACTAAAGGAAAAATACTTAAAGGCAGGAATTGATGAATATTTAAAACGATTATCGAGCTATGCGAGGGTTGAAGTGATTGAAATACCTGATGAAAAGGCACCTGAAGTATTAAGTGCTGCAGAGATGGAACAAGTAAAGAACAAAGAGGGTGAAAAACTGCTAGTTAAATTATCTCAAGAAACTTATGTGATTGCACTAGCAATTGATGGGAAAATGAAGTCCTCTGAAGAATTGGCGGACTCTATTGATAAACTAGCTACATACGGTAAAAGTAAGATTGCCTTTGTCATTGGTGGTTCACTAGGGTTAAGCGACGAAGTATTAAAACGTGCAGATGAAAAACTTTCCTTCTCGAAAATGACCTTTCCACACCAGCTCATGCGACTGATTTTGCTGGAGCAAGTGTATCGAGCATTTCGGATCAATCGGAATGAACCGTATCATAAATAGATGAGGTTTCATAACAAAACAAGCAAAGGAAATCACGGACACACTTGTAGAAGCAAATTGTGATGCATTAGGAATCGGAAGGAAACTAGCAAGTTATTACCCTGAAGTATGGAAGAAAATCAATTGGAAAATGGAATATAAAAATGTAAAGATAGAACCAAAAGTAACAGTAAACATTATAAAAACAGGGAATGTTTTTTAAAAGGATTGGTTAGCTTTTACCATAAGTAGAGGCGGAGTTTTTGCTAATTTTTGCTTTGTGCTATGGCTTGAAGAAAAGCACCAATGGTTTGAATCCAGCTGCCGACAAAATTAATTGTTTGCCCGTTTCCCCCGGTTTGCTCGATATTCCCTGCAATAGCTTGTAGCGAGTTTCCAATCATTTGAAGAACTGAACCATAAATATTCAATAGTTCATCAATAGTTCTTTTCTTACTATTTAATAAATCGGGTAAAGACATTGCACTTCCGAGAGCTTGAAGTAAATTTCCTTTTATATTTAACTCTGATTTTGCTTCTTCGTTAAACGGAATCACGATTCCCGTAATGGAGGTAGAGTTTCCAATAGCTTGTATCTGGTTTCCGAGCTTACCTAAAGTAATCTCCTTTTCGCTATCAGCAACTAAAGCATTTCCTGTTGCTTGCATTACATTCCCTAATAATGACAAATTGGTTTGCATCGTTTCATTAATTTTAGCAGAGGGAGTGTCGCTTATAGCAGAAAGAAGCGTACCTAGGGCTTGCTCCCACGAACCAATTATTGCTTTAAGATTACTATCCATAATAAACCCTTTCTTAAATCTCATTTGGATAGTATACGCAGCTGAAAGTGATTGGGTTATAGCTGCAAAAATACTGCGGATAGGATATATACTGTGAGCCGTACATAAATAAGTATGGTGAAAAAGAACCACCTAGAAGGCTGCTATGGCAATGTTTTAGGTGGTTTTAAGGTTTTATAAGATTTTCTAAAGTAAAAGGATGGACTTGTCTCATTTGAAGATTCAAGAGTATCCTCAGGTTACTTTTTTTTCTTCTGCCTTTTCGCTTGCTTTTTATCCTTTTCTTTTATAGCTAAAGCGGCTTTTTTCTCCTTGCTCTGACTCTTTTTATTACTATTCTTTTCTTTGTCCTTTGCTTTCCTGTTTGCGTTTTTGCTTTTTGCTGCTGTTTTATCTGCCTGTCCCTCCAATACTGTCATCTCTGCGTCTGTGAGCGGGATCGGCAGCTTTGTCCACTCTGCATGTGTCTTCGAATCCATTTGCTTAACGTGCTCGAGAAAGGTGTCTAAGAAGCCCCTTTCATGGAGGTTTTGGAAGAGCTCAAGCGGGCGATCCTGGGGCCTGGTGAAGGAATACACATGGTCAACCATTTTAAAGCCGTCATTGGTGACAAAAATATGACGTAATGGAGCATCAATTTGCTTAAAGCCTGCTTTTTTCATCAGCGTAAGGATGTCGAGGAGCCGTCTTGAAATATCCTCAGAAAGCTCCTGTTGTTTTTTTAGATAGGCGTTTAAATTAGGGCCGAGTAAATATTCCATGACTACATAATTGGGGCCAGTTTCATATACCTGTGGGATAAAGGGCAGCTTTTTGTTTTTTAACAGGACGTCCTTTTCTTGTTTGCAATGATCAATACTGCCGTAAATCTTCACACATTTATCCTCGGCAATACGGTATACTGCTCCCTGATGGCCCTTTCCAATTAATGGCTGTGTAACCGCGCTGTCGACCTTTACACCCTTTCCAGAACCACCGGAAGTAACGGGAATGTTTCGATAGTCTAAATCATTTTCTTGGAAATACTTCTCCCACATTTTAAAAGTGGTTGGCTCCAATACCTCTACCCAGGCTAAAAAGGATTCCTTTAAGAGTATAATATTTAAATCTCGTAGTAGCTTTAATGGCACTGGATGAATTCTTTTGAAGGCGTTTACGTGATCAACTATTTTTAATTCTTCATTATCTAGGACGAAGATATGACGGAGAGGAGCATCAATCATAGTGAATTTTGCCTTTTTTAATTCGCTTAAAATCGTAAGCAGCTTTTTTGCAATGGATTCAGGGATATAGGTGCAATTTCGAAGGTACTCTTTTAGTGTTGGTGCATTAAAATACTCCATGACGACATAATTTCTACCTGTTTCATATAATCGAGGGAAAAAGGGTAATTTTTGTCCAGCTTTAAGGGCCTCTGCTTCCATTTTTGCCTGTAGCTCGTCTGAATAGATTTTTACACATTTCTTTTCAGACAGTTTAAAAACGGCTCCTTGAGTACCTGCCCCGATTAATGGGTAGGGTGTGGGATTATCTATTAGCAGCGTCTTTTCACCCTTAGTGACTTTAATTGATTTAAAATCCGCCATCTATTTCTTCCCTCCTAACAATTGATTATAGTATTGAGCCTGTAATTGAAGCTGCTTTGCTTGATCAAAGGATTGTTCAATTTTGAGGCGTGCTGCACGCGTATATTTTTCCCATGACTTTCTATTAGTGAACATCTGTTCAAGGGCTGCTGCGAGCTCGTCTACATTATTTTCCTGTACGAGGAGGCCTTCCTTTTTATGAGTGACTAGCTCAGGTATCCCTGCATGAGTGGTTGAGACGACAGGAACACCTAGTGCCATCGCTTCCTTAAGTGTATTTGGAATTCCTTCCACATCACCATTAGCGGCCTCCATGCTGGCGGCAACAAATAAATCGGCATTCTCCATATGCTCTCGAACCTTGTCCTTTGGAAGGTGATTTAATAACTGAAACGAACTCCCTAACTTCAGCTGCTCTGCTAGAGCTCTAAGCTCTTCTTCAAGCTCCCCTCTACCGATTATTGTTAAGGTCGCTTGAGGATATTTTTGTTTAAACTTTTGAAAGGCTTCCATTAAAACATGGTGACCCTTTTTTTCGACTAATCTGCCTACAGATAAAATATTTTGTGTCTTTGCGGTGCTTCGCGGCGGGCTGTAAGGGTATTTACTTAAATCGACTCCTCCATAAAGCACCTTGACCTTTTTCGCTGGACAGCCCCAAGCGATTATTCTATCGGCTAAATATTGACAAACGGGATAGAATTCATCTCCCTCCTTAAACAGCATTTTCATACTATCCAAATACCCAACAGGCTGATCAGCTAATGTTCCATCTCGGCCTCGAATACTCGTAACTAACGGGAGGCCTGTCTTTCTTTTAAAAGGGAGTAATAAAATGCCCAATTGGCCATGGTGGGCATGAATAAGGGAAATTTTATTTTTCTTAACAAAATCCTTTGGAGAGAATATTTCATTTAGATATTGAACCTTTTCATTAAGCAAAGTCATGTCAATCATGTATTTGGGTTGACGTACCATGTGGATGTAATCATAGCCTGGAACTTGGCGAATTTGAGGGATATATTGAGTGGAGTCAACTCTTAAATTTAAATGTAGAGCTTTTGACAAATAAATCTACTCCTTCCGAATGATTATATTATATTGATACAGTATGCAATGCTGTGGGAATAGACTTGGACAAAATGGAAAGAAAATTGCGGCTTCCCTTTTTATAGAGGTGGTGGAGTATAAATAGAAGGTACTAGGTTTGTGTTTTTCTTCGATCATGTAGTTTTAGAATTATTTTACCGAAGGGAGCGGCAAAGGGGAGAACAATCAGTGAGACGATGATATTAAAAATGACACTGACATGTGCAAGTTGAACATCCGGCTGGGCTGATAGTGATTCACCTACTTTGGCTAGTAGTCCAATCAGTGGGAAAAAGGCAAAAACACCAATAATATTCAGCCATGTATGTGCAAGAGCAGTCAGTTTTCCTTCTTTTCCAGAACCAATAGAGGCCAATAATGCATCGACGCATGTACCAATATTGGCTCCTAATATAATGGCAATTCCAGTGTCCAAGGTCATCGTACCGGCTGATAAAAAACCCATAATAATCCCGGTAGTCGCCGTACTTGATTGAATAATAGCAGTGAGAACGGCACCAGCTAATACTGCATAGAAAAGATTGTTATCTAGAGCAAGGAGTAGTTCCTGTATATAGGCCATATCCTTTAGCGGCATTGCTAAGGCTTCAAATCCCCACATTGCGCCAAAAACAGCTGATATGCCAAGGAGTATAAGACCAGTATTACGGAAATTTGCCCGTTTTATGAAAAATAGAATAGCACCAATAATCGCTAGAGGGATAATGGAGGACTCAATATTAAAAGTGATGATTTCTGCTGTGATGGTTGTTCCAACATTTGTCCCAAGAATAATTCCAATAGATTGGGTAAACGTCAGAATTCTCGCTGCAACTAATCCGATGGTAATAATCATGACAGCTGAGCTGCTGTGTAAAAGGGCCGTAATGACGATGCCCAGAAGGAATCCCTTCCATGGTGTATCTGCAAGATGGACCAGCCAATTTTTCATCGTTTCCGCAGATAATTGGTACAGTCCAGTTCTAAGCAAATACATTCCAAACAGAAATACTCCAACAAGAAGAGAAAAAAATAATAACTGGATTATTTCTAGTCCCCTCCTTTCCTTTAGTGTCTATTTCGAGTTTGAAGTTTATTTTTCTATTTGTTTTCTCTGCTGCGATAGTCCAGTAGGCAGCTCTGCAGTAGTGGAGATTTGCTCTGTTTTCTGCTCATGCCTTGCTTCTTCTACTATATCCCTAATGATTTCTTTACTTTGATAATTCATTACGATTCTTACGATCATAATTCCGTATACAATAATTCCAATTAATATGGGGTATAGGATGATATCAATCACGTTACCACCTCCATAACATTCCTACTGTAATGTATGCATTTTAAACGGGACATGCTTAGGAATTTCCAATAAATGTGCTTTATTCCTAAAGGCAGTGGAGAGCGAATGGAGAACCGCTGCCGGCATTCTTATAGCCTATTAATAGAAAATGAAGCAAGGCTATTTTCTGATTAGGAGGGATTAATGGTATACCTAAAGGGCAAATATTAATATTTTAATATTGAATAGATGCTATTAATCAGTGGGATTTTGTCAAAGCAAGATAAGTTTTGGCGAAAATTAACATTTACTAAAATAATATTTTGACAGACAAGGGTTAACTATATATACTAAATTTATATTATAGAAAATTTTCTGAAATTATAGAAATTTTCTATTGTTCTTTCTGTTTGCAGTATAAGTTCTAAATAAAAAAGGGGGTATTACTACAATGGATAATCGTCCGCAATGGGGATCACGAGCAGGCTTTATTTTAGCTGCTGCAGGCTCGGCAATTGGGCTAGGAAATATTTGGCGATTTCCAGCTACAGCCTATGAAAATGGTGGAGGGGCATTCTTTTTACCTTATTTATTTGCCCTATTAACTGCAGGAATTCCGCTGTTAATCATGGAGTTTACGATTGGACATAAGTATCGCGGCTCGTCGCCATTATCCTTCTCTCGAATCAATAAAAAGACTGAGTGGATTGGATGGTGGCAGGTAGGAATTTCCTTCGTGATATCCGTATATTATGCAGCTATTATTGCTTGGGCCATGTCCTATTCAGTCTTTGCTGTTAACCTGAAATGGGGAGATGATACGGAGGGGTTCTTGTATGGAGAGTATTTGAAGCTGGCAGAAACCCCGGGTCAATTCGGCAGTATCGTACCAGGAGTCTTCATTCCTCTTGTGATCGTTTGGATTATTACATTAGGTGTTCTATTTAAAGGTGTTAAAAAAGGCATCGAGGCCGCTAATAAAATCTTTTTACCTGTCCTTTTTGTTTTATTTTTAATTATTGTTATTCGCGCCTTAACATTAGATGGAGCCATTGAAGGGCTAAACGCCTTTTTCAAGCCTAACTGGGATGCAATTATGAGTGGTAAGGTATGGGTTGCTGCCTATGGGCAAATATTCTTTAGCCTATCGATTGCCTTTGCGATTATGGTAACCTACTCAAGCTATCTTCCTAAGAAATCTGATATCACAAATAATGCCTTTATTACCGGCTTTGCAAATTCCGGATTTGAGCTTCTAGCAGGTATTGGTGTCTTCAGTATTCTAGGATTTATGGCCCAGCAGCAGGGTGTTGGGGTAGATGAAGTGGTTTCCGGAGGTGTGGGATTAGCGTTCGTTGTATTCCCGCAAATTATTAATCAATTCCCTGCCTTTAATGAATTTTTTGGTTTTCTATTCTTCGGCTCGTTAATTCTAGCGGGGCTTTCATCGCTGATTTCAATTGTAGAAACGTTTATTGCTGGTGTGCAGGATAAATTCAATGTCTCGCGTACTAGGTCTGTTTTAGTTGGAGGCGGACTAGCGGCGATAATTTCAATTGTATTTGCTACACAGGGAGGACTATATTTCTTAGATGTAGTGGATTACTTCATTAATAACATGGGCGTAGCGTTAGCTGGATTAGTTGAGGTTGTCGTTATTGCTTGGTTCTTACGTGAGCTTAAAAGCCTTCAGCAGCATGCGGACTCTGTTTCAGATATGAAGCTTGGAGCATGGTGGAGAATCTGTTTAAGTGTAGTAACACCTGTTGTGCTTGGCTACATGATGTACGACAATATTAAAACGAATCTTGTGGAAAACTATGGTGGATATGCAACATCCTTTGTGACTACTTATGGCTGGCTGGTTGCAGTTGCGGTTATTGTACTAGGCTTTGTATTCTCCTTTGTTAAATGGAATAAGACTGAAATTCATGTTGATGGTAGCAAGGGGGTTTCTAAATAATGGACGGAAGCGCAGTAACGATGATGGTGATTGGGATGGTAGTTATTTGGGGTGGCCTTGCGGCAAGCATCACACATGCGGTAAGAAAGGCGAAACAGAAGTAGAGCAAGAAACGTATTAAAGGTATTAAGTCTTTGTTAAGAATATTAATACGAATCAAATCAAAAGGGACTTTCCAAAGTAAATTGGAAAGTCCCTTTTAGCTTAGGTTTCTTAGATTTTTCCTACAAGATCAAGGCTTGGCTTAAGTGTTTCAGAGCCTTCCTGCCATTTAGCTGGGCAAACCTCACCGGGATTGTTACGAACATATTGTGCAGCTTTAATTTTATTAATTAACGTGCTAGCATCACGGCCAATACCATCCGCATTGATTTCAAGCGCTTGGATTACACCATCTGGATCGATGATAAAGGTACCACGATCTGCTAGCCCCTCTTCTTCGATTAAGACATCGAAGTTGCGGGAAATGGTGTGTGATGGGTCACCAATCATTGTATAGGTAATTTTACCAATTGCATCTGATGTGTCATGCCATGCTTTATGTGTGAAGTGGCTGTCAGTTGATACAGAGTAAACCTCTACGCCAAGCTCTTTAAGTGCTGGGTATTGTGCTTGTAAATCTTCAAGCTCAGTAGGACATACGAAGGTAAAGTCTGCTGGATAGAAGCAAACAATACTCCATTGACCTTTAAAGTTTTGTTCTGTTACTTCTATAAAATCACCGTTTTTATAAGCCATTGCTTTAAATGGTTGTACTTCTTTACCGATTAGAGACATAATATTGTTCCTCCTCATATATGTTAAAAGGTTATATTTGATTAGCTTGATTAGAATAATTCTAATACAATAACTATTATTATACATTAGAGGAGGAATGTCAACGGTTAAATTAAAATAATTATAAATAAATAATTGATATAATATGGTAATCTATTTATTTGAAGATTACTAGGAGGTTCTCAGCGCCAAACTGAGGGGACACAGCGAGGTGGATTAACAACAAGTATGCAGAGCCTGATTACGTTCTCTTTTTGGACTTGACCATGATTGGATGCGGCTGAATCAGGCGTATTAGATCTATTTGTTTAGCTTTAACCCGTTAATTATTAATAAACAAGTTTCTCTATCGTATGAATGTCTTCTTGTGCTGACTTGGATGTTGGATTCAGAATTAATTTCAGCCAAATTCTAGAGATGGTTCGATTCCGCTCTTTTTTACTATCAACAATAAATATAATGGGTTTGTTTTTAAAGGTGGTGGTCTGGATGAGGAGATTTGCTCTTTCTATTAGATATGGGACGCTTACCTTTTGCTGCTGATCGAATAGTTTAACCACTTCGATTTGGTCCTCAATCATTAACGGGTCACAGTCTTTTATGCGCATATCAACGATTGTACCGCTTGTGATGTTAAACTGCTTTAGGTAGCTTTGGTCGATAACATGGATGGGCAAACTCCTTTCAACAATCTTGAGCGAGAGGCGGCCATTTTGTTTCTTAATTTTTAAGCTTAGACGTTTCATATAACCAAAGACAATAACAGTCCACTCTGTTAACAGGGCAAGGAATAAACTAGCCGCAGGAACAAGGATAAATGGCTTCAAGACAAAGTCAACCGGATTGAAGCTTATGTTCCATATGTACACATTAAGGTAATTAAGAACTGCGAAGGGGATCATCATGCTTGTGATCATGAATAGAATAACCGATTCCATCTGCATTGCTTTGCTAGAATTGTTAACCATATCTACCAGCTCCTCTATTATTTTTTCTCATTGTAACATAGAGTCTATTCATTTTTGAGAAAAACCATGATTCAAATTCCTTCATTCATAGATAAGAATCAGCATGTTTAGTTGATAATAAGTAAGCAATTTGTCTAAGCATGTGTAGGAGTAGCGAATAAGTACAATTTAAAGAGAACGTTTCTTTGTATTTTGGGGTTGGGGAATGTAAGGACCAAAGAGGGGAAGGTATCATGGCTGAATTGTCCGATAGAAGGGTTCAAAAGCCCAAAGAGACAAGGATACAGGAGAGAAGTGTCCGATAGAGGGGTTCAAAAGACCAAAGAGGCAAGGATACAGGAGAGAAGTGTCCGATAGAAGGGTTCAAAAGACCAAAGAGGCAAGGATACAGGAGAGAAGTGTCCGATAGAGGGGTTCAAAAGACCAAAGAGGGAAGGATACCGGAGAGAAGTGTCCGATAGAGGGGTTCAAAAGACCAAAGAGGGAAGGATACCGGAGAGAAGTGTCCGATAGAGGGGTTCAAAAGACCAAAGAGGCAAGGTATCATGGTTGAAGTGTCCGATAGAAGGATTCAAAAGACCAAAGAGGGAAGGATACAGGAGTGAAATGTCCGATAGAAGGGTTCAAAAGACCAAAGAGGGAAGGTATCATGGTTGAAGTGTCCGATAGAAGGGTTCAAAAGACCAAAGGAGCAAGGGGTACAGGAGTGAAGTGTCCGATAGAGGGGTTCAAAAGACCAAAGAGGGAAGGATACAGGAGAGAAGTGTCCGATAGAGGGGTTCAAAAGACCAAAGAGGGAAGGATACAGGAGAGAAGTGTCCGATAGAGGGATTCAAAAGACCAAAGAGGCAAGGGTACAAGAGAGAAGTGTCCGATAGAAGGGTTCAAAAGCCCAAAGAGGCAAGGATACAGGAGAGAAGTGTTCGATAGAAGGGTTCAAAAGACCAAAGGAGCAAGGATACAGGAGAGAAGTGTCCGATAGAGGGGTTCAAAAGACCAAAGGAGCAAGGGGTACAGGAGAGAAGTGTCCGATAGAGGGGTTCAAAAGACCAAAGAGGGAAGGATACAGGAGAGAAGTGTCCGATAGAAGGGTTCAAAAGACCAAAGGAGCAAGGATACAGGAGAGAAGTGTCCGATAGAGGGATTCAAAAGCCCAAAGAGGCAAGGGTACAAGAGAGAAGTGTCCGATAGAGGGATTCAAAAGACCAAAGAGGCAAGGTATCATGGTTGAAGTGTCCGATAAAGGGGTTCAAAAGACCAAAGGAGTAAGGGGTACAGGAGTGAAGTGTCCGATAGAGAAAGGTACCAAGAACAAAAACTTCAAATCAAGCCCTATAACATGTTTAAACCGTGGGAGTGTAATGAAAAAGGAAAAAAGTCCTTCATAGTACTTAATGAAGGACAAAAATGATTGTTTCTATTAATAAGTAGTCTATCATTGATAGACTTATTTCTAACTAGTCAGCTTTTCATTCATAGTAAGTCCATCGCCGTTTCTCAATAATGTTAAAATTCCTTCCTAGTATTCTCTTAATCCTTTTCTTTGACATCACTACCTGACACCAGTTATGAATAACACTTGTCGTAATTTTTTGATCTGGAAATAGCATTTTAAACTCCTTCACATTTCGCAGTACTGCTTTCTCAACCGTTTCCTTTTCCGAGCAATCCTGACAGATACAGTAGTTTCCTTCTATCGAAATTGAAAATGAATGACATCTATCACAAAGAATTCCCTTTTGTAGCTGATGATAATCATAGGAAGGCAGTGAGGTGTGTGGGGAATTCTTGATATGCAAATTAACTAATTTATCAGCTAGCATATAATGGTTGTTTTTTAATTGTGAAGGGAACAAATTTAGCTTGTTTAGGTGGCGATGAATTTGAGTAGGAAAAATAATCGGTTTGTTGAGAGGTACTTGATATAAAGTACATTCGGAATTAATAAAGACAACTGAAGCTTCAAGTGGAAGGTTATATCCTAGGCTGAGAATCAGCTGTCGAAGCAATGATTCACTTCGGCTCAGTTGAGTGAGAGGGTTGTTGATTTCTGTTTTAGGTCTCATATAAAACTTATCTGCTTCAAAAAAATAATCCCCTTCATAGTTTTTTATTTCATAAAGAAAAATCTTATCTGCCATAATGATGAGAGAATCGAGCTGGAAATATGTGCTGTGGTGCCTTAGCCGTAAATCATTTAATATCAAGCAGTCACATTGAAGTGTTTCTGTTAACTTATCAAATAGGACTTCCCCTTTATAGCCCTTTTTTAGACTGGAGTATTGCTTCTGTTCTTTTTCAGATAATTCTACTCGATTGTAAAGAGATTCCATGATGAGTAATTCAATCGGTTCAGTACGAGATTTATAGGGCATAGTTCACCTTCCGTTTATTTACTTCCCGATGTTCGTTATATTCAGTATATCGATGCGGCTCTAGGAAGTACATGAAGATTTTGTTAACTTATTATTCTATGGTCAGGAGAAGTGACCTTTGGATCCACGACGATGTATCCCCTCTGTTAGATTCCTGCTTTCGCAAGCTGTGATGCCGCTACCCTGTATATCAGCTGCCCAAATTTCACCGTAAATATCCATATCAGCACTCCTATAGCTTCTTTTTTGTTCTTGGTATGGCTAACCAACGCAGGTATTATGTATGGATAAACCGTACCTATCTCTGAGAAATGAGCAGCAGAATGGGTACGGTTATTGGTTTCTAAAATTAGTTAGTTAGAAGTTATCTTTTATGAAAGTTACAAGTAAAAAGTGTTTGGAATTTCATATAGTTATAGATTAATTGAGCTTGTCTTCCCTTTTGGGTATGAGGATTTACTTGGGAGCGGAGGCGGCGGAGAAATAGCTGATCACATGCGCAGCGGTTATGGGATTGCCTGTAGCAGGTATCATGCTCTTTACATAAGGCATCGAGGTCATTAATGGGGGCACCAGGTCCGTTACAGCCCGGACCACACCAGTTATAGTCAGGAAAAATACAAAAACCAGGTCTTCTACGTCGATTTTCCGACAATACAATGTTCCTCCCTTCTATTATTATTTACTATCTATAGTACAAGCTATTCATTTCTATCTCATCCTGTATAAGCCGCTACCTAACGAATAAAAAAATAGTGACAGGCACCGCAAATGGACAGAACTAGTGATTTTGTCCTTTTGTGGCGCCTGTCACTTTAGGCATGATGCTTTCTTCGCCTTTTATATGCGAGTGAGAGCAGATAGCTTATAAAGGAGAGTAGCGAGACTCCTAGTGTGATTAGGAGGGTGGTTGGAACATAGCTCAATTGGATCGTGTGCTTGCCTTTATCCAGTGGAATGGCCATAAACCTTCCGACCTTCTGAATTTCAGCCTGTACACCGTTGACGTCCACCTTCCAATTTTCATCATATGGAATGCTTAAGAATAAACGTTGATTGTCCTCCTGAACAGTTATTTCACCACTTATGCTTGTATCTGAATAGTCTTTAATCTGGAACGACTGCTGCTTCAGCCTGGTTAGCTCTTGCTCTAGCATTGAATAGTTTAAGGTGTAAAAGACGGGCTTTCGCAGCTGCTCAAGGTCACCGTTTAGGCGGACCTCAATCGTCAGCTCCCCATTCTCATAGGTTCCTAAATCGACTAGATTTAACACGTCTACCTTCGAGCCCTGAATCGGTTGCTTATTGATGAATAGGTCAAGTTTGTCCTCATAGCCCTGATAGGTCAAAGGATCTAACTGCATATAAAGCTGACTTGTATCCTTCATATTGATGTTTGTCTTCATGGTCGTAGCTGGCTCTCCTGCCTTTTTGTGCAGCAGCTTCTCTCCAGAGCTAGTTGTTTGCTCTGTCAGACCGATTAAATCAGTTGGCGGAGCTTGTTTTTCATAAATGAGTTGGTCTGTTTCTCCATCCAATAATCGATTTTGAACCTGGAAAGGATTTGAATGCTTCGTATCGTTCATAAATTGGTTCGAAACCATATACCCTAATGGAAGATGATGCTTCAATTGATAGACCTTTATTTCATCTTCCTCGATTACCTTTGTATAGATTCTCCTATCAAGCTCTTCCCTTGTCACTATATACTTGAAACCTAGCAGAGCGTCACTTAAAAAGAGACCACCTTCCATTCGGATGGTACGCTCATCTGCTCGATAGCCAAGCTGGCGTAAAAAGAGATTATGGTCCGAATCGCCTGTGGAGGTATAAATCGACATGCCCTTATATTTATACCTTAATGACTCATTCTGTGAGGTTACAAGCTCGGGTTCAATCTTTGTACGATAGAAGTCCTGGTCCATCGATTGCAGCTTATGAATCGCTTTTTCATAAGCGGGGTTATGCTCGTTATACCAGCTATGCGGGTAGGAGGCTTGGATATAGTTGCCTAGTATCGCATGGCTGTTAAGCCCCAAATCGCCTAGTACTAAGAGACACAACCCTATCTTTATTAATGCTGTCATTTTTTTCGATAGGCCCCTATACATTAGCAGAAGCAGGAAGAAAGCATAAAAGATAAGCATTAGAATGTTTTGATTAACTAATCCAAGTGCAAAGGTCGTCGGCTCTAGTAGCTTGTTCGCAAGACTTAAGAAAAGAATATGAATGAGCGTGACCCAGACCACCTGCTTGATGGTCACCGCATCGATTCTCCTAACCGCTTTTACAGACAGGATAATCATAAGAAACGACACTAGGAAGGCATAGCGGTAATGAGCCCCGTTCGGCATTTCAAATACATGCCAGGCCATATTTAATAGAGTAAAGGTCAGGCTGTAGAGCAGAAAGCCTAGGAAAAGCCCATATGTAATCCTTTCACGGATAGAGTATTTTTGATTGATAAAATAGAGCGGTACCAGCAGTAAAACGCCAAGCCCTGCATAAATACTCAGGTTTTGAATGATGGTAGTACCGTTAAAAAAGCTGCCATAAACATCAAGGGGATTTAACAGATACGAGAGGATATCCACATCCTCTGGCGTATATTTATTTTTTTTCACTGCTAAATAGGTTGGAATGGTCACGAAGCTTGTAAATAAAAAAGCGAGAAACACGCTCTTGAAAAAGGCAAGGAACCGATTAAGCCGCTCCTTGCCCCTAATACGCTGCACGATACACTCGGCGATAAAGTATAGAAAAACAAAGATGCCAACCATATAAGAAATATAGAAGTTCGCCAAAAACAAAAGAGCGAGACTAAATAAGAATAGCTGGTGCTTCTCTCCCTTGATTATCCTATGGACACCGGCAATAATGATCGGTAATAAGAAAACAGCATCTATCCACATCGGTAAAAAATAATAGGTAATGGAAAAGGACATTAACGCATAGCTAATGGAAAAGATAAAAATCACCAGCTGGCTGCTAGTAAATTGCTTTTTCAATAAGTAAGACATGCTAATGGAGCTAAGGCCTACTTTTATTAGCCAGATGATCAGGATAGAGTAGGGAATATATGACCTGGGAAATAACAGAATCAGAATCGATAACGGTGATGATAAATAATAGCAAATGGTAGCCCAAAAGGGAGTCCCCATTCCGAAATTCCAGGTATAAACAGGACTAGCACTGCCCTTTAGTACATCATATAAGTGATTGTAAAACATCGTTAGCTGCGAGGGTAAGTCAATATACCAGATAGAGCTCTCACCAAAGGGCGCAACCTGCAGTCTCCATAATAGAACGAATAAAATCAAAATCGGTGTAAAAAATAAACCTATATACCCCGATATCCTTTTAACAATTTCCATACATGACAAATCCTTTCATAATGAAAGGTGTCAGGCACCACAAATGGACAGTTTCAAGTACTTTGTCTTTTTTGTGGTGCCTGGCACCTTACTTTTCCATTATTCCTTTTGAAGGCTTGAAAATGATAAATTTGCTGGCAAAGTAATTGAATATAACAACGAGAATATTGGCGATGATTTTGGCTGTCAGGCTGCTTGTCAGAACTATTTCCACGAGAATAATCATGGTGAATATGTCCAGTAAATAGGATAGTAAACGGAAAAAAAGAAATGATGTCAACTCCTTCATGATAGAGGCGAAGTCCAGCGTTTTGCTATTAAAGACAAAAAGCTTGTTGGTAATAAAGGCAAACAGCACGGATAACACCCAGGCAATCGTGGTTGCCAAGCGATAATCCATCGCAGCATACTGGTTAAGGAGCCAAAAGCTAACAATATTTACGGCAGTCGTTAAAAAGCCAAAGAAAAGGTAGCTGATGATTTCTCTTCGATTATTCATGCTCTTCCTCTGTTTAGGTGTCTAGTAAATTTACTTTCTGCCTGTGGAGTCTGGTCCTGAATTAATGCTTTTTCGTTATTATATTCATCGACAAAATAAAGCGGGCGATTTTTCGTTTCATTAAAAATCCTGCCGAGATACTCTCCGATAATGCCTAAGGAAAGGAGCTGGATGCCTCCTAGAAATAGAATAACGACCATTAGAGAGGGATAGCCTGCGACTTTCTCGCCGAAAATCAGGGTTTTGGCAATAATCCATACGATATAGAAAAAAGAGAAAAAGGAAATGACGAAGCCCAAAAAGGCGGATAGGCGTAAAGGTGTTGTTGTAAATGAAGTGACTCCCTCAATGGCTAGGTCAATTAAGCGGGGATAATTCCACTTCGTTTCCCCCGCAGCCCGAGGATCACGGTCAAATAATATTTCCTTTTTGTTAAAGCCAATCCAGCTAAACATGCCCTTTGTATATCTCTGGGCTTCACGAATCTGTTTGAGCGCCTCCACACAACGTCTGTCGAGAAGGCGGAAATCACCTGTGTTCTCCTGAATTTGGATGCGGCTCATTTTTTTTAGCACTTTATAGAAAGCGGAAGAGGACCATTTTTTAAACCATGTCTCTCCGGACCTTGTTCGACGTTTCGCGTACACATCGTCATAGCCTAATTCCCAGTATTTAATCATTTCCGGAATCAGCTCAGGAGGATCCTGTAAATCAGCATCAATAATGATGACAGCATCTCCCTTTGCATGGTCCAAGCCGGCAAGCATGGCAATTTCTTTACCAAAGTTGCGGGAGAGGTTAACATAGGAAATTCGCTTGTCCCATTCTCTTAGTTTTTTAATGATGCTTAATGTATTATCTTTACTCCCATCATTAACAAATAGAATTTCAAACTGATATGCCGGAACACTTGTGATAACAGTTTTTAATCGATCATATAGTTTATGCAATACATCTTCTTCGTTATATGCTGGTACGATTATCGTAATAAGATTCATTCGACATACTCCTTCAGAAAATTCTATATATTCATATTAACAAATAAAGTTTTAAATGAATATGTTAGGAAAGTCTCGTTTACATAATTTTACAAAATATTTAGATTGCTTAATCATGTCATGTCCTTCCAACCATTCAGTATTTCCAAGTTCAGGGATATCATTCTAAATTTTTTATGATTGAATTCAAAAAATGAATCGTGGTTGATTGTGCTAATCTCAGTTGAGATGAAATCATTTTATTGTTCGATCAAGATGTATAAGGTTATCTTAAGGCCTGATATAGTTAAAAGATGACGTTTTCATAATCTTTCAGTATAATTCAAAATTAGAAGCGCATTTAGGACGGTGAAGGGAAACGTGAAGGAAATTACGGTTGAAAACCTGGTAAAAAAGTTTTCTTTGAAAGTATTAACCGGCGAGGACAAGCTGCAGAAGCCCATTACACAATCCAGGGTACATCGTCCAGGTTTGGAGTTTGTTGGTCATTTTGATTTTTTTCCAACTGAACGTGTCCAAATTTTGGGAAAAAAGGAAATAACCTATTTACATAAGCTAAGTGATGAGGAACGAAGAATCCGAATCGGGAATATTGTTCATTATCACCCGCCGTGTTTTATAGTGACAGCTGGTGAAGAGGGACTGACCTATTTACGACATCACTGCAGCGAAGAAAAAATTCCATTGTTAGTCACAAAAAGGGTCGAAACGACTTCTGAATTTATTACGAAATTGGATGCCTATTTAGTGAAGGAATTAGCACCGGAAATTGCGATTCATGGAGTCTGTCTCAATGTATCCGGCATGGGTATTTTACTGCGTGGGAATTCCGGTGTCGGGAAAAGTGAAACAGCCCATACATTAATTGGTCGTGGACACCGTCTAGTGGCAGACGATATTGTCGTACTGAAAAAGCTCAGTCCACAGACGATTCTTGGTACCCATGATAAGAAGACGAAGGAGTTTCTTGCTCTAAGGAGTATAGGGCTGCTTAATGTTGTTCGTATGTATGGACGTAAGGCATTCCAGGAAGAAACCCGGATTGCACTTGATATTCTTTTAACGAAATGGGAAAAGGATGCTTTAAACAATGAGCTGGAGCAGGAGACTCAATTTACCGAGTATATGGGTGTTAAAATTCCATCAATTGAAATCCAACTCCAGCCTGGTCGTGATGTTGCTGGATTAATAGAGGCTGCCGCAAATAACTGGTATTTACGGCAGCAGGGCTACAGTGCAGCTGAGGAGTTTTTAAGCAGAATCGAAGCCGACTTTGCTGACCGGGATTCCAAATAGCAATTAGAAGAAAGAGGCAATCTCAAGGAGGTTGTCTCTTTCTTTCATCAAGAATCAACCATGATTCGATGAGAATGTTTCATGTGAAACATTCTGGTGCCTGACACTGTAGATGGATACATACAGTTCATTTGTCTTTTTACGGTGTCAGGCACCTTAAATAGCAATGATGCCTATAGCTAAGAGGAAGGTCGTAACAATCCCGAGGAGCGATACGATGGAAACGCCAATCCATTCAGCTTTTGTTACCTTTTCCTTTTGTTCCTTCTTTGCCTTGATAAAGGCAAACATACCTAGTGCATAGATAATAAACGAGGCAGCCAGGTAGACAATGCCGACTGCTAAGATTACATAGACAGAGTAAACGACACCAATGATGGAAATCATCATGCTTTTAGCATTTAATCGATCCTGTCGGCAGACCTTTACAGAGTAGAGAGCAGAAAGTAGGTATGGAATTAAAATACAAGTTGTTGCTAAAAGGAGAACCATATTATAAATGCTTTGAAGCTTTGTTGATAACAGGACGAGCAGAAATACCTGTGCAATTCCGTTTGTAAGCAGCAGAGCACTTACCGGTGCACCGAGCTTATTGGTTTTGACAAACATTTTCGGCATGACGCCTTCCTTTGCCGCGATATAGGGTAGCTGCGAGGCGATTAGCACCCAGCTGATTAAAGCTCCAAGTACGGACACAATAATCCCCAATTTAACAATAATGGCCCCGGCATCCCCGATGACCGTGCTGCCTAAGACACTTGCCAAGGGTGTCCCAGATTGGGCGAGCTGCTCGGCTGATAAAACTCCCATTGCCACGACGGATATAGCAATATAAATACCCAAGGTGAATAAAAGGCTAATGACGGTTGCTTTTCCCACAATCTTTTGTGATTCAGCCTTTTCGGCTAAAATGGTTGATGCCTCGACGCCAATAAAACACCAGAGGATGACACCCATGGCTCCATTGATTTGGGAACCTAGGGTAGTCGCCGCCGCCGCTGGCTCAGGAACACTTGCCAATGTAGACTGCCAGTTTGCTACAGCAAATAGCTCAGGCTTAAAGACCAAGAAACCTAATAGAACAACGAGGGTAAGCGGAATTAGTTTGGCAACCGTAACAATCGCATTAATGATACCGACACTTTTCGTCCCTCTCGTTTGGATATAGACAACACCCCATAGAACAATTGAAGCTAAAATAAATGAAACAATCGGCTGAAGCTGATACTGTGGACCAAGTAGGCTGTTTAATGTTTTGATGATCAGTGTGAAGAATGCAACGTTGCCAAATACGCCGCTCGTCCAATAGCCCCAGGCGGAAAGGAAACCCATGAAATCCCCGTAGCCTGCTCTTGCATAGGAGTATATACCGCCCTCAAGCTCCGGTCTTTTTTCGGCAAGTAGCTGAAAAATTAACGCGAGGGCTAAAACACCAAAGCCACCGATAAACCAGGAAAGTAGGATAGTCTGAGGATTTGCGACGGTAATCAAATCGGTTGGACTATTGAAAACACCTCCGCCAATCATCGAGCCGACCCCAAGGGCAATTAAAAGCCCAAGCCCCAGCTTCTTTTCCTTTTCCTCCCCTGTCTGATTCATCTTAATCCGGACATTCTCATTTCTCATTGCTTGATCCAAAAACAATCCCTCCAGTGCCATTTCATCATACGAGTTATTGTTGCTCGAGCCGATTGAATTATTCTCTCTTATTGATGGTCGGTCTATGGTCCACGTAGTGGCTACAATAAAAATTAACAATCATGTTTATGGGGAATTTGCAACAGCATAAAAAGGAATATAGCCAAATTTGTTTCATATTTAATCGATTCTAGTTTATTATGGAAGAATGACAGGAACTTTTTAGCAGAAAATTGTCGCAAAAATGAGTGAAGCCATAAAAGGAAGGTCATTTATGATAGAAGAGAATATTACAAGAATCCAGTTGGACGGGAAGGAATTTATTCTAATTGGAACCGCACATGTTTCGAAGCATAGTGCTGAGCAGGTAAAAGAGGTCATTGAGGCGGAAAAACCAGACGCAGTCTGTGTGGAGCTGGATGAACAAAGATATCAATCCATAACAGAGGGAAATAAATGGAGTGAAATGGATATCTTTAAGGTCATTAAAGAAAAAAAAGCCACACTACTATTAATGAACCTGGCACTTTCCTCCTTTCAAAAACGGATGGCTGCACAATTTGGTATTAATGCAGGCCAGGAAATGATTCAAGGCATAGAGTCAGCTAAGGAGGCGGGGGCCCAGCTCGTTTTAGCCGACAGGGACATCCAAGTTACTTTTTCCCGCATCTGGCATAATGTCGGCTGGTGGGGAAAAATGCAGCTGATTACGCAGGTCGTTTACAGTATCTTCAGTAAGGAAACCATCTCAGAGGAAGAACTAGAAAAAATGAAATCCCAGGACATGCTCAATACGATTCTGAGTGAGTTTACGGAGGGTTTTCCAAAGCTTAAAACACCGCTTATTGATGAGCGTGACCAATATTTAGCCCAGAAAATCAGAGAGGCACCGGGTACAAAAATAGTCGCTGTCTTAGGTGCTGCCCATGTTCCAGGTATTAAAGAGGAAATCAAGAAGGATCATGACTTAACATTGATAACAGAGAGGCCGCCGAAATCAAAGCTACCAAAGGTGCTTGGTTGGGCGATTCCATTATTGATTATTGCAATGATTGCTTATACCTTCTATGCAAATCCAGAGGCAGGCATGCAGCAGACCATCAGCTGGTGGCTATGGCATGGTGTCCTTTCAGCGCTCGGAACGGCGATTGCGTTTGGACATCCACTGACAATCCTAACAGCCTTTATAGCAGCCCCTATCACAGCTCTGGATCCCATTACAGCAGCAGGCTGGTTTACAGGAATCGTTCAAGCCTATTTACGGAGACCAAGTGTGAGGGACTTCGAAAATCTTGCAGAGGACGTCTACAGTGTGAAGGGGTTTTGGAATAATAAAGTGACCCGGATTCTGCTTGTTGTGGTGCTGGCAAACATCGGAAGCTCATTAGGAACCTTTATTGGCGGAATGGATGTTGTCCGTCTATTCATTAACAGTCTGTAGACGGGAAATGGTCAAGGGAGAGAGTTAAGACATGAGAAGCTATCTCATTTTAGGAATGTGTACACTGTTTATCGTGCAATATTTTCTCGATGCTGCCTGGCTGCAATATCTCGTGGTCCTGCTCTCCCTGATGGCTTTTCTTGGAAGTGCAGGCAAGGCCGACAGGTTTCCACGTATGCTTGGTTTAGTGATGATGAGCGTTGGAATTGCACTTGAATGGAGCAAAGGAACCGGTGTGGCTGGAATTAGTGAGGGAATCTTTCTGATTCTTCCCTTGCTTAGCCTGATTACACTAGCACCGCTTTTGGCGATTCCGCTGAAGCTTGGAGGCTACTTTGAAGCAGTGTCCCGCTTATTACATAACCTGCTTCACCATCCGCAAAAGTTATATGCCGGAATAACAGGAACGTTATTTTTTGTCAGTCCAATATTAAATTTAGGCTCTGTGAGAATCGTGAATGAGTTTTTAGAGGACTTGGAGCTACCATCAGAGATGTCGGCAAAAAGCTATATTGTTGGTTTTTCGACGGCTCTGATGTGGTCTCCCTATTTTGCATCAGTGTCATTGGTGCTTCATTATTTAAATGTCCCTTTTAAAGACTATTTTGTTTATGGAATGGGCATTTCGATTCTTTCTTTATTGGTTGGAAATTTATTTTTTGTCCTTTGGGAGAAAAGAAATCCGATGGTTTGTGATCAAGCTTCGATACAGCCTATTGAAAAAAAGCAGCGCAGAAAGCTGACAGAAATGGTGCTGTTTGTTGCTCTGTTAATGGCCGCCTGCTTAATCATTGAAGCTGTCACGAAATGGTCGATGATAGTCATTGTCTGTCTTATTTCAATCTCTGTTCCGCTGCTTATGACGGCTGTTACGTCTAAATGGAAGCAGGCTAAGCCGTTATGGACTGATTTCCGGGACCGTGCTGTCCCACTGATGAATAATGAAATTATGCTGTTTATGAGTGCAGGGATGCTGGCATTCGCATTAAAGGGGACCAGTGTCATGAATGGGGTCAGCCATATTCTTAAGCTGCTGGCTCATCAGTCCTTTTTCTTATTTGCGATAGCTGTCTTATTGATTGTATTCTGCTTAACCTATATCGGCATTCACCAAATTGCTGTCGTAGGTGCACTGGCAATGCAGTTGAATCCAGCAGAGCTTGGCATCAACAGTATTGCTTTGGCCTTTATTCTACTATTAACCTGGTATATTTCGACGGCCTTAAGTCCATTTTCAGGGCTGAATTTAATGGTGAGCCGTTTTTCCCATCTTTCCGGTGTTCAGGTTGGACTAAGGACAAACGGACTGTATATCTTGACGGTTGTCACAATTGGAGTGGCAGCAATTTCCTTTTTGTAATGATAGATTGCTAGTCTGAATGAAGTTAAATAGATTAGAAGGTAGAGAGACTCATATGAATCAGGTGGGTTTCTCTTTTTTTATCAAACTAGAGGGTTTGGCAACTATTTATCGAAATAGATTCATATCTTGTAATAAGGCAAACGGAAGTGGAAGGATAAGAATGTTGAAAAATAGGGAGGTAGGATATGCAAAAATCTCTAATGGGAAAGACGGCATTTGTTACAGGCTCTGCAAGTGGAATTGGTTTGGAGCTGGTTAAGCGGTTTGCTGAAGAAGGCGCAAAGGTCGTGATTTCTGACCTTAATCAAGAAAGGTGCAAGCAAATTGCAGAGGAATTAAGGGAGAATGGCTATGAAGCCTTATCAGCTCCATGTGATGTGACCAATGAGGAAGCCTATAAAAGGGCCATCGAGTATGCCCATAAAACCTTTGGTACCTTAGATATCCTTGTTAACAATGCAGGTCTTCAATATGTGGCACCTATTGAGGAATTCCCGACAGAGAAATTCGAACAGTTGTTAAAGGTTATGGTTACTGGTTCCTTTATTGGAATTAAAACTGTATTTCCGATTATGAAGGCTCAGAAGTGTGGGCGAATTATTAATATGGCTTCCATCAACGGGTTGATTGGCTTTGCTGGCAAGGCAGGCTATAACAGTGCCAAGCATGGTGTAATTGGCCTAACAAAGGTAGCCGCCTTAGAATGTGCCAGAGATGGAATTACCGTCAATGCCCTTTGCCCAGGCTATGTTGACACACCCCTTGTCCGTGGCCAAATAGCTGACCTAGCAAGGACAAGAAAGGTTAGTCTTGAGAGTGTGCTTGAGGATGTGATTTTGGCAATGGTTCCACAAAAGAGATTATTAGCAGCCACTGAAATTGCGAATTACACGATTTTTTTAGCGAGTGAAAAAGGAGCAGGCATTACCGGTCAAGCGGTTGTGTTGGATGGGGGTTATACGGCTCAGTAAAGCCTAGGTAAAAAATCCTATCTGGTAAAATAATCGCTATTTCCGATTGCTAGAATATCGGTTATATTAAAGAGGATAATGTCAAATTTGAACACAGCTTAATTCCCCTTTTGAAAAGCAAGGAGATGATTCCGTTTGAAAATCAAGAAAATATTAAATAATAATGCTGTGGTGATTAGTGATCAGAATGAGGAAAAAATTGCGATTGGGACGGGAATTGCTTTTCAAAAAGGGAAAAACGATTTAGTGAATCCAAGAAAAATTGAAAAGCTATTTGTGCTGAAGGAGAATGAGAGATTTCAACAGATGCTTAAGCAAATCCCGGCAGCGCACTTTACTATCTCAGAGGAAATTATTGACCATGCCGAGCGTTTTCTTGGGACGAAATTAAACGGCCATATCCATATTGCCCTTACCGATCACGTGTCCTTTGCGATTGAAAGAGTGAAGGATGGGGTGAATTTTACGAATAAGCTTTTCAATGAAATTAAACTCCTCTATAAGCCAGAATTTGAAATCGGGCTATGGGCACTCAAGCATATTGAAGAGAAAATGGGTGTCAAAATGCCAGTTGATGAAGCAGCCTATATTGCGATACATATTCATACCGCCAAAATCCAAGGCTCGAATATGAAGCAAACCTTGAGGCAGACCGCTATCCTTAGTCACATCATCCAGACAATTAAAGAATTTATGCAATTGAAGGTCGATGAAGAGGAGCTATCCTACCAACGGTTAATCACACATCTCCGCTTTGCTGTCACTAGAATCGGGCAATTTAATACAAATCCAATGGACGAAGAGATGTTAAGGATGATTAAGGCTAAATTTCCAATTTCCTATAAATGCGCTCTAAAGGTGGCTGACAATCTTGCTCACCAATATTCCATCTGTCTTCCAGAGCATGAGCTGGGCTACCTGACGATACATATAGAACGGTTGCAAAAATCAGAATAGAAATAAACGCTTGGAGACTAATCCTCAGTCGAGACAGTAAGGGAATCTATTGTCCGTCTTGGAAGGGTCTTCAAGCGTTATTTGTTTATTTAAGAAACGTGTTTATGATTGCGAATGAGGTCAATTTCATCGGCAACAAATTGGACATTCGTTCCGACAATGACTTGTATATTATTTTTACCAACAATCTTAATCCCCGGTATGCCCGCAGATTTAATTTTCTTCTCGTCAACGACCTCCATATCCTTTACTTCCACACGTAAACGGGTAATACAGTTGTCGACAGAAATTACGTTAGCATCTCCACCTAGGCCTTCGTAAATAATGGATGCCATAGCAGTAAATTTATTACCAGCGGTGAAACTTCCTGTACCTTCTTCTTCAAAATCGTCCTCACGACCTGGAGTCATCAGGTTGAACTTTGTGATCATGAAGCGGAACACGAAATAGTAGACAGCCGCAAACGCAAGTCCTTGAACTAACAGCATATATGGCTGGTTTGCAATTGGAATTCTCAAGCTAAGGAAAAAGTCTACAAAACCGGCACTAAAGCCAAAGCCTGCTGTCCAATGGAACATCGCTGCGATTGTTAAGGAAATACCAGTTAACACCGCGTGTACGACGTATAATAGTGGAGCAACAAACATAAAAGCAAATTCAAGTGGTTCAGTAACACCGGTAAAGAAGGCTGCAACTGCGCCTGCTAACATTAAGGCAGCTACTGTCTTTTTCTTAGCATCCTTTGCCGTATGATACATCGCTAAAGCAGCAGCAGGAAGGCCAAACATCATAACAGGGAAGAAACCGGCTTGGTACATACCCGTGATCCCCTTTTCACCTTCACTTGCCCAGAAATTACCGATATCATTAATGCCGGCAACATCAAACCAGAATACTGAGTTCAAGGCATGGTGTAATCCGACTGGTATTAATAAACGATTGAAGAAACCATAGAGACCTGCACCAATTGCACCTAAGTCACTGATTCCTTTACCAAAGGCAACTAGGCCTGAATAGACAACCGGCCAGACAAAGAATAGAACAACTGAAGCAGCTAACATCGCGACAGAAGTCATTATTGGTACAAGACGCTTTCCGCTAAAGAAGGACAAGGCATCAGGTAATTGCACATGGCTGAAGCGATTGTACATGGCAGCGGCGATTAAACCGGAAATAATACCAATGAATTGGTTACCGATTTTTCCAAATGCTGCATTTACCTCTTCAACTGGAACGGCTTGAAGCATGGCAACGGTATCGGAAGAAAGAATGGTCGTCACAACAAGGTAGCCGACCAAGCCGCTTAGTGCCGCTGATCCGTCCTTCGTTTTTGCCATACCAAGGGCTACGCCGACCGCAAATAGAACGGCCATATTGTCAATAATCGCACCACCTGCCTTAATGAAGAAGGCAGCAACTGGACTTTCAGCCCCCCAGCCGGTTGGATCGATCCAATAACCAATACCCATTAAAATCGCTGCTGCAGGTAGTACTGCAACTGGAAGCATTAAAGAGCGGCCAAGTTTTTGTAAATATTTCATCATGACTTTTTACCTCCTAAAAAGGGGATTCTGTGAAAAATGAATAAAGGAAAATAATTTCAAAAAAATTAAGTGGAGACTTGAAGGGAATCAGTATAGGAAGACAACCACCTCCTTTAATGCACGTGATATTTGTTCATGATGTAGGATGCTGGTATAGATTGGTGATAGGTAAAAATTAAAAGGCATGGAGGTACAATAAAAGGTTAAAAAACCCTCTACATTACCACCATGCCTGATCGTATCAGTAACATGTGATCCTATTAATATGAGTAAATCATACCATATAACAATAAATGTTAAAATATTACTTTTACCCTCTATTGTTACAAATTCTTGAATTTCAGCGTGTTTATCAGCCTAAATGAAAGCTTCTTCACAATCCTCCTTCTATGATATCTTTCTTAATTTTTCACTATTAAAAAAGTGATATATTTCATTATGTGATTTGAGTCCTCTTTTTGAAGGGTGTTACTAGTGTAAGATGAGTCTAGTTGATAAGAACTCTCATTACCGTTTAGGAGGATTTTTAATAGATGATGAATCATGTAGAATTAGCGAACGATATTTACTGGGTAGGAAAGATTGATAATCGCGAGGTTCCCTTTCACCGTTTAATTTTAGCGAGAGGCACGACTTATAATGCGTATTTGATTAAATCAGAAAAGCCGACTGTGATTGATACAGTAGATATAGAGTTTGGTAGAGAGTTTGTTGAATACTTAAGTGAATTAATTGATCCAAAGGAAATTCAATACATTGTCGTTAACCATACAGAGCCAGACCATTCAGGCGGAATGGCTGCATTAGCCGGTAAGGCGCCAAATGCAACGATCGTGTGTACAGAGCCTGCCGTTGAGGAACTTAAAGAAATGTACAAGTTACATAGCCGTAATTTCCTTGTAGTAAAAGATGGCGATACATTAGATATTGGCGGAAAAACATTGAAATTTAAAGAAACTCCATATTTGCATACGGCTGAAACGATGATTACCTATACAGTCGAGGATAAGATTCTATTCCCATGTGATATCTTCAGTACGCATGTGGCAGTGGAGAATATTTTTGCTGACGAAGCTGGTTTTGATATTAAGGATGATTTTGTCGGCTATTATAGTGCTATTATTCACCCGCACCGCAGATATGTTAGAACCTTAATTGATGCATTAGAAGAGCTTGATGTTCAAATGATTGCTCCTTCCCACGGCTTTATTCTAAGGAAGGATATTCAGCAGTACATTGACCTTTATGCAACAATGAGTGCGGATACTGTACAGGATAAAAAAGTGACTATCGTCTATACAACGATTAAAAATAACACGAAGAAAATGGCAAACCACCTGCAGCGAATCTTTGAAGAAAATCAGATTCAAGCAACGGTATTCAATGCGGATAAGTCAGAGAAAGCGGATATTATTGAAAGCATTAAAGCATCTGATGCCGTCTTTATTGGAAGCTCAACAAGATATGCTGACATGATTGGAAACCTTGAGGACGTTCTTAAGGAGCTTCCAGAAATGAATTTAGAAGGTAAAATTGGAGCTGCCTTCGGTTCCTATGGCTGGAGCGGAGAAGCTATTGAAGTCATTCAGGATTACTTGAATCAAACCAATATGGATGTCCAAAGTACGTCAAAGGTGATTAAAACTACAGGTATGACGCATGTTGAATTCCCGGTTCGCGTCAGATTCTCACCGAAGGACGAGCAGCTGGCTAAGATTGAACATTCAGCAGGCTTTGTAGCCGATCTATTAAGAAGTGCTATCTAAGAAAACACGGACTAGAATAGAATGTTTCACATGAAACAAGATGCTCAGGAAGCAGAAATCTGAGAGAAGCTGGTGAAAAAAATGAATAAAAACTATTGTATTATCGGATCGGGTGTCGCTGCAGTGAATGCAGCGAAGGCCATCCGTGATCATGATAAAGAAGCGAATATCCATGTCTTTGGTGCTGAAAAGTCATTACCCTATAATCGAATTAAGCTATCAAAGGATTTGTATTCCGATTTACACGCTGAAAAGGTTTTGATTAAAAAGGAAAAATGGTATCAGGATCAAAATATACTCGTCCATATCGACTCAAAAATTACGGCTCTTAACACAGATATGCATGAGATTGTAACGGAAAGCGGCGAGATTTACAGCTATGATAAGCTCCTCATTTGTACGGGCTCGCAAAACAGAAAGCTAACGATTGATGGTGCTGAAAAAAAAGGTGTCTTTACCATTCGGGAAATGCAGGAAGCGGATGATTTCAAAGCCTTTATTGAGGATAAGCAGCATGTGGTCAATATTGGCGGCGGAATACAAGGCTTGGAAACAGCCTGGTCGATTCATAAGCAGGGCAAGCAGGTGTCCATCATTGAAGCAGCCCCACGTCTAATGGCAAGACAGCTTGATGAAAAGACATCTGAGCTGCTGAAAATGAAAATAGAAGCGGCCGGTGTTCAGGTGCTTGTAAACTCTTCTATCGAAAAAATCAATGGTGAAGCAGACGTAGCAGGAATCGTTGTGAACCACCAAGAGCTGGCATGCGACAGTGTTATTTACGCAATCGGAGTAATTCCGAATGTAGAGCTAGTGAAAAATACAGACATCGCTGTTAACCGCGGTATCATCGTTAATGACCGGATGCAGACAACTGTTGCAGATGTCTACGCTGCCGGTGATGTGGCAGAGTGGAACGGTGAAGTAGCTGCCCTTTGGAATCCAGCTATGGACCAAGGCAAGGTAGCAGGAAAGAATATGGCTGCTGCCTCCTCCCTTACGTATCAAAGGAGTATCCCGCTTACCGTATTCAACGCCTTTGATTTCGCATTATTTTCCATTGGTCTTGTCGATGAAAACCAATGTGATACAACCATTATCGAGGAAGATGAAGCAGGAAATTATACAAGAGTGTTTATTAAGGATGAAAAAATGGTTGGGGCTATTTCCCTTGAAGGTGTAGTTGCTTCATTGCCGTATAAGGCAGCAATTGAAAATGAAGTGTCATTGGCGGGGATTGAGCTTGGTCAGGTTACCGTGAGTGAATTAATGAGCCAATTGAAAAAGAGACAAAAGCTGTCGGCATAAATAAGGAGATTGATTATGAAAAAGTATATTTGTATTCCATGTGGTTATATTTATGATCCTGCAATCGGAGACCCTGATGAAGATATAGCTCCAGGAACAGCATTTGAGGACCTGCCAGAGGATTGGGTTTGTCCTGTTTGCGGCGATGATAAGAGCCACTTTGCAGAAGTAGAAGAATAGAAACAAAGAGTGCCGAGAAACTAAGTCGTATTTCGGCACTTTCTTATTTGATTTAATTTTCGTCATAGGCACGAAAACTAAGACTCGTAAGGTGATTTAAAACACAATTTGTAAGAAAACACTATGCTATATTCATAATATGTACATTTTTACTGCGATATTGTTATGATTTTAGAAAAAATGGCCCAACTTCTATAACAAGGGGGATGCGAAATGAATGAACATGTTTGCAATCATATAGAGAATGAGCCCTGCACAAAAAAGGTTCCGATTTTCAGCTCGTTGTCCCATGATGAGTTTGTCAAGATAGCAAAGCTGATTCGGCATGTCCACTATCAAAAGGGACAAATGCTGATTCAGGAAGGGGAAAAGTCCGATACCTTATATATTATCCATGAGGGAAAGGTCAAATTATCCAAGTATACTGTTGATGGAAAAGAGCAGATTCTCTACCTTATGACAACAGGCGACTTCTTTGGTGAGCTGAATCTTTTTAACGATGATGAGGTCAATAACTTCAGTGTCTTTGCAATTGAGGATACGGAAATCTGCCAGCTTACGAAGGCGGATATGGATTTAATTATGCTGGAAAACCCAGAAATCTCACTAAAGCTTTTAAAGGCCATCACAAAGCGATTAGCCCACACGGAGAATCTGGCGCAAAACCTAGCGACGAAGGATCCAGAGGTTCGAATTGTCAGTATGATTCTCGAGTTTTGCCAAAAGTTTGGAACGAAGATGAATCAGGGTACCTTGATTCACTTACCGATAACGAGAGAAGAAATCGCCAGCTATGTAGGGGTTACAAGAGAAACGATTAGCCGGAAATTTAGTAAATTTGAAGACCTCGGATTAATTACCATCTCAGGTACAAAGCAAATTTTTGTAAAAGACCAGCTGAAATTAAAAGCTTATTTAGAATAGATGATTACATGAAAAAGAGCAGTCCTCGGAGACTGCTCTTTTTCATGTATTAACTCTGTTAAAGAAAAGGATCAAAATAATCATATTCCGTTACACCATTTTCAATCGGAGAGCTAATACTGCTTAGTTCTTCAACAATATCGGCTGCTTCCTTTCCGAATACAGGCAGGGGCTGGTAGTTATTTTCAGTCGTGCTGCCATCGGAATTTTCCAGTGTTGGGACAATGGTTAAGCCTTTCATGACAACAGTATCGTTTTCTTTAGCAAACCGCACTCGAAACATCGCTGTTTGCCTAGAAAGCAGGGTTGGGTCTGCACCGAAGGCATAATCACCCATGCTGTAAATAATGTATTTTCCGTTATAATTCTCGATACTTTCGAGGCGATGCGGATGTCCGCCCATAATGATATCTGCACCGGCATCAAGAATACTTCTGCCAAACTGTGTTTGATAGTAGACGGGTGTTTCACGGTATTCAACGCCCCAGTGCATATTCACAATCACTAAATTATCCTTCCGCTTATGTTGCTTTACTTCCTCGACAATCCGGGCTAAATATTCAGGGCTCTGCTGACTCATTCGGCAGTCATAGCCAAGAAAAATGGTTTCAATCTTGCCGATTTTAGTCGTAAGCGGCATTCCGTCATTAAATATGGCTACTTTATTCTCGGCAAACGCCTCAAGCGTATCCTCATAACCAACTTCAAAGTAATCCTTCGTATGATTGTTTGCTAGATTAGCAGCCTCTATGCCGCTCGCAGGTAAAAAAGCAACATGGGCTGGGTCACTTTTTATCCGCCACATTTTATTTTCAGCCTTTATCTCATTGGTAAAGGCACTTTCTGCGTTGATAATTGTATAGTCGTCTGAGTTAAACCATGGCAGGCTGTTTTTGAAGACATATTGGTTATCACCATTATTTTCCTTGAATACATGATCAAATTTCAAGTGCTCAGGCGTCTCGGGATAGGTCCCAAAGGAATTATCACCGACAAACGTCAGGGTAATTTCGCTGTCCTTTTTTCTCCCTTGCTCATAAGCTGCAGCCGCTGCATAGAACCAATCATATTGTGTAGGCTCGCTTAATTCAATTGTGGTGTCCTCCTGCATCAGTCTGTCAACTGCTGCTACATAATCGGGGTACACTTTACCTAGCTCTTTTTGCTCGGCCTTTCCCGTGCTATAGTCCATAAGGGCCTGTAAGCAGCTCTTTAAGCTCTTTACATAATGACTGAATCCGTTATTCTCATATTTGTATTGGTCCAGCTTATTCATGAGTTTGTTGACCTTTTGCTGCTCCTCCTTAGCACCTCCGGATGTGGCGAGGTTTTGAAGAATCTGCAGAGACTGTGAGGACAGCTCTTCAACCGCTTCCTTAGTGAGGCTGATTTTTTCTGCATCCTTGTCTACTTTGACAGGCTCTGTGATAGCTGCCTTGTTTGGCATACAGCCTGCAATGATAAATGATATAAATATAATAGATATAAAGCCTAGTCTCTTCATTATTAACTCCTCTCAAATAACCAGAAAAATGTCAAATACTAGTTTCTAAGAAAAGTATACAAGTCTTTTTAGACAGCGGCATTAGTTTTTTTTTTTACTAAAAAAGCGAAGTGCCTGAAACGAAAATCAACACTCCTGTTTAACGACCCAAAAACTTAGATTAATCGACCTTTTTGTAAAAATAATAGATTTATTGTATGAAAGCTTTATCGGTTTAAAAAAACTTTTCAACAATTTTCGCCGAAATTTTATGAAATTCAACGTAGCTTTCTCAATCATTTATTAATATATCTATAATCTAATAATTACTTTAAATATATTAAAGTAAATAGTATTCTTCGCTGATAATACAATAGTTTACACGGTATTTCATAGAATTTAATAAGGTTATTTCCGCCCCCAATTAACTAAAAAGTGTTTGTCAGATAGGGTTTGTAAAGTTTCTGAAATAATTTATTAATCAGAATTTGTCGAATAATTTGTCACTCAAGCGTCGTAATTTTGTAGTATTATAACAACGTCGAATATTCAGAATATAAAACGAACGCATGGGAGGAAATTCAATTGTCAAACGAAGTCGTTATTGTAAGTGCTGTAAGAACACCAATCGGTAGTTTCCTAGGAAGCTTAACAAATGTTGCTGCAACTCAGCTTGGAGCAATCGTAATAAAAGGCGCATTAGAAAAAGCAGGCGTAAGCGCTGATCAGGTAGATGACGTAATCATGGGTAACGTATTACAAGCAGGTCTTGGACAAAACCCTGCAAGACAAGCGGCATTAGCTGCGGGCGTTCCACAAGAAGCATCTGCTATTACAATCAACAAAGTTTGTGGATCTGGTCTACAATCTGTTCATATGGCAACACAAGCTATTCTAGCAGGCGACGCTGAAATCGTAGTTGCGGGCGGTATGGAAAATATGAGTGCTGCTTCTTATGTATTAAAAGGCGCTCGTAATGGATTTAAAATGGGAGATCAAAAAATTCAAGATTCTATGATCCAAGACGGATTATGGTGCGCAATGAATGATTACCACATGGGTGTTACAGCTGAAAACTTAGCTGCTAAATATGAAATTTCTCGTGAAGAACAAGATGAATTCTCTGCATGGAGCCAACAAAAAGCACAAGCTGCAATCGAAGCGAACCGTTTTGCAGATGAAATCATCCCTGTAGAAATTCCAGGACGTAAAGGCCAAGTAACAGTATTCAGCCAAGATGAATTCCCACGCTTTAACACAACTGCAGAAAGCTTAGGAAAGCTTCGTCCTGCATTCAAGAAAGATGGTTCTGTAACAGCTGGTAATGCTTCAGGTATCAATGACGGTGCTGCAGCATTTGTTGTAATGAGCCGTAAAAAAGCTGAAGAGTTAGGCGTAAAGCCATTAGTAACAGTAAAAGCGAATGCAAGTGCTGGTGTGGATCCAAGCATCATGGGTATCGGACCTGTTCCTGCAGTGAAAAAGGCGTTAGAGAAAGCTTCTGTTTCATTAGAGGATATCGATTTAGTAGAAGCGAACGAAGCATTTGCAGCACAATCTATCGCTGTAGACCGTGAGCTTCAATTCAATAAAGAAAAATTAAACGTAAACGGCGGCGCGATTGCGCTTGGACACCCTATCGGTGCAAGTGGTGCGAGAATCCTAGTATCTTTAATTCACGAAATGCAGAAGAGAGATGCTAAGACTGGTTTAGCAACATTATGTATCGGTGGCGGACAAGGTGTAGCTACAATCGTAGAAAAGGCATAATTATTCCTGACAACATAGAAAAAGCGAGGCTCAACATAGGGAGTCCTCGCTTTTTTATCAGACAAATAAGTAAAGGTAGTGGGTAGTAGTTAGTAATTAGTAGTTAGTAGTTGGTAGTTGGGAACTGCTGATCTTCCCTAACCAACTAACCCCTAACCAACTAACCCCTAACCAACTAACCAACTAACCACCAACCAACCAACTATATAACTAACCCACCATCAACACTGAGGATGGTTCCGTTTACATAATTGGCATCATCTGATGCTAAGTATAGGTAAGCATTCGCAATATCTTCCGGTTTTCCGAGTTTCTTTAGCGGTGTCTTATCCTTCATGAAATCTAAGACCTTTTGTGGTACGGCAGCTGTCATACCAGTTTCAATGAAGCCTGGTGCTACCGCATTCACGCGAATTCCCTTTGGACCAAATTCCTTTGCCCAGCTTTTTGTTAACCCGATGACGCCAGCCTTTGTTGCTGCATAATTGGTTTGACCAATATTCCCATAAAGTCCGACGACAGAAGAGGCATTTAGGATGACACCTGAGCCCTGCTGAAGCATAACGGAAGCAACCGCCTTCGTACATTTATAGACACCGGATAGGTTAACAGCAATGACCTTTTCCCAGGCTGCTTCGTCCATTTTGGTTAAAAATCCATCAACGGTAATTCCTGCATTGTTCACGAGTATATCAATTCTGCCATGTTTATTAACTGCTGCCTGAACGACTTTTGCAATCTGAGCACTATCGGTCACATCAACTTTAAAAAAGTCTGCGTTTTCATTACCGAACTCTTCAAGGGTAGCGAGGCCTGCCTTCTCGTCGTAATCACAGATAACGACTTTGGCACCTTCTTGAAGAAATCTTTTAGCTGTTTCTTTCCCAATACCTTGAGCTCCACCAGTAATTAAAGCAACCTTTTCAGTTAATTTCAAAACTACCACCTCTTTTTTGCTAATGTGTCCAGAATCAACAGCAGACAGTAAGGTGAATCCTCCATCAGAAGCGGTTAGCGACTGATGGTCAGCTGAATCAATGTAATCTTCACAGACCAATTCACGTCCATTTTATGCCTTCAGTGATGATTGAAAGCCCTGCAGCAGGAGGAATTCGGTCTATGAAGATAGAAATAATACTCACTAGATTCAATACAATGCAACTTGGCAATAGGTGAAATTTTCATTAGCCATTTTATATTATTCTTTTTTTCGAAAAAAAAGAACAGCGAAAATCCGCTGTCCTTATTTAAATAAACCAAGGGCTAATTTTGAATTGGCTTCAACGATATCGTTAAAGATTTTTTGAGAAGCTTTTACTTGCTCAGTAAGATCTTGACGAAGCTTTTGTTGTTGTTCAATTCCGTTAACGATTGTTTGTTGGAATTGCTCTTGAGATTGAACTAAAAGGTTTAAACCTTCTTTGTAAGGAGCTACTGATAATTCTTGAACGCGGCTTGCTACTTCATCAAATTGTGCATTGAATTGCTCGTATGCTTTACCAGCAGTTGGTCCAAATACACGTTGGATGTTTAATTTGATTTGCTCGCGAACTTCATCAATGAATTTCTTTTGCTCTGCTTCAATTTTAGAAAGGTCATCAGAAAGCTTAGAGTAAGTTTCTTTTTGAGTTTCTAATGCTTGAAGGAAAAGATTTTCGATTTCTTTGCGGGAATTGTAAACCAAGTCTAACCCGTTTGTCCAACTGTTGAATAGTGAATCACCAATATGAGTAGCTGCTTCTTGAGCTGCTTTAGTAGCTGTTGCTTGTGCCATTGTAAAACCTCCTGAATAAATGTAATTTATTATGATTGCAGTATTACTGCAGAATCATTAGTTTGACTGAAAGGCAAAGTGTTACTTGTCCTTGTCATCTTTGTCCTTATCTTTATATGACGATAAAGATCCTGGCATGAACATATCCATGTACATGGAGAAAAAGCGGTTAATAATGGATTGATATTGTTCTAGTGCATCTGAGCAGGTTTTTAAATAGGCTTCTCCTGCTTCTGTAATTGAATAAATGCGTTTTGCTGGGCCTCCAGTTGATGTATCCCATTCAGACTTAATCATATTATCTTTTTCTAACTGTCTTAATGTACGATATACATTCCCATGATCTATAGAAGAAAAGCCAAAGCGCGTCAACTCTTGAATGAGTCTATAGCCATGCAAATTAATATTTCGGAGACTTAACAAAAGGGCAGGAACCATTAAGTTTTTTGGCATTGATGTGAATATCTTATCGTCTTTTGGCGGCTCATTCTTATTTGTTGTCACAATGTATCACTCCTGTGTTAAAGTCCTTATGTGTAATTTACACCTATATGCTTTTAAAGTCAATCATCTTTTTAAAAATTTTTAGATAATTTAAAAAAGCATGCATTTTATGAGTGTTTTTCTTATATATATTGAGATAGGTTTTTTAAACAAATCTATTAGGTAAGAAGCTGCTTTTAAGGCTAGCAAATGGGTATTATTCAGCTTTTCTCCTCTCTTACCCGCAAGAAAAGTCAAAAAGGTCCTGTTTGTCACAGTTTTTTCATATTGTTAATCCAATGAAACGTCAAATATCAACAAATTTTATCCACCTAGTTTGCTCTAGGGTAAAGCGTTTCCAAGCAAGTGGTTAATAAACTCTGTCAATGTTTTGATAGGATTTTGCTATGGTTTTCGTATTGTCATATGAGTAGAATCATGTCGAAAAAACAATTAAAATATTTAGATAATTTTAAATAATTAGGGTTTTTTTATTTTACGAAAATTAGTATGATAAATATGGCTATGAATTGTAAATAAAAAAAAAACAACTATGGAGGCGAAAAGATGTCAAGAGATTACAATCTGTTTGAAATATGGAAAGACCTTTACGATCAATCCAGCAGCTATGTTGACGAAAAAGTAAAAGAAGACTTTCCATCCCAAGGGATCGGACAAATCCTTGAGATGAATCTTCTTTTTAAAAAATTCTTAAACGAAACAACAGAGAGTTATTTAGAGCAAGTGAATGTTCCGACACGTACGGATATTGCTAACCTATCATCATTAGTTGTAAACGTTGATGCAAAGGTTGATAGCTTAGAAGAATTATTAGAAGACACGAAAGAGCAAGCAGGTCAGCCGGAGCTGCAACGCGAAGTGGCTAATCTGAAAAAAGATATGAAGAATCTAGATTCTAAGTTAAATCAAATCCTTGACTTGTTAAAGGAAACAAAGGAAGCACCGGCTGCGAGCGCACCTGAAAAGGCTGCACCAGCTAAAGCACAAGCAGTAAAATCACAAGCTAAAAACTAATTCAACTAGCAGTTATATCAGATTAAAATCTAATCCAACTAATGGATATAAAATAAATCAAACTAAGAGATGGAGTGTACAAAAATGACAGTAGAACTTACAAACAAAGTAGCAATCGTAACAGGCGGAAGCAGAGGAATTGGATCTTCAATCGCATTAGAATTAGCTAAAGAAGGCGCAAACATCGTTATTAACTATAACAGCAACAGCGAAGCAGCTGACAAAATGGTTGCTCAAATTAAAGAATTAGGCGTAGAAGCAATTGCTGTTCAAGCAGACGTATCAAAAAGTGAAGATGCGGCAAAGCTTGTACAAGCTGCAGTTGA
Organism: Bacillus tuaregi; assembly: GCF_900104575.1. Taxonomy (NCBI): domain Bacteria; kingdom Bacillati; phylum Bacillota; class Bacilli; order Caryophanales; family Bacillaceae; genus Bacillus; species Bacillus tuaregi. Next base: position 151,700 of record NZ_LT629731.1, read on the forward strand.
AAAATTCGGTAAGCTAGACATCCTAGTTAACAACGCTGGTATCACTCGCGATACTACTTTCAAGAAAATGACTGAAGAAGATTGGAGAAAAGTAATCGATGTAAACTTGAACAGCGTGTTCAATACAACGTCTGTTGCCTTACCACATCTTACTGAAGCAGAAGCTGGCCGCGTCATCAATATCTCTTCTATCATCGGTCAATTCGGCGGATTCGGACAAACAAACTATTCTGCTGCAAAAGCTGGATTACTTGGTTTCACTAAGTCTTTAGCGCTCGAAACAGCTAGAACTAATCTAACAGTTAACGCAATTTGCCCAGGATATATCGGAACTGAAATGGTTCAAGCAATCCCTGAAAAGGTTCTTGATAAGCTAGTTGCTAAAATCCCTCAACAACGTTTAGGTGCGCCTTCAGAAATCGCTCGCGGAGTTGTGTTCTTATGTAAAGATGGCGCCTATATCACTGGTCAAGAACTAAACATCAACGGCGGAATTTACATGTAAGTTCATGCAATTTGCATGAACGCTCGTTCAATTTTTACAAATGAATTAACTATGCAAGTAAGGAGTGGATCACCATTAGCGTTCTAATTAGAGAAGAGTGGAAAGAGTTTTCTGATATGCTGCCTGAGGAATATCAACAAATGTACACACGTGTTAAGAGGGCAACTCAAGTTTTAACAAAAGAGGCTGAACCTGAAGTAGGTCCAACACCAAAAGAAGTAATTTGGACAAAAAACAAAGCGAAGTTATATCGTTATATATCGGATGTACCAAAAAAACATAAAACTCCACTACTAATGGTATATGCACTTATTAATAAGCCTTATATTTTAGACTTAACTAAGGGTGGAAGCCTAATCGAATATCTAGTAAATCGCGGCTTTGATGTCTACCTTCTAGATTGGGGTACACCAGGCTACGAGGATCGCAATATGAAGCTTGATGATTACGTTATGGATTATATCCCACGTGCAGTTCGTAAAGTGTTACGTACTTCAGGTGCTGATGATGTATCGATGCTTGGTTATTGCATGGGCGGTACCATTACATCTATGTTTGCGTCCCTTCATCCAGAATTACCAGTGAAAAATATCGTTTTCATGACAAGCCCATTTGACTTTGAAGATACTGGTCTTTACGGTGCCATGCTTGATGAGCGTTATTTTGATATCGATAAAGTGGTTGAAACACTTGGTGTGATTCCTCCGGAAATGATCGACTTTGGTAATAAGCTGATTAAGCCGATGACAAACTTCTATGGTCCATATGTAAGCCTTGTTGATCGTGCCGAAAATGAGAAGTTCATCAAGAGCTTTAAGCTTTTACAAAAATGGCTGAATGACGGAATTCCTTTCCCTGGCGAAGCCTATCGCCAATGGATCAGAGATTTCTACCAACAGAATAAGCTGATCAAAGGTGAAATGGTAATTCGTGGACGTAAGGTAAGCCTGGAAAATATTAAGTGTAACGTCCTTAACCTAGCTGGACAAAGCGACCTTATCGCTCAGCCGCATATGGTTGAAGCTTTAATGGATGCTATCTCTAGTAAGGATAAGGAATATAAGAACCTTCCAGTTGGTCATACCTCCATTACGTTCGGAAGTAAAGCAAACAAAATTACTTACCCAACCATTGGAGATTGGTTAGCAGAGCGTTCAAACTAAGTAGAATAATAGCCTTCTTTGAAAAAGTGTCCCATATTCCTGGGGCGCTTTTTTATGTGGTGCAAGGGGATAAAAGGATATGAGGGTGGGCTAAAGGACAAAAGGGGTGAAGTTTGCGTGTGGGGAGTCCTTTATAAGGCTTCTAAAGGACAAAAGGGGTGAAGTTTGCGGATAGAGTGTCTTTTACAAGGCTTCTAAAGGACAAAAGAGGTGAAATCAGAGGGTGAAGTGTCTTTTATAAGGCTTCTAAAGGACAAAAGGGGTGAAATCAGAGGGTGGAGTGTCTCTTATAAGGCTTCTAAAGGACAAAAGAGGTGAAATCAGAGGGTGGAGTGTCTTTTATAAGGCTTCTAAAGGACAAAAGAGGTGAAATCAGAGGGTGAAGTGTCTTTTATAAGGCTTCTAAAGGACAAAAGAGGTGAAATCAGAGGGTGGAGTGTCTTTTACAAGGCTTCTAAAGGACAAAATGTGTGAAATCAGAGGGTGAAGAGTCTTTTACAAGGCTTCTAAAGGACAAAAGCTATGGAATCCGAGAGTTGACTGTCTATAATAGAGGTCTTAAAGGACAAAATGCACGAAAAACATGAGCAAGTTGTCCTTTACCCATCATCATGCCGTGCTTTTAAGAATCTATGACACACACTGAGCAATAAATCTCCCGACATACTGGTTAAAATACTCTTTTCTTTCAATATTGCTTAAATGTCCTGTTTTACGTAAGAGAGCTATACGTACGTTTCTAAAATAAGGTTTCATAAGAAATAGATTGCCAACAGGCGTTATACGGTCCTGTGTACCTCCAATTAACAATACAGGTTTCTTGATTGTTGGTAGTAGCGGGAAATAATTGATTCCAACTGGAGCCCAAGCTGATTGTAGATAGGTATCACGAATAAGAAAGGAATTCTTTGCCTCCTCCTGATAGGAGTGGTCATATAAGGATGACTTCACAATTTGCTCTACTAGTCTTTCACGCCTTCCCATTTTTAAGTGAAAAGAGGCGGCTCGAATGCCGTGGAAGGCCAGTAATGACGGGATATAGGATGTCGTGTTGGAAAGTATCAATCCTCTAACCATGTCAGGCTGCTACTTATACAGCTCCTGAGCAACCATTCCTCCTAGCGATAAGCCGCATATAAAGGCGTCTGGGATTCGCAGGTATTCGATTAGGTTCCGAATATCCTTTGCGAAGTTTTGCATCGTAAAGCTGTCATTAAAGCTTGTTTCACCATGTCCCCGTAAATCGGGAATAATTAGTCGATATCTTGCAGCCAGCTCATATTGTGGTTTCCAGGCTTCTTTTCTGCTGCCAAGACCGTGGATTAGGACTAGCGGTATACCACTGCCAATATCATGATATGCTAACATGCTGGAATGCTCCTTGCTTGTTTGTTAGAAGCAGTATGGACAGTAAATACACTATTTAAACGTTATAATCTATTAAAAAAACCTTCTTTTTCCTTTTTCATAGATATTTATATGGTAGATTTGCTATCTTGAAGATAAGTAAGATATAGGTTAGTGAAGGGATGATAGTGAATGAATGCACCTATGATTTATGAACTAAGAAAACCGAAACGAATTATACCTAATAAAAAATATCCAGCCCTGTTTTTAATTCATGGTAAGGGTAGTAATGAACAGAATATTTTTGATGTTGTTGAGGGATTAGAAAAGGAATTCTTTATTTTTAGCATTAGAGGTCATATTCCACAGCCGCCAGGCTACTCATTTTTTACCTTTAAAGTGTACGGACAGCCGGACCGGGACGGCTTTGATGAAGGCGTTGAACGAATAACGAGCTTTATCGATTATGCTGTGAAGGAGTATCCAGTAGACAGGAGCCACTTGTACCTCCTGGGTTTCAGTCAAGGAGCGGTTATGTCCATGACGCTTGCGTTAACATTAGGACATAAAATAAGGGGGATTGTCGCGCTTAGCGGCTATATTCCGCAGTTTGTTCTGGAGGAATATGATATTAAGCCGGTTGACGGGCAATCAGTCTTTATTTCCCATGGCGAAAAGGATCCAGTATTGCCCTATCAGTGGGGTGTTGCTGCACAGGAATATTTCAACGAAATGAAGGCTTCCGTATCGTTTCATTCCTATCAAGAGGGACATACCGTTTCCGCGAAGAATCAAGAGGATTTGACCAATTGGCTGATGAACGATCTGAAGGGTAAAGGATAAGAGATGTGGAGGCTGGGACATAACTAGCTTCTATAAATGAAAAAGGTGAAATCGCGCAGTCGATTTCACCTTTTTCATTTTATTCTTGGTTTATGCGACTGAGGGGTTACCCCCTTGCCGCATATTTTCTTAAATTCACGGCCATCAATGCGAGACCGATTTCATTCTCAACCTTCGGTTTTCCACGAACTGAAAATCGTGTGAAACCTAAATTAGCCTTCAGGAACCCGAACACTGGTTCTACATCAATTTTACGTTGACGATAAATTGAACCGGTTTCTTCTTCTGAAAGCTTATTTCGTACATATTCTTTTTGTTGTTCCCATTTCTCATTTACCATGAGCCTACGATTCGTACCTTCTCTCGCTTTTGTACATAATGATCGCAACGGACAATCTGTACACTCTTCGCATTCATAAACCTTAAATTGACGCTGGAATCCTGTTTTATCTGTACGTGTTGAATGGTATTGAAACGTCAGTTGTTTCTCATTGGGACACGTGTAGGTATCACTCGCTTCTTCATAAGCCCAGTTACTTGTTTTGAACGGATCCTTTTTGAACTTTCTTTTCTGCTCATTTAAGTAGTGATTGTATGTAATCAATGGCGTTCTATTACGTTTCGATAAAATATCTTCATAATTCTGTTCACTGCCGTAACCGGCATCCGCCACAATATGTTCTGGTAATTCAAAGTACTGTTCTTCTATTTGATCAAGGAAGGGCGTTAATGTTTTCGTATCGGTTGGGTTAGCGAAAACACCGTACGCTAATGTGTATTGCCTTTCGGTTGCGATTTGTACATTATAGCCGGGTTTTAGTTGTCCGTTTTTCATATAATCGTCTTTCATTCGCATAAACGTCGCATCTTTGTCTGTTTTTGAATAGCTGTTACGTGTGCCAAAAATCTCAAAATCCTTTTCGTACTTCTGCTTACGTGTAATCCAGTCATATACTTGTTTCACGATTTGCTTGGGTGTTTTTCGTTCACTACGTAATTGTTTACGCATAGCGACATCATCGGAGCGGTCAATTTTTTGTGAATAGTCCTCGACAACCTCTTCTAACTTTTTAGCGATTTGTGTGAGCTCTTCAATCGACAGCTGCTCCTCATCTTCACGTTTTATTTCTGGAATGATTTGTTTTTCAAGTAGCTCGTTGTACAGTTGATTTGATTTTTCAACGAGATTATTGTGATGCTTCTCCACAGCTTTCTTCCAAGTGAACGTGAATTTATTGGCATTCGCTTCAATTTTCGTACCATCAATAAAAATAGCCTCTTGATCAATGAGCTTTTCTTGGACCAATTGACAACGGAACTGGACAAAACATTGGCGAATTAGCTCTTTCATATTAGGATCAACTCGGAAACGATTAATCGTACGGTAACTTGGCTCGTAGCCTTGTGCCAACCACATCATACGGATACTGTCTTTCGTCAAGTCTTCAATTTTACGACCTGAAAAGGCGGATTGCGTATAACCACATAAAATAATTTTAAGCATCATGCGTGGGTGATAGGATGGACAACCAGTATAACGGACGAAGGAATCGAAAGCTTCGTGAGGAATACTTTCAACTAAATGGTGGATAGAAAAGGCGATATCATTTTCTTGTAATCTAACTGCTAAATCTAGAGGCAAAACTAGTTGATTCATGTTATAATCTTTAAACATAAGGACCCTTCTTTCTGATTTTATTTGGTGTGGTAACTTAATTTTATCAGAAGTGGTCCTTATTTAATGTAAAAATATTTAAAACCGGTGAAATTTTACTTGTCGTAAAATTTCACCGGTTTTTTCATTTCAGAGGAGGGTTTTGTCCCAGCCTCTTTTTCTTGAGTAAAAAATCCAACCATAAGCATCTAAAGGTGGTTCATACTCATTCTTGGTTATAATAAATGGTGCAAGGATACTGAATAGGAATTAGGATTACTTTCTCAGGATGATTTGAGAAAGTCCGCAGCCTAAAAGGAGGAATACGAAATGATGCCTTCCCTTTTTATTGCCCATGGAGCACCGCTGCTAGCGATTGAGGAGAATGAGTATACACAGTTTTTGCGTGAGCTGGGAAAAGCATGGCCAAAGCCAAAGGCTGTTGTCCTCTTTTCTGCCCACTGGGAGAGCGTAGTGCAAAAGGTAAGTGATGTAGAAGAGTTTGATACGATTTATGATTTTGGCGGCTTCCCTGAGGCGTTATACAGGATTCAATATCCGGCAAAGGGAGATCAAAAGATTACCGAGGAAATAAAAGCACTATTTGCTCAGCAGCGTATTCCCTTTGAGGTAGACACAATGCGGGGCTTAGACCATGGTGCATGGGTCGTGCTAAGAATGCTTTATCCCCATGCTGATATACCAGTTATTTCTATGTCTGTGAACCAGCGGCTAAAGCCTGAGCAGCATTATGAAATTGGCAGGGCCCTGTCAGCTTTACGAGAACAGGATATATTGATGATTGGCAGCGGGGGGACGGTTCATAACCTTCGAGCGGTAAATTGGGAAATGGACGGCAAGGGGACTGAAGCCTGGGCAGCAGAATTTGATGAGTGGATTGAACAGAAGCTGACCAGCTGGGAAACTGCTGAGCTGTTTAACTATGAAACGTTAGCTCCGCATGCTAGCTTTGCTGTTCCACCGTATGGAAAGGAGCATTTTGTTCCATTGCTTTATGCGATGGGAGCGGCGGATGCTTCGAAGAGGGCCAAGCTTCTACACCGTAGCTTCCGGTATGGAAACCTCAGCCACAGCGTGTGGCAGTTTGGCTGATAAGTTAGATAAACAGAAGATAAACGGTGTCAGGCACCACAAATGGAAAGTCGAGAATAATTGGTGGTGCCTAGTATAGTAAATAGTTATAAGTAAATAAAAAAAGGCCACCGTTTTCATTGTAAAATGGAAGTACCTATCACAGAACTTCCAACTACAATTCCCTACCACAAGGAGATGAAAATGATGGCTTATAACTTATTCAATCATATTCAGGGCAAAAACGGAAGTCGATGGGCACAATTTATTAGGGAAACAGGTACAGAGAATTTATTACTGGTGGCAGTAGATGCAGCGAAATATACACATAAGGCCATGATCTCTACATTTTATGGCGACATAATAGTAAAACCATTTGAGTTTGATGCTTCCTTAACTGGTTTTGAGGTACTAAAAAAACAAATCCAAACAGCGATTGTTCACAACGATATGAAGGTAGTTGTAGGGGTTGAAACGACAGGGCATTATTATGAGGCTCTAGTAAGAAAGTGTTATTCCGAAGCTTTTCATGTCCGTATCTTGAATGCAGCGACCACAGCTAGGGAACGAGAAGCTCTTCTAAACTGGTCAAAGACAGATAACTTAGATTTGATGGCTATACTTCAGTCGATTATTCATGGGCGGGGGACATCTAATGAGCTCCCTAGTGGAGATGTTCACAGACTACAAAAATTGACTCGTGCCCGTCGTGAGTTAGTCCAAGAACAAACGGCTACAAAAAATCTTATTCGTGTGTATGTGGACCATATATTTCGTGAGTTTCAAGGGAAAAGTGTATGGATAAATGGAAAGCGTAAACATGTACAAATTTTTTCGGATTTCTGGGGAAAGTCTTCACTCTATTTTATGCGTCATTGTCTCCATCCAAGTGACATCCTTACCCTTGGAAAAAAGGGATTACGAGCCCTTTCAAAACAAGTAAATCTTAAGTTGCGCGAACAAACCATTGATTGTCTGCTTGATTACGCAAAACATTCCATTTCTCAAGCGAAAGAACAATTAGAAGTCGAACAATTTTTACTTATTCAAAGTCTAGATCGACTAGATATGTTGGATACGCAGATTAAATTATTAGAAAGAAAAATTGAAGATTTATTTGTTCAAACGGACGGAGCCGTCATCCTTAGTGTTCCCGGAATTGGAGTTGTCACTGGAGCAGAACTATATGCCGAGATGGGGGATATTTCTGATTTCGACCATGCAGGGCAGCTAATTAAAATGGCAGGAACGAATCCTATCGTTAAGCAATCGGGAGGGAAAAAGCCCTCTTATCATGCGATATCTAAGCAAGGAAGGCGAACCTTTCGAAATATAACATATCAAGTGGGAAAATCCCTGTCTATGAACAACCCTGAAATGAAACAGAAGTATGCGGCATTAAGAGATCGTGGAAAACTTCCAGGTCAGGCGTATATCGCTCTAGGAAACCGAATGATTCGTCTAGCTTTTTCAATGATCAAACACCAAACATTATATCGTACAGACCAACCTGACTACGTTTTATACAAACAATTACGAAAGAAACTGTACAAGGCCAATGTTAAACAATTCTATGAAAGGTTTGTCATCTCAACAAGTTCCCAGATTGCCTAGACTATGTGTTTATTTCAAAAATTCTACCCTTTTGTGCCTATTACAATATTAATTTATGTAAGTAAAGTAGACTCTTAATTAGATTTGATTTTATTTAAATGGAGCTCCTCTAGGACGTTAGATCACATTGTACCTCGTGCCTGAGGCATAGACCTCGTGTGCCAGCCTTATGGATCTTGTCCTGCAAGTACGAATAATACGTGAAAACTAAGTTTATATTCACTAGGCTGTATCCTCTGCAAGATGAAAACGCAAGATCCTTTCACGTTCTAGAGGAGCTCTATATAAAAACTCTGTGATAGTTGAACTAGTTCCAAAAATTGGAAACCCTAGTTTTACTTTAGGTCGGCCTTTTTTTGATAAATTTCACGCTTGACTAATTTACCATTATACGCTGGCACCGTTGATTTACGCATGCGCTTTTATATATTTTTCTAAATTCCGTATTGCTTCACTAACGATAGCTGCGGTCATTTCACCTGGTAGGACATGAATAGATTCTTCGGGTACGACGGTTTTCTCAGCCACTGCAATGATTTTTTCCTCAGTAACCTCTTGGACACCTAAGTCTTCTAAGGATACAGGCAATGCCAGCTCTCGGTAGAATCGCAGAATACTTGCGAGCTCATCCCATTTGTCTTCCAAAATCAGTTGAATGAGAATTCCATAGGCGATCTTTTCACCATGCAGGGCATGATGGGTTTCCTCCAACACCGTCAGCCCGTTATGGACAGCGTGGGCACCGGCAACACGACCATAACGATCTCCAAAGCCGCCTACCATTCCGCCAAGCATGATAATTGCCTCGGCGACCTTGATAAAATCCTCGTTAAGAATGCCAGTCCTAGCTGCACTGACAGCGCTCTTAGAATGCTTTAACAATAGGTCCTTACATTGCTTTGCAGTAAAATAGCATATTTCTAATGGAACTGATTTATCTTCAATTGCAGCCAATTGGACATCTGCTTCATACCATTTCGCAAGAGTATCAGCAATTCCCGCAATAAGCATATCAACAGGTCCCTGGAGAAGAATCCGCGGCTCTACAAGCACGAGGGAGGCACTGACAGGATAGATGTCAAATCGCAGGAATCTACCTGAATCATCATAAATAACGCTTACCGGTGTCCATGGTGAGCAGTTGGAGGTCAGGGTCGGGATTAACACGACCGGCTTATGTGTTAGGTGTCCAGCTGATTTCGTAAGGTCGAGAACCTTACCGCCGCCAACACCAATTATGGCATCGAAGCCGCCCTCAACCGTCAGCCTTGAAACTGTCGCAATTTCCGTAAGTGAGTTCTCGCCATTGTAAATATATTCGGTGCTCTCAACTGTATCCAGTGCAGGCCAGAACGGGCTTGCTGCCTTCCATGACTTTTGCCCATGAACAATGAGGATCTTCTGAAGTCCGCGCTCCAGTAATTTAGCCTCTAATTGATCCAAAATCCCTTTTTGGAGTACATATTCACCAGGTGCTCCATGTACATAGATCGTTTCCATCATTCGATTCTCCTTTTTAAAAGGTGCCAGGCACCGTAATCCATTATTTTGCCATCCACGTTGGTTTTCCAAAGCCTTGAAAGTCTTCATCAATGGCTTTTTCGAAGGCTTCAGATTCAACGACGGCTTTAATATCCTGTGCTAGCTGTGTATCCTTGTTAGCTGTTGTTACGGCAACGACATTACGATATTTATCGTCCATATTTTCAAGCTGAAGGGCATCAAGCAGGTTCATGCCGGCAGCTAATGCGAAGTTACCTGGTACTGCTGATAAATCGGCGCTTTCCACCGCACGAGGCAGCTGGCCTGCTTCAATTGGCTGGAAGGTAAGGTTTTTCTTGTTGTCATCAATATCCTTTTCAGATACTGTCAGTGGGTCTGCGTCTTTGCTTACGGTAATTAAGCCTGCATCCTGAAGTGTATTGAAGGCACGGGCTGCATTGGTTGGATCGTTCGGAATCGCAACGGTTGCTCCATCTTGAATGTCGTCTAATGACTTAAAGCTGTTTGAATAAATACCCATTGGTGCTGTTGGTACGGAAATTAAGCCTGTTAAATCCATCTTGTTTTCCTTAGCAAAGGTTTCGAGATAAATAGAATGCTGGAATAGGTTAGCATCGATATCGCCTGTATCTAAGGCATTATTCGGCTGAATGTAGTCACTGAACTCCACTAGCTTTACTGTGTAGCCTTTTTCCTCTAAGCCTGGCTTGATGATTTTTGTAACCATGTCACTATAGGGTCCTGCTGTTGCACCAAATTTGATTTCCTTTGATTCTGTTGTCGATGCTTCTTGCGTTTCACTCTTTTCTTCATTGCCGCCGCAGGCTGCGAGGACGACTGCTGCAAGTAGTAAGATAAAACTAATAAGCCATTTTTTCATGTGTGATTCCTTCTTTCTGTTATTTAATTTTTTATTGTATTATCGTTTATCAACGGCTTTGGAGATAAAGTCTCCAAGCAGCTGGATGAGCTGAACGAGTACGATTAAGATGACGACAGTGGCAATCATTATCGTGTTGTCGTAGCGGTAATAGCCGAAGCGAATGGCTAAATCACCAATTCCACCGCCGCCGACCGTACCGGCCATCGCTGAGAATCCAATTAAACTAATTAGAGTTAGTGTAATACCAGAAATAATGCCCGATTTAGCCTCTAAGAGGAGAACATCCTTGATGATCATCCATGGAGTAGCACCAGCCGCAATGGCTGCCTCAATCACCCCTTTATCGATTTCTCGTAGGGCTGTTTCAACGATGCGGGCAAAGAACGGAATCGCCGCAACGGAAAGCGAAACACTTGCTGCTGTTGGTCCTATCGTTGTTCCGACTAATGATTTCGTCAATGGAATTAACGCGACCAGCAGGATGATAAAGGGGATGGAGCGTACCATATTCACAATAAAGCCAAGAACACTTTGCACGAGTCGGTTTTCCCAGAATAGCTCTTTATCTGTTACATAAAGCAGAACTCCAATCGGAAGACCGATGACAATCGCAATGATTAAGGAAATGCCAATCATATAAATGGTCTGGAAAAATGCAGTGTTAATATCAGGAATGAGTTCGATTAAATGGTTGAAGTCAAATGCCATTCTGAATCACCTCCACCTGTGCGGTTCGTTTTTCAATAAAATGAAGCGCCTGATTGATTTCTTCTTTTTGACCATTCAGCTCCATGACAAAGATCCCAAGCGGTGCTTCACCGATATACTCAATTGAGCCGTGAAGAAAATTGCCATTCACATTAAACCGCTGCAGTGTATCCGAAATCACACTGTCACCGGCAACATCGCCTTTGAAGGTGACTTTTACAATGATGCCTTTACACTTTTGTAAAATAGCTTCTGGAATCTCAAAGGAAACTACACTTTTAATAAATTCCTTTGCCAGGTCTGTCTGTGGGTTAGAGAAAATATCATACACAGGACCTTCTTCGATAACCCTTCCCTTTTGCATAATGGCCACCCGGTGACAGATTTCCTTTACCACGTTCATCTCGTGAGTAATTAAGACAATCGTAATATTTAATTCTCGATTAATCTTCTTTAATAGCTCAAGGATGGACCTTGTTGTCGTTGGGTCCAACGCAGAGGTTGCTTCATCACATAATAGGACGGATGGGTTATTCGCCAGTGCCCTTGCAATGCCGACACGCTGCTTTTGACCGCCACTGAGCTGTGACGGATAGACATCCTTTTTGTCAGCAAGTCCAACCATTTCAAGCAGCTCTTCAACACGTCCATTGATTTGATTTGCTGGTGTTTTGGCTGCCTTTAAGGAAAATGCAATATTTTCAGAGACGGTTTTTTGACTGATTAAGTGAAAATGCTGGAAAATCATGCCGATCCTTAAACGCTGCTTACGTAAGCTATCGCTATTTAGCTTAGTCAGGTCAATTCCATTCACACTAATGATGCCTGACGACGGTCGCTCTAGTAGATTAATGCAGCGAAGCAACGAGCTTTTTCCGGCTCCAGAATAACCGACAATCCCATAGATTTCGCCTTTTTTTATGAAAAGGGACACGTTATCTACACCTTTGACAGGGCCGCTTTTCGTTTGATAAGTCTTTGAAAGATTTTGAATATTAATCATAGAATCCCCTCCTTTTTCAAAAGTCTATTAAACCAATTTATTTAGGTGGTTTTATAAGTGAACTAGCTCCTCGTTATTAGAAAATCCCTTTCTACTAAAAAATGCTTCTTTCAATTGAAAGAAGCATCGAAACTCGGTCTATCATTTCGACTTATCTTTCAGAATGAAAGTCATTCTGCAGGATTTGGCACCTTCCCATGTGGGGGTTGCCGGACGTCATAGGGCCTTGTCCCTCGGTCACTCTGGATAAGTTAGGTATTTAGTTATGATTAGTATAGTACTAATATTATAATCATCTGTCAATATATTAAATTCACTTTTTTAAGAAAATAATAAAAGTGGATGTTTAACTTCATTCAGCAATTGCTTTTTGTACCGAAAGCTTGCGACAGGTACAGAAGTCCTCCACTTCTATCAACCTGCATAACTTTAACAGAGTCAATTATATAAGTCTGTTCGTCTGTCCTGGAAAATTGGGATGGTGCGACGGACTTTTTCCACCTCTTGTAAATCGATCTCTGCATAGTAGATGGCCTCTTCTGTATGACCGCCAATTAGAATTTCCCCCCATGGAGCAATAACCATCGAATGACCGTTAAAGGCATTGTTCGGGTCTGACCCAACGCGGTTTACGGCGACAACATAGCATTGGTTTTCAATCGCACGAGCCTGTAACAATAACTGCCAATGGTCGATCCTTGGTGTCGGCCATTCAGCTGGAATAAACATTATGTTAGCACCATTCAAGACATGGGCACGAATCCATTCAGGAAAACGGAGGTCATAGCAAATGACACCACCACATGTCGTACCGTCTAACTCAAAGGTATTCATTGTTTGACCGGCATCCAAATAGACATGTTCATCCATTAGTTTAAATAGGTGGGCTTTGTCATATTCCGAAATGATCTGTCCGTCTCGGTCCGCAATATACATCGTATTATAGAATTTACCCTGTCTTTTTGTTGAAACCGACCCACCTACAATATTTACTCTATATTCCTTTGCCAGATTTGAGAAAAGAGTTTTTGTCCGTTCACCATTAGGATCTGCTAGTATGTCAAGCTGCTTTAGGGCATAGCCGGTGTTCCACATTTCTGGCAGTACTACTACATCTGCCTGGTTTTTTGCAGCCTTTCTAATCGCTTCATCAACCTTTGGATAATTCTTTTCTGGCTGCCCATATTCGATATCCATTTGCACTACTGCTATTTTCATTTCATCACCACCGCTAGACAAGTTACTATAAAGATTATAGAATCTTACGTAAAATCGCAAACTATTTTATTCACTATTCTGTATGATAAATAATAGATTTTTCTAATCAGCTACTGCTATTTTCATAAAAAGAGGGGATGTCTCATGAATTATTCTGATCGATTAAAAAGGTTACCAGTGCAATTTTTCTCAACACTTGTAAATAAAGTGAACAAAGCGATTGGGGAGGGGAGGGATATTATTAACCTGGGACAGGGTAACCCAGACCAGCCGACACCTCCTCATATTGTTAAGGCTTTGCAGCAGGCAGCCGAGGATCCCCAGACACATAAATACTCTTTGTTTCGCGGTTTGCCCCAATTAAAAGAGGCCGCCTGTGATTTTTATTATAAACAATACGGTGTTGAATTGAATCCAGAAACAGAGGTAGCGATTCTCTTCGGAACGAAGACAGGGCTTGTCGAATTACCAATGTGCCTCCTAAATGAGGATGAATTGATGCTGCTCCCAGATCCGGGTTACCCTGACTATTTATCAGGTGTTGTGCTTGGGAATGTACAGTATGATACCTTGCCGCTGCTTGAGAAAAATCAGTTTTTACCGGATTATTCTATGCTCACCGAGGCGCAAAAGGAAGCAGCACGGTTAATGTATTTAAATTATCCTAATAATCCAACCGGTGCTACCGCTGATATTTCTTTTTTTGAAGAGACTGTCAGGTTTGCTAAGGAAAATGATATTACGGTATTACATGATTTTGCCTATGGTGCAATCGGTTATGATGGAAATAGACCTGTTAGCTTTCTTGAGGCAGAGGGTGCGAAGGATGTCGGGATTGAAATGTACACGCTATCGAAAACCTATAATATGGCAGGCTGGCGTGTTGGCTTTGCGGTTGGAAATGCTGAGATTATTGAAGCAATTAATTTGATTCAGGATCATTTGTATTGCAGTCTGTTTCCAGCTGTTCAAATGGCGGCAGTTGCTGCACTGACAGAGGATCAGCAATGTGTTGCGGAGCTTGTGGAGCGTTATGAAAAACGAAGGGATACGTTTGTGGCTGCCTGTCAAAAAATTGGCTGGGATGTAAAGCTGCAAGGAGGGTCCTTCTTTGTCTGGCTACCTGTTCCTAATGGTTATACAAGTGAAGAGTTTGCCAACCTATTATTGGACAAGGCAGATGTAGCTGTGGCCGCTGGCAATGGTTTTGGGAAATATGGCGAAGGCTATATTAGGGTAGGGTTATTACTAGAGGAGGACCGTTTAGAGGAAGCGGTAAGCAGAATAGAGAAGCTGAATCTTTTTTAAGGTCATTCAGCAGAAGTCTTCTACTTCTACACGTGGGGGATGTAGTGATGGGGTCTATTGCTTTTCTTAAGGAATGAGCAGCAGGCCCTTTTTGTTTTTGCTATAAATCTGCCTTTTTTTACAAATACTTACATGGATGTCTAGGGTCTTACAGATGGAGCACAGGTAATTCATCAATGAAAAAAATCTGTAAAAAGTTAAATATGCAAATTTGCATACAAGTATATGATTTTGTACACATGTATACGAAATGTATACAATTGTTTACGGAAAATGTTTACATGTATACAATACTGTTTGCAAGTTTACAAACCTGTAAGCATCCCTATAAATCAACATGTATACAAATTTGTATTGCAAGTTTACAAGTATCGTAAACTTGTATGCATGTAAACGTGTTTGTTTGCTTGTTACACTTTTATTACTTTTTACTTTCGTTTATTGAAAAACCTACCAATCTTGTGTAATCTAAAAGAACACAACTAGATCATTTAATAGATTTATTTGTATCCTATTTTATGGAAATGGAAAGGAAGTATGTTGATGTCAAATTCTAGAATTGCCGCTGTCGATGTAGGTAATGATTCTATTAAAGCTATTTTTGGAGTATTAGATTATGAACTGAATATCCCTAATATTATTGCGAGAGATGTCGAAGATCGCCCGGTTATCGGGATTGAAGAATTAAATAGCAAAAATCCTCTAGACGGAATCCACGTAAGAGTCCACTCCCCTGCTCTTAAAGAGAATAATGTGATTTATCGTGTGGGGAACCTTGCTACAAAGAGCAACAATACAACGGAGCTTGATCCCGGAAGCAGTAAATCCGAAGAAGATCAAACATTAATTATGCTTTTCACGACATTAGCATTGGATGCTGTGAGAGATGAAAATGCTCAGCTTTTCCGCAAGAATGGAAATGTCATTGATGCACAATATACTTTAGGTACTGGCCTCCCCCTTCGCGAAGTAAAGGAAGGAAGAGATGCAGGCTATCGTTCTAGATTGCTAGGATCTGTACACCAGGTTGAATTTTTAGTGACACCGAAATACCAAGGCATCAAGGTCAATTTGAAGTTTGATGAGGTTAAGGTGTATCCGGAAGGGTTTGCGGCTTATATTAACCTTGTTATGGATAATAATTTAAACATTATTAATAAGGATCTAATCGATAAGCGTATTCTTATTCAGGATATTGGTGGACTTTCAACTGATATCGCTGTTATTAAGAATAGAAACGTGGATGATGATAAAGCACAGGGCTTTAATCTAGGTGTTTCTGAATCATTGGAGCAGATTCGTGAGGAAATCAGACAGAAGCATGGCGTTGAATTGGACAGCCGTAGAGATGTAGTTGAAATTTTAACGAAAAAGCATGATCGCAACCATATTATGGTGAAGGGAAGCCGTACAAGCGTTCATGATATTACGGATCGAATTCTGTTAGACTTAGCTAAAAAACAGTATCGTTTATTACGTAATACTTGGCAGAAGAATTCGCAAACAGAAATTTGCTATTTTGTTGGCGGTGGTTCTAATGTGCTAAAGGATTATCTAAAGACTTTAAATAACAGCCTTGATGGCTATAATATTGATTTCTTTGAGGATGAGAAGGAAAGTATTTGGATGATGGCCAATGCTTATTACAAGCTCATTACTGACTTTATGCGTAAACAGGAAAAGGCAAAAGCAAAACAAGCTGAGCCTAAGGCAGGAGAATCGAAAAAATCAGCAAATGTAAAATAAGGTGATTAAATGAAAAGGACTTCGGCAAATGAGATTACGAGGGGGCAAACGATATCCTTTCGGATCCCTTCTGATACACCAGACCATATATTAAAACAATTGACGCGATTAAAGGAAACAGAGCGCAGGAATTTTTCTAGTAAAATCGCTGACTTCGTAATCGAAGGAGTGAACAGCTCTTCCTTAAGAGACAGAGAAATGGTTACGATTCCGCTACCGAAGAGCTTAACAAAGGCACATCGGGACTGGCTGAAGCATGAACACTCGGAAGCCTTGTTAGGTAGTATCCTCTATCAGATCATTTCAGACCCGGTTCGGGCCTCTTCCTTGCTGGCATCCTTTAACAGCAATCGGCTTGATTTGGATGAAGCGCTGTACCTTCAGGAGGAAGCAGGACTTCCGCATGTAGCAGCTGCAAAAGAAAGTTTGTTGAACGAGGATTCTGAGCTGGATGAGCAGACTGCGAATGAACCGTTACTTGATTTTGATGATGATTTAGACAGCTTTGATTGGGATAGTGCGAAACAAGAGGAAGCGGAGGAAGCAGAAGATAATGCCGAGGAACTGGACGTTGATGACCTGCTTGGCGGTTTCCTAGATAAAATGAATAGTTAATAAAAAAGGAGGCGGAATTCGCCTCCTTTTTTATGTCGTCTTCTTTAACACAGTAAAGCAGTGGGGGACTGTCCCCCACTGCTTTACTGTGTTGCAGGATTAGATGATTCCTTGTGAGATCATTGCGTCTGCTACTTTTAGGAATCCGGCGATGTTGGAGCCTACAACAAGGTTACCAGGGCTGCCGTATTCTTCAGAGGCATTTTTGCTGTTACGATAGATGTTGACCATGATTTCATGTAATTTGGCATCAACCTCTTCAAACGTCCAAGAGATTCTTGCGCTGTTTTGAGCCATTTCTAAGGCTGAAACGGCTACACCGCCGGCATTAGCTGCTTTTGCAGGTCCGAATAGAACGCCATTTGAAAGGAATACTTCAATGGCTTCTAATGTTGATGGCATGTTAGCACCTTCACCGATGGCTTTAACGCCATTTGTTACAAGTATTTTTGCAGAAGTTTCATC
Organism: Bacillus tuaregi; assembly: GCF_900104575.1. Lineage (NCBI taxonomy): Bacteria > Bacillati > Bacillota > Bacilli > Caryophanales > Bacillaceae > Bacillus > Bacillus tuaregi. The sequence continues at coordinate 169,367 of NZ_LT629731.1, forward strand.
GATTTCATTTTGGGTTGCACATGGAAGGGCAATATCACATGGAATTAACCAAATGTTTTCACAGCCTTCGAAATAATCCGCATTTGGATGCTCTTTTACATATTCGCTAATACGTTTTCTTTCTACTTCCTTAAGGCGCTTCACCGTGTCAAGATTAATACCGTTTTTATCGTATACATAGCCGTTAGAGTCACTACATGCCACAACTTTTGCACCTAACTCAATCGCTTTTTGCATAGCATAGATCGATACATTTCCTGAACCAGATACAACAACTGTTTTATCTTCAAAGCTAAGTCCGTTATCCTTCAACATTTCCTGTACGAAATAAACCGTACCGTAGCCTGTAGCTTCTGTTCGTGCTAAGCTTCCGCCGAAGCCAACTGGCTTACCTGTTAATACGCCAGCATGGAAGGCATTTTGAAGTCTCTTGTATTGGCCGAACATATAACCAATTTCTCTTCCTCCGACACCAATATCACCTGCAGGTACGTCTGTATCAGGTCCGATATGCTTGGCAAGCTCAGTCATAAAGCTTTGACAGAAACGCATGATTTCACCATCTGATTTTCCTTTAGGATCGAAATCAGAGCCGCCTTTACCGCCACCGATTGGCTGTCCTGTCAAAGAGTTTTTGAAGATTTGCTCGAAGCCTAGGAATTTAATAATACTTGCATTTACGGATGGGTGGAAACGTAAACCGCCTTTGTATGGTCCAATTGCACTGTTGAACTCAACACGGAATCCACGGTTAACCTGTACCTTACCTTGATCATCTACCCATGGTACACGGAAGATAATTTGTCTTTCAGGTTCAACCACACGCTCTAGAACACCTTGCTCCATATAGTGCGGGTGCTTATCGAATACAGGAACAAGCGAGTCTAAAATTTCCTTTACGGCTTGGTGGAATTCATTTTCGTTTGGATTACGCTTTTTAACTGCTTCAAATACCTGCTGCACATATAGTGCTCCTTGAGTTTTTGTTACTGTATTCACAATCATCATCCTTTCGATTAGCCTACTATAGAATAGTATTAATTAATATATAAAGGTTTATAATTTAAGTTTTTATGTCTACCCATATTTTATATGCGATAAGTTATCTAAACAATATATAATATAGATATAACTAATGCCGATATGAGATAATATCTAATTTTATTGCAATTTCGACAGTGATTCATGCTATAATTAGATATAATTATGTAAAAAATTACAAAAAACTAGTCAAAAACGATACTGATGTGAATGTTATACAAATATTGTATCGGTTGTGGATTATTGATGCCGGTATGAGATTAATGGGCAATGGAGCGGTGGATATAATGGAGCTTAGACAAATTCAATACTTCATAGAAGTGGCAAAAAGAGAGCATGTAACAGATGCTGCCCTACATTTACATGTAGCACAATCAGCTGTCAGTCGTCAAATTTTCAATCTGGAATCAGAGCTTGGTGTGGATCTGTTTGTGAGGGAAGGAAGGAATGTCAAGCTGACACCTATAGGCAGGATTTTTCTTGAGCATATGGAGGAAGCTGTCACCATTCTTGAGAATGCACAGCGCGAAATAAGTGAATATTTAGACCCCGGGCAAGGAACGATTCGGGTCGGGTTCCCAAGCAGTCTGGCTACACATACAATGCCAACCGCTATATCAGGTTTCCGTGAGCGCTATCCTAATGTAAAGTTCCAGCTGAAGCAGGGTGCCTACTATCACCTTATTGAGCTAGTGGCAAAGGGAGAAATTGATATGGCGCTGCTTGGTCCAGTACCAATGGATGAAAAGAAGGTGAAGGGAAGCATCTTCTTTACCGAGGACCTTGTTGCCTTACTGCCAAAAGATCATAGACTCGCAGGGGAGACATCATTAAAGCTAAGCCAGCTGAGAGATGATTCATTTATATTGTTTCCGAATGGTTTTATTCTAAGAGAGGTCCTTGTTGAAGCCTGTGCGAAGCTTGGTTTTCAACCGAATGTATCCTTTGAGGGTGAGGATATTGATGCGATTAAGGGACTGGTTGCGGCAGGTCTAGGTGTTACGTTAATCCCGGAGGTGACCATTTTTGATAACCGGCCGAAATCAACGGTTATCATACCTGTTATAGAGCCTAAAGTAACAAGGACTGTCGGTGTAATTATTCCAAGGCACCGTCAGCTTCTGCCAACACAGAATCTTTTCTACCACTTTTTAATGGACTTTTTCTCACGACATGAGCAGTATCAGGATGAATAAACGTTTAACCAAAACAAGGATGTCACATGGACATCCTTGTTTTGGTTAGATATGTAAAATCAATGCAGTATGCTGCCTTCAGCTCTGAGCACTGCCAGACCTATCGTGAGTGCTAGCATGAATAATAAACAAAGCGTATCTCGTTTTTGCCAGTTTAATTGGCGGAAGGTTGAGCGTTTTTCGCCCGTCTGGTAGCCTCTAACCTCCATGGCATTAGCGAGCTCCTCTGCCCGGTTTAGGGAGCTGACAAACAAGGGGAGGAAGATTGGCACGAGTGTTTTCATCTGTTTTAAAAGAGAGCCTTCACCGAACTCAGTACCCCTTGCACGCTGAGCATCCATTACCTTTTGCGTTTCATCAAGCAGATTCGGGATAAATCTTAGGGAAATGGATAGCATTAAGGCAAACTCATCAACCGGTACCTTCAAAGCTCGGAGTGGCCGTAGTAAGGAGTTAATGCCGTCAGTCAGGTCAATCGGTTTGGTCGTCAATGTAACAACAGTTGAGACAAAGACAATCATGACAAATCGGCAGAAAATATAGACGCCGTTTGTTAATCCAAACTCAGAAATCGTGATCGGTCCCCAATCAATGTAAATAGTCCCACCGGATGTGAATAATATTTGTAAAAAGACCGTAAATAGGATGAGCCAAATCAACGGTCTGACACCGCGCAGATAGGTCTTAAAGCTGACCCCGGATAAATACATAACCAATAGCGTGAACGCCCAAAGCAGTACATAGGTCTGCCAGTTATTAGCTAAAAATAAGACAAAAATAAAGTATATACACGCGAGCAGCTTTGACCGTGGGTCAAGCTGATGAATCCAAGAATCACCTGGGAAATAACGTCCTAAAATTAATTTATTCATGCAAGCCCCACCTCAATAAATGCATCGGCTAAATCATCGACGGTTAGACAAACCTTTGGCAGCTTGATTCCGGTTTTTGTTTCAAAGTCGAGCTGGAACCTTCTTGCTTCAGGCACATCAAGATGCCATTTTTCCAATTGCTCCTGGTCTGCAAATACCGCTTTTACATCATCATGACGTGCAATCTGTCCCTTTTCCATCACAATCACACGGTCTGCATATGTAACGACATCCTCCATATCATGTGTCACGAGCACGGTTGTCATGCTTCTGTCACGATGCCATGAGGAAATCAAATCCATAATCTCCTTGCGGCCGTTAGGGTCAAGCCCTGCACCAGGCTCATCTAGAACAAGAATATCCGGCTGCATGGCGAGAATTCCCGCAATGGCCACTCGTCTTTTTTGGCCGCCTGACAGGGAGAATGGAGATTTTGCTAAAATATCCTCCTGCAAGCCAACCTGCTCTAAGGTCTTTCTTGCCATTTCCTTCGCCTCATCCAGGGGAATACCGAAGTTAATTGGACCAAAGCAGATATCCTTTTCAACGGTTTCGGCAAATAATTGCGATTCAGGAAACTGAAACACCATACCAACCCGTTTGCGGATCGTTTTCAAGGCCTGTTTATTTTTATCGGCCTTAATCACGATATCCCCCACTGCCACCTGCCCTTCCTTTGGCAACAGCAAACCGTTCATAGCCTTAAGTAGACTGGATTTACCGGCTCCGGTATAGCCAACTACTGCTGTATAGGAGCCGGATTCAATGCTGACATCGACAGCGTTGAGCACTAACGGGCTCCGAATGGGTCCTAATTGATAATCTGCAGATACCTTTTCAAATCTTACTTCCATAGCCATTGCACCATTTCTTCCTCTGTCATATAGCGGTTCGGAACGCCGCGGTTTCGTTCTAATAATGTTCGTCTTAACCGCTCTGCGAACGGTGGCTCCCATTCCAGCTCACCTTGAAATACAGCCTGCGGCGAACCGCACTTCACGATTCGTCCCTCGCGTAGCATGAGAATTCGGTCGGCTGCTGCTGCTTCATTCATATCATGGGTAATCGAAATAATCGTAATATTTTGCTCCGTATTGAGCTGCTTTAGTGAGGAAAGGAGCTCGCGACGGCTCTTTGGATCCAGCATCACTAGTGCTTCATCGAGCACAAGCACATCCGGCTTTAAGGCGAGAACACCTGCAATCGCGACCCGTTGCTTCTGCCCTCCTGACAGCCGAGAAGGGTCATGCTCACGAAAGGCAGACATCTCAACCAGCTCAAGTGCCTCGTTAATTCTTGCTTTCATTTCAGGATAGGACATATTAACATTTTCGAGACAGAAGGCGACATCATCCTGTACGGTAGTGCCGATGAATTGGTTATCAGGGTTTTGAAACACCATACCAATGCGACGACGCAGCTCCCATTTGCTCTTTTCATTCATTTCACTACCAGCAATCTTGATTCGTCCGCTTTGCGGAGTTAATAAGCCCACCAGCATACGGGCTAATGTGGATTTACCAGAGCCGTTGTGTCCGACAATGGCTACCCATTCTCCTTTAGGGATGGAAAAAGAAACGTCTGCCAACGTTTCCTTTTTCAAGCGTGTATCATAACGAAAGGTGAGGTTTTCCACTTCTATAATCGGTGTGGACATGTCCATACCTCCTTAAACAATAAAGGATACGACCATCATCGTAATAATGGATCCGTTCACGAGTACTAGATTTTTAATGGCGAGATGAAAGGTTTCGGATTTAATTTGTTTCTTGTTGAAGAGAGAAATATGCTTGGATACCGGGATGATAATAAATAGGCTAAGCAGCATGATGGTTGGTAAAACGTCAAATATCACTGCTGTTAAAATGGATACAAAGGTCGCAACATATAGAACATTATATAAGACAATGGCGCTTTTTTTACCAATATAATACGGTAGTGTAAAGCGGAAATTCTTGATATCATCCTCTAAATCACAAATATTATTAGCCAGCATAATATTAGCAATGGTAAAAATACAAGGCAGCGAAACCCAGATGACTTCACCTAATAGAGCTAAATTAGCTTCAAACGATAAGGTATAACCATTAATAAACAAATTGGCAATCCCCTGGTCATAGGCATTCACATAGACGACTAAGAAGAGAATTCCAAAGCCCATTGTTACCCCTGAAAATACTTCACCAAGCGGCATCCGGGATATGGGAACAGGTCCATACGTATAAAAGACACCAATAATAAAGCAAAGGATGCCAAGTAAAAGCACGAGTAAATCGGTACGGAATACTAGCCAAATACCGAGTCCTATTGCTAGTAATAGCATGGTTATGATGGTGTTGCGAACTAAGCTAACAGAGATGTTAGCTTGACCAATAATATTTTCTCGTTTGCGATATTCATCTGTCGTTGCTTTTTTATAATCCATATAGTTATTAATGGCTGTAGTCGTTAAGTCGAATATCAGCATTGATGAAAAGAAGATAATGGTATTGATTGGTTTAATCGACTCGAATCGATACATAACAAAGAGCAAGCCTACTAAGAAGGGAAAGAGGCTTGCCACCTTTGTTTGAATTTCGATGAGCTTTAAAAAGGTACGTAGTGACATATTAGGTCCTCCTTATGAGATGGCTGCTATTCAGCCATCTCGAATTCATCGTTAGTTAACTCAAAGTTATCTTTTAAGCCTGAAGTGACGTAGACTTTATTATCTGTACTAATGAAAATAGCTTCTGTATCCTCGTACTGTTCAATAAACTCAAGTCCACCCTGGATCCCCTTTGAAAAGAGGGATGTCGACAATCCGTCTCCATCAATTGACTTTTCGGAGACAATAGAAACACCGGCAATATCATTCATATAAGGATATCCGTCGTCAGGGTTTAGGAGATGGTGGTAGGTCTTTCCGCCTACTTCTAGATAGCGCTCATAAATACCAGAGGTGACAATCGATTTATTCGCCTCAGAAATTTTCCCGATGGTGGCGCCTCTTGTGGATAATGGGTCTTGAATCCCTACAGTCCATTCCCGTCCTGAAGGATTATTTCCCAAGACATAGATATTGCCACCTAGGTCGATAATGGCCGTTGTTACATCGTTTTCTTTTAACACTTCAACAACTTCATCGGCGATAAACCCTTTTGCAATCGAGCCTAAATCTAGCTGCATGCCTTGCTTTTTCAAGAAAACGGTCTGTTCCTTCTTATTTAATTCAACCTGTCCATAGTCAATCAGTGGCAAGATAGCGTCGATTTCCGCCTGCTCTGGCTTACGAGCATCAGGAAAACCAATGCGCCATAGATTTGTCAGAGGTCCGATGGTAATGTCGAAGGAACCCTTCGTATCAATACTATAGGCTTCACCCGCCTCAATTAGCTCATAAATATCCTTTGATACCTTTACCGGTTCAACGCCAGCCTGGCGGTTAATCTCATCTATTTCTGACTTCTCTTCATTTTCATTTACCGTAATATGGGCTGCTAAGTATTTAATCCGATCAAAGACTGATTCTAATACCGCTTCTTTTCCTTCATCGTAGATTTTTATCGTTACAACTGTTCCCATCATAAATTCGGTTTTCTTATAAGGGCTGGTTAGTAATTCCGGTCCCTTCGCTTCCTTTTCCTGGCCTGCACAGCCGGAAAGGAATAATAGGAACACCAAGAGTAGTGAGAGGAGCTTGTTTTTCTTCATCTTATTCAAACCTTTCTTTAGAAAAAACTTTCGAAAGAGATGCTTTCATTCATTACCGCTTTCGATGAATTGATATATGAGTGAAATCAATATTTCTGTAGATAATAACAGTAAGATTTAATAGGAATAGTATCTCCAACTATAGTGCATATATGAGGCATTTATAGCTCAGACCATTTTCCTCCTTTATATAGAATGAAGTCCTACTGTTTTTCCATTTTCGACAATAGGAATAAAGTTGCTTCAGCAGCTTCTTGTTAGGATAAAAGTCACTTGGTTGCAAGCATGCTGGATTTATGCATAGTTACCTATACTAAAGGACAAACTCATAATAGCCTTTTTTATATGAGATGTCTATGGGAGTAATACAACGATGCAAACCTGATTTTGGCTAATATAATGGTGAGATATGTATCTGTTTTAGCTAAAACATAGACTTTATTATGGTTATTATCGGGATTTTATACATTTCGTGAACATGTCGGAATTTGTTAACTTTTAGTGAACAGTATAGACAGTGTCTATCAATCGATGTAGTATATAGGTTGTGGTTGTTCATTTATTCACAAAAAGAATTAATATCAACTTTTAGAGGGGAATGAGTCAATTGGCAGAGAAAAAGATAGTGGTCATCGGAGCGGGTTATGCCGGTGTACACGCAGCCAAAAAACTTGCTAAAAAGTATAAACGTGACGATTCAGTTGAAATTACATTAATTGATCGCCATTCTTACCATACGATGATGACAGAGCTTCACGAAGTGGCTGCAAATCGTGTAGAACCAAAGGATATCCAATTTGATTTACGTAGACTGTTTAATCGTACAAAGGTTAATCTAGTTACAGATAACGTAAAGCATGTTGATCATGATAAAAAGGTAATCACAACAGAGCATGGCTCTTATAACTATGATTATTTAATCCTAGGTATGGGCGGCGAAGCAAATGACTTTGGAACACCTGGTGTTCAGGAGCATGGCTTTACGCTTTGGTCATGGGAAGCAGCTGTAAGACTGCGTGAGCATATTGAGCACACAGTTCGTAAAGCAGCAAATGTTCAAGACCCAGCAACACGCCGTGCGATGCTGACATTCACTGTCTGCGGTTCTGGTTTTACTGGAATTGAAATGGTCGGTGAACTGATTGAGTGGAAAACAACACTAGCAAAAGAGTACAAGCTTGACGAAGAAGAGTTCACTTTATATGTAGTGGAAGCTGCACCAACTATCCTAAATATGCTTGATCGTAAGGATGCTGACAAAGCAGAAGGCTATTTAGTGAAGCAGGGTGTTAAGATTCTTAAGAATGCTCCTATCGTTGAAGTAAAAGCAGAATCCATTGTATTGAAGTCTGGCGAGGAAATTCCAACTCATACTTTAATTTGGACTGCAGGTGTTAAAGCGAACTCTGATACAAAAGATTATGGTATGTCATCAGGTCGTGCAGGACGCTTAATTGTTAATGAATATATGGAAGCTGAAGGCAAAAAAGATACGTATGTTGTGGGTGACTTAGCATACTACGAGGAAGACGGTAAGCCAATTCCGCAAATCGTAGAGGCAGCTGAGCAAACAGGTGCAACAGCAGCGAAGAATATCATTGCTGAAATCAGCGGTGGAGAAAAAACAGCATTCCAAGGCAAATACCATGGCACAATGGTTTCTATCGGTGCGAGATATGGTGTGGCAAACTTAAGCGGTATGCATTTAAGCGGCTGGTTTGCAAACTTTATGAAGCATATTGTTAATATCTACTACTTCTTAACAATCTCAAGTGGATACTACATTTGGCAATATATTAAGCACGAAATTTTCCATACGAAAGATAAGCGAAATATCTTCCGTGATGTAACAACTCGTTATGGTAATGTTATTTGGAGCTTCCCATTACGTTTATTCCTTGGTTGGTTCTGGATTGAAGAAGGCGGTAAGAAGGTCTTTGGTGAAACAAACTGGGCAGCAGGGAAACTTAGCATCGGCAGCGATTCTTGGGTAAAAGATGCATCCGTAAAAATGCCTTTCGAATGGTTACAAACAGCAACAACAGGTGCCAGTGCGGCAGCTGAGGGCGGTGCGGAAGCAACAGTTATTGCACCTCCAATTTTAGATGCAATGCCAGGCTGGTTCGCAGCTATCATGAAGCTTATGATGCCTACTCCAGAAGTGGCGATTTTCATGCAGCAAATGATCGGATTTGTTGAATTGATTATGGGTATTGCGATCGTTCTTGGTCTATTCACATGGTTATTTAACTTTGTAAGTGTTGGAATGCTATGCATGTTCACACTAACAGCTATGCTTGGTTGGGATAAATTCTGGGCACTTCCTGCTTCTTTCGCCTTAATGAATGGTGCAGGCCGTTTCCTAGGCTTAGACTACTATGTATTACCTGCTTTAGCAAAAGGCCTTGGTGGCTGGTGGTACGGTAAAGAACGTTCCGTTTATAAAGATAAATAATAAAATAGTGCAACATAGTAAAGCGTGAGGTATTTATGTCTCGCGCTTTATTATCTTTACATAATAATATTCTTTATCATGATATTTTATTAGAAAAAGCTAGCTGTTATACTAAAATGTAGCTTGGATGTGAAGGAGTGAAAAGAAGTGAAGGGTTTTTCCACTATGATTAAACGCTGGGATATTATTGTGACTCTCGTTCTTGTCCTGCTTTCTTTTCTTCCTGCTGCTGTTTTTAGTTACCAGCAAGCCGAGAAAACTAACGGGAATTATAATCAAGCTCATGGTGAGGGTCTTGAGGGGCCACGGGTTACCGTCGCTGTCATTTCTGTCAATAATGAGGAAGTGAGACGTATTACATTAACAGGCAATACCGAAAATGAAGTTTTTGACGTATTTAGTTCTGATAAGGATTTTAATACGGTTGAAGTGAGAGGCGAGGAGATTCGCATAAAAGGAGCAAACTGCTCTGATCAGGTATGTGTCCAATTTGGCTTCCTTTCCAAACCTGGCGAAACAGCTGTCTGCCTGCCGCATAATTTCATCATTGAGCTGGAAACAGTCGGTGGGACCGTCATTGAGGATGAACCAATAATCAGTTCGTAGATGGGAGTATATAAAATGACAAAAAATCAGCGCATCGTATACATAGCTTTATTAGCGGCTCAAGCTGTCATTATTAGCATACTCGAACGAGCCATTCCCTTCCCCTTTGCATTTGCGCCAGGGGCTAAATTAGGTTTGGCTAATATGATTACCTGTATGGCCCTTTATACTTTATCCGTGAAGGATGTGACAAAGGTAGTGCTGATTCGCATTACACTCTCTGCGTTACTGGGTGGGAATTTGTCATCCTTTATGTACAGCGCTTCAGGTGCCATCCTAAGCTTATTGGGTATGATACTTGTCAAACAATTAGGACCATCACGAATTAGTCTAATTGGTGTAAGTGTGGCTGGTGCGATTATGCATAATGTCGGACAGCTTCTGATTGCTAGTACCATTGCCAAGACATGGACCGTGCTGCTCTACTTACCAGTTATGTCCTTCATCGGCATTCTGTCTGGAATTGCCATCGGTATTATTGCTAACTATCTGCTGACACATGTTGAAAAATTAGTATATTACCGATATTTAAATGAATAGAGACTTTGCGAAAGATTCCAGGGAGGCTTGGGGTCTTTTTTGCTTGAGGGGATTTTTTAGCAAAGTGGTAAAGGATCCAAAAAGACCTTCATCAGAGAGATAAAGGTCTTTTTGGATAATGATGCTGATTTCGTTATTTCCTGAGCAATATTCTAACCTTACTTCTGTGTCATCTCTGCAGCCGTTAGCTTAGCGATTTCCACAATCACCTTCGCAGCCAGCACCATATTATCAACAGAGACGTATTCAAAGCGTCCGTGAAAATTTTCTCCGCCAGCAAAGATGTTGGGTGTTGGTAAGCCCATATAGGATAGCTGAGAGCCATCCGTACCGCCGCGGATTGGCTTCACAATCGGCCTAATTCCGAGGTTCTCCATTGCCTTATGGGCAACATCGACAATCTCTTTTACAGGCTTAATTTTTTCTCCCATATTATAATATTGATCATTCATTTCCAGCTCGACTCTTTCCGCGCCATAAATCTTCTGAATTTCATCTACAAGTGCTTCGACGGTCTTTTTCCGTGCTTCGAACTTTTCACGGTCATGGTCACGAATGATGTAATGGAGGACGCTTTCCTCTACCTCACCGTGGAAGGAAAGCAGGTGATAGAAGCCCTCATAGCCCTCCGTATGCTCTGGTGCTTCATCGGCAGGAAGACGGTTGTTAAAATCCATCGCCATTTTCATGGAATTCACCATTTTTCCCTTTGCCGTACCGGGGTGCACATTTGTCCCTTTAAAGGTAATTTTAGCTGCTGCGGCGTTAAAGCTTTCGTACTCTAATTCTCCAAGCGGACCGCCGTCAACCGTATAGGCATGTGACGCATTAAAGGCTTCAACATTAAATTTATGCGGGCCTCTGCCAATTTCCTCATCAGGAGTAAAGGCAACGCGGATTTTGCCATGCTCAATGTCAGGATGTTGGATCAGATAATCCATTGCGGTCATAATCTCCGCAATGCCCGCCTTATCATCCGCTCCAAGCAGGGTTGTTCCATCTGTTGTAATCAGGGTGTGTCCTATGTAATTCGCTAATTCAGGGAATTTCTCACGTGTCAGCTTAATCTGTAATGCTTCATTTAGGGTGATATCTTTTCCATCATAGCTTTCCACGAGTTGAGGCTTCACGTCCTTGCCGGTAAAATCAGTGGCCGTATCAACATGGGCCAAAAATCCGATTGTCGGAACGTTCTTTTCCGTATTGGCTGGAAGGGTTGCCATCACATAGCCGTGTTCATCAATCGTTACCTCTTCCATGCCGATGGTCTTTAATTCCTCAACTAGCATATTGGCCAATGTCAGCTGCCCGGGTGTAGAGGGACAGTTCTCATCATCAGCATTTGACTGCGTATCCACCTTAACATAGGAAGTAAATCGTCTAATCATCTCATCCTTCATGCAACTATCAACTCCTATTATGTAATAGTCCTATCATACATGAAAAAGGTGCCTGACACCACAGATGGACAAACTCGGGGATTTGTCTTTTGTGGTGCCTGACACCTTAGTGTGACGCTTAGACAGTGATGGTTTTTTTGAGCCAGTTTTTACCTTCGACGATTCTTGTGACCATCATGGCGCAGACGGTGTTGCCTGTTGAGTTGAGCAGGGTTGCGGGTGCGTCAATAATGGTCGAGATGACAGCGATAATTGGCAGAACCTCTGGTGGAAAGCCAAAGACGCTAAGTATGAGCATTTCGCCGATCATACCGCCGCCTGGAATGGCACCCATGACCGCGCCTACGAGAAAGGAGACGGCAATGATGCTGATGATGCTTGAAAGGCTGGTTATATCCCGGCCGAATAAGCTAAATAGGAAGACAATTTTTAAGACGCCTCCAAATACAGAACCATCCTTATGAGTATTGGCACCGAGTGGAATAATCGTTTCGGCAATATCCTTCGGAACGCCAATCTTTTTCACGGCTGCTAGGTTAATCGGAATGCAGGCTGCGCTGGAGCAGGTAGCAATCGCAGAGATGGACGGCGTAATCGCATTTTTCCAAAAGACCTTGATTCCTTCCTTTCCTCCGGATAAAAATGCATAGAGAGTAAAAAAGCCAAAGTAATAGATGACAGAAAGGATCAAATAAAGGACAAACGCTCTGACGTAGCCCTCTAGTATCTGCGGACCGAGTTCACCAATGATAGCAGCGAAATAACAGCCAAGCCCAATTGGTGCATAGTACATCAGGATGGTGACCATCTTCATCATTACAGCTGAGCCAGCTGATAATAGAGTGGAAACAGGCTTGGCCTTTTCACCGACTAAAGCCGTCGCTAGTCCGAATAATAGAGAGAAGACAATTAACTGGAGCATATTACTTTTTGTAAAAAGGAATTGAAAGTCTCCAACAGTAAAGGTGTTGACCAGCTGTGCGAGGAGTGATATCTCTTCGGCAGGCTCGACTGCTTCTGCTGTCTCCATTAGGTCCTTAATATGGGAGGTATCAGCATTTTCGAGCGGATTCATTAGACTGGTTCCAGCAAAACCGAGGATGGCAGATACTGCAGCTGTCAGAAGAAATACAAGAAAAATACTGCCCATGATTTTGCCGAGGCGCTTCATTCCGTTCATATCGGCAATGGCAGAAGCGATGCTGAAAAAAACAAGCGGAACGATGATTGTAAACATGAGATTTAGAAAAATATCTCCGAAGGGCTTTACGATTGCTGCTTTCGGACCGAAGACGAGTCCGGCAATCCCTCCAATCAAAATTGCTGCTAACAGCAGTAGTGATGCTTTATAACTGTTGAACAGATTCTTCATACTTGCCACCTATCTTTAATATAATTATAGAACTATAATAGATTAATTATATTATGAGCCTTCTAAAATTACATTACAATAGTATTTGGAATGTAAAAGGGCATTTTATTTTACTTTTAGAATGGAAAGAATTATGGTTAAAGAAGAATCACTTCAATAAAGAAAGGTGGATGTTTATGTACGAAATCGTGATTATTGGTGGAGGCCCTGCTGGAGGAAGTGCGGCATTATTTGCTGCAAAGGCTGGTAAGAAAACCCTTTTGCTTGATTCAAATAAAAGTATGACAGCTAGAGCCTGGATGGAGAACCATTATGGTGTTGCGGCAATTTCTGGTCCTGATATGCTTGAAGTTGGTAGAAAACAAGCGGGGAAATTTGGCGCTGAAATTAAGGAAGAAACAGTTGCTAATATTACCGGTGAAGCGGGTTCATTTGTGATTGAAACGGAAAGCGGTGCAAAATATGAGGCAGGTCATATCATCATCGCAACAGGTGCATTAACAAACCTTGCTGAAGGCTTAGGCATCGAAACAAAGGATCACAGAGAGCCGAGATTCAAAACAGCTATCGCGGTTAATGCTGATGGTGAAACAAATAGAAAAGGCATTTGGGCTGCTGGAGCGGTTGCAGGTGTAAGTGTACATACGATTGTGACTGCTGGGGACGGTGCCCGCGTTGCCATCAATGTTATCAGTGAAATCAACGGTGAACGCTACGTTGACCATGATCTATTAAAGGCATAAGGAAGATAAAGAAGACTACTATCAGGGGGCGGGAATGCGGCCCGTTAAGACTGAGATAGAGTCATTCTACAGCCCGTTTCGAAACAGAACGGTGGCTGGGTTTATATATCCATTCTATAATTCTGAAAAGTATAGATACTTAAAAGTCTTGTCACTACGGTTGACAAGGCTTTTTTTATGGTTTAAATGTTAACTATTGTATATTTTATTGTGATGGAGTCATGAACCATTATGAGTTGTGAGGTGATTGAGTGGGACTTAGTAATAACCAAATTGCCAGGATTGTGGAGCTTTGTCTGCTTGCAGGTGAAATTATGATTAAAAGCGGGGCGGAAACCACCCGGGTTGAGGATACGATGATGAGAATTGCTGCATCCTTTGGAGTGCCTGAAGCGCAGAGCTTTGTCACACCGACAGGGATTGTTTTTTCCTCTAACCGGGAGGATCGAGCGAAGTTGGTCCGTGTAGCAGAGCGGTCAACCGATTTAGAGAAGGTGGCTATTGTTAATAGTATTTCCCGGCAAATAAGTAATGGTGAATTGACTGTTGAAGAGGCTTTGTTAAAGCTCAAAAAAATTGCAAAAGCAGATTTGTCGTATCCGTTATGGCTGCAAATCCTCAGTGCAGCGATTGCCAGCGGCTGTTTTTTAATTATGTTCCAAGGAGTATGGATGGATTTCATTCCGGCAATGATTGCGGGTGGAATCGGGCACATGCTTTTTATTTATTTGCATAAATACATAAAGGTTAAGTTTTTCGCTGAGGGTGTCTCCTCCTTTGTGATTGGTTTGCTTGCCGTTATGGCAGTATACAGCGGCTTTGGTACAGACCTTGATACGATTATTATTTCTTCTGTCATGCCTCTCGTTCCGGGACTCTTAATTACAAATGCAGTCCGTGATTTAATGGATGGTCATTTCATGTCCGCTATGGCCAAGGGTGCCGATGCCTTTTTGACATCCTTAGCGATTGGTTCAGGAATAGCGATTGTTGTTGCGTTTATTTAATGCTCAATAAATATCGGGACGTAAATTCGACGGACGAATTTGATTGACCTAAAAGAGAGGAGTCGGTTGACATGACTGTTATTATCCAGCAGTTAGTGACGAGCTATATAGCGTCCGCAGCGTTTGGACTGCTTTTTAATGTTCCCCAAAAACAGCTGCTGCAGGGCGGGTTGTCAGGAATGATTGGCTGGATTTTCTATTTCCTGCTCGTTCAAAACGGAATAGATTCCATCCTCGCCTCCATTTTTGCCTCCATCCTGATTGGCGGAATCGGGCAAACCTTTGCAAAGGTGTACAAGCAGCCTGTTATTGTCTTTAATGTGTCGGGGATTATTCCATTGGTGCCCGGCGGACTTGCCTATGATGCCATGCGGCATTTTGTCAGTAATGATTATGATATCGCAATCCAGTTGGCAGCAAAGGCGCTGCTGATTTCAGGCGGCATTGCGGCCGGCCTCGTGGTGTCTGAGGTGTTCACTCGTCTGATTGTCCAAAATAGACTGAAGCAAAAAAGCGCTCTAAGAGGAAAAGTAAAAGCACGCTCCTAGACAACAGATGGAGACTGTCTTTCATGGGATTTTTGCCGTTTGGTTATGCTAATAGGATAGGCGGCTTTAGATGGAACAGAGCCTGTTCATTTGGAAGCAGTCGTATTTACCTAGGAGTGATGGAATGAAGTATGATTGTCTTATTATCGGCGGCGGCATTGCTGGTTTGCAGGCGGCAATCCAGCTGGGGCGCTATATGCACAGCGTGCTTGTGATTGACTCAGGTGACGGGCGCTCCACGTTATGCCGAAGCTATCATAATATACTTGGCTATCCTGATGGGGTCAGTGGTCAGCACCTTCGACAGACAGGCCGAAAACAGGCTGAAGCATTAGGTGTCCATTTCCTGCACGGGAAAGCGGAGTCTGCAGCTAAGACTGAGGCAGGCTTTGCGGTCACGGTCTCGAATGGGGAAACCTACAGCAGTAAGCGGTTATTACTCGCAACAGGTGTGATGGACCGTATTCCAGCTGAGCTTCTGCCCTCCTTAGTACCTTGTCTTGGAATCAGCGTCTATGTCTGTCCTGACTGTGACGGCTATCAGGTAAAAGGAAAACCGGTGATTGTGATTGGGGCAGGCGTTGCGGGGGTAAATATGGTTAAAACCCTGCTTTATTGGACAAACGAATTGGTTTATATCAATCATGAGCAGAAGCTTGGAGATGATGACAGGAAATTTTTACAGGAGAATGGAATTTCTTGTATAGATGCTTCCATTAAGCAAGCAGTAGCGAAGGGTGCCGAGCTGGAAGGGTTTTTACTTGAAAATGGGGAAATAGTAAAGGGTCATCATGCCTTTACTGCGTTTGGCGGCAATGAAGTTCGATCACAGCTGGCAAAGCAGCTAGGTGTTGAGCTGCTAGAGAATAAGCATATCGTAGCTGACCCGCGGACCAAGATGACCAATGTTCACGGAGTATGGGCAGCGGGTGATGTGGCTGTCCATTCCGAGCAGGTAACGATTGCAATGGGCGAAGGCTCCCAGGCGGCGATTTGGATACATAAGGATATTATTCAGGAGCAGGGTTAGTCTGGGGATAGAAAAAAGTGAGGAGAAACAAATATGGCACAGATAAAGACAAATGCGATGCGGATTCTAGATGCGAAAAAGATTAGCTATGGGATGAAAACCTATGAGACGGCAGATGGAAAAATCGATGGCGTTTCTGTTGCTCATAAGGTGAATCGAAATCCAAACGAAGTTTATAAAACATTAGTCACCCAGGGGACGAGCATGGGAGTTTATGTTTTTGTTATTCCGGTTGAAGCGGAGCTGGACCTAAAAAAGGCAGCGAAGGCAGCGAAGGAAAAGAAAGTCGACATGATTGCGGTGAAGGATATTCAAAAGCTAACAGGCTATATTCGTGGCGGATGTTCGCCGGTCGGTATGAAAAAGCAGTATCCAACCTTCATCGATAAATGTGCCGAAGGGCTGAAGCAAATGGTTGTCAGCGGTGGAAAAATAGGTGTTCAGATTGAAATAAAGCCACAGGACCTGATTCAGGTTACAAATGGCTGGTTTGCTGAAGTAACGAAGGATGCTGTGGATTGATACATATGAGAATATCAGGTTCAGGACCCTTTAGCTAAGGGGTCTTTTTTTTTGCAACGGGCTATGTTAAAGCACATATTTGATTTTTATTGCAGGTTGATTGTAGTGGAAGGCACGCAGACTCCTGCAGGAGAAGTGAAACAGACGAGACCCCGCAGACACGTAGTGTCGAGGAGGCTCGGCGGTCGCCTGCGGAAAGCGAAGTGCCAGGAACGAAAATCAACACTCATGTTTAACAAAGCCTTCGCAAAAAAATGGAGTTAGCTTAGGCTTTCACCCATTTAGGTGGCGCTGCATATTGTAAAGAGAATGAACAAAAATGTCGAGCCTCTAATAGAGGATCTGCTGAAAGGCTAATCAGGAAAGCAGTTTGTGCTGCTTAAAAGCTATGATAACAGGGAGGAAATGTCTATGGCAGGCAATATCATCCGATACTTTGCAGGTGGCAATACTGCCCGTGGATTTTACAGCCTATTTGACTCCAGCTTAGAAGGATTAGAAAGAGTGTATATTTTAAAGGGCGGACCAGGTACAGGTAAATCAACCTTGATGAAGGAGATAGGAGAATACTGGTCGGAAAAGGATTACAGCATTGAATACTTACATTGCTCCTCAGACCCTGATTCGGTTGACGGTGTCATCATTCCTTCGTTAAAAGTGGGGATTGTGGATGGAACTGCCCCGCATGTGATTGAACCAAAGCTGCCTGGGGCTGTTGAGGATTATGTCAACCTTGGCGAGGCTTGGGATGCACAGGAGTTAGCAAAGCAAAGGCAAACGATACAGGAGCTGTCCCAACAGGTAAGCGCGGCCTTCCAGAATGCTTATAAAACCTTTGCCGAAGCGCTTCGAGTCCATGATGATTGGGAGAAAATTTATATAGAAAACATGGATTTTGAAAAAGCGAATGAGCTGACGAATCGGTTAATGAATAGCTTCTATGGGACTGTGTTATTGAATAAACAGTCGAAGGTCCGTCATCGTTTCCTCGGGGCTGCTACGCCGAAGGGGGCTGTGGATTTTGTTCCGAATCTGACAGCAGATATTCAAAAGCGGTACTTTATAAAAGGCAGACCGGGCTCAGGTAAGTCAACGATGCTGAAGCGAATTGCCGCAGAGGGTGAAAGTAGAGGGTTTGATTTGGAGATTTACCATTGTGGGTTTGATCCAAACAGCCTTGATATGGTCGTGATTAGAGAACTGGGCATTGCCATTTTTGACAGTACGGCACCGCATGAGTATTTCCCTAGCCGGGATGGGGATGAAATCCTTGATATGTACGGAACGATTATTGCTCCAGGAACGGATGAACTTTTTGCAGAACAAATTCAGGATGTTCAGGGCAAATATAAAGCTAATATGAAAAAGGCAATTGGATTTCTAGCGGAGGCAAAGGCTCTCCGTGACGAGCTGGAGGCGATTTATATTCCGGCAATGGACTTTGATATTGTCAATAGACATAAAGAAAAGATTCAAAATGAGATTAGGATGATTGCTGAGCTACATCAAGCATGAGGCAGCCAGTTTAATTAGACAGGAGTAGGCATCGCGTTTATGCGGTGTTTTTTTTTAGGGAAGGACCGGGTTTAGGAGATAATAGAGGTTATAGGCGACCGAAGCGTGAGGAAAAGAGGAAATACGGTAGCATAAGCGGGTTATAAGCGACCGAAGCGCGAGGAAAAGAGGAAATACGGTAGCATAAGCGGGTTATAAGCGACCGAAGCGTGAGGAAAAGAGGAAATAGGGTAGCGTAAGCGGGTTATAGGCGACTGAAGCGTGAGGAAAAGAGGAAATAGGGTAGCGTAAGCAGGTTATAGGCGACCGAAAAGTGAGGAAAAGAGGAAATAGGGTAGCATAAGCGGGTTATAGGCGACCGAAAAGTGAGGAAAACAGGGATTCCAGTAGCATAAGCAGGTTATTGCTAAAAGTGATAAGATACGTCCATAATAGTCAGAGCATGAATGGAAGAGGTGTACAAGGTATGAATGAGATGATGGCAATGATTAAGTTTCATTTTGAACATAATCGAAATGAGCAAAATGCTGAGCCGATGAAGAAATATATGAAGGATTTATTCCCTTTTTTAGGCATCAAGACGCCGGAGCGGACGAAGCTGACGAAGCAATTTTACCAGCAAAGCGGAATCTTAAAGCAGGAGTTTCAGCATGATTTCGTGCTGTGGCTTTGGGAGCAGCCGGAAAGGGAATATCAATATGCCGCAATTGATTATATCAGCAGGTCCTTGAAGAAGCTTGTGAAGGAGGATCTTCCTTTTTTCGAAAAGCTGATTACAACAAAATCCTGGTGGGATACAGTGGATATGCTGGCCCAGAAGCCGGTGGGGACTATCGCGGCTCAATACCCCGAGGTCATTAAGGAAACAATCGATGCCTGGGCATTCGGAGATCAGCTATGGTTAAGAAGAACGGCCATCCTGTTTCAGCTTAAATATAAGGAAAAAACAGACGAAGAGCTGTTGTACCGTTATATAGAACAGAATAAAGACAGCAAGGAATTTTTTATTCAAAAAGCGATTGGCTGGGCTCTTCGCGAATATTCGAAAACAAATCGGGAATCGGTTAAAGCCTTTATTGAAGGCCATACATTGGCTCCGCTAAGTGTGCGGGAAGGAAGCAAATATTTATAGGATTAATCAGGACCTGCGGCGGCTTCAGGGCGTACCGCCGCAGTCATAAGCTTTAGCCGTACTTTTTTTTGTAATGTGACAGAGCTAGAAGCGGGAAAATATAGCGGTAGCTGTGATAGTGGATATAGAAGGCGCCGCCCATTCCCTGACCCTTTGGATAATCTGTTGTCCAATCATTCTTTTTCAGTGAGTCTACTAAATAAGAGATTCCCCTTTCGATTTCCTCTGTAGGTTTGTCGGAAAGGGCTATTAAAGCATCCAGTGCCCAAGCGGTATGTGTCAGTGTACTATGACATAGGGGAATATATTTGCGTTTGATATCGCTGTGGCATGATTCCCCCCAGCCGCCGTCAGGATTCTGAATCAGCTTTAACCAGGCGGCAGCTTTTTGCAGATGCGGGTCGGAGCTTGGAACACCGACAGCCTGTAAGCCCGTAATGGCTGCCCAGGTGCCATACGTATAGCATATTCCCCAGCGTCCATACCACGAGCCGTCCTTTCTTTGCTCCTTCCAAAGCCAACCAATCGCCTTTTTCATGTGCCGATGGTTTTTCGGTAGGCGGGTGTAGTTCCCTAGAAACTCAAGTGTCCTGCCGGTTAGGTCAGCGCTTGACGGGTCAAGCAGCAAAAATTCACCCTTTTCAAACGGGAGCATTTTCAACAACATGGAATCTGTATTCCTTTCAAAGGCCGGCCAGCCGCCATCGTCATTTTGCATCGATAATGTCCAACTGATGCCTCTATTCCAGGCTGCTTTTTCGGTACGGGCAATTTTGACAATCGAGCGAAGTGAAGCGGTAGTATCATCAACATCGGTATGGATGGTGTTAACATTAGAGAATCCCCAGCCTCCAGGCAGGCTGTTAGGATTCTGAATCGCCCAGTCCCCATATTTATGGTGCTGGCGGCTTAACAGAAAGCGGTTGGCCTTTTTGACCATCACATCATCCGGTTCAAGCCCCGCCGATTGCAGGGCATAGCCAATCAAGGCGGTATTCCAAACCGTGGCAGTTGTATACTGCATATGCGGATGCCCGTTTATATCACATTTCATCTTCTTTAATCCTTCAACGGCCTTCATAATAACGGGATCGTTTCTTTTGTAGCCAAGAGAAAGGAGAGCAAATATCATCAGAAAGGTACTGCTGAAATAACTGAGAAAGGTTCCGTCCTCCTCGATTCTGTCTAGCATATAATGTTTAGCTCGTTCAATCGCCAAATTCCGCAGCTGATCGGGAAGGCCGATTAACCTTTTTATCCCCTCCTCTATAAAATAAAGAAGCGACCGCCATTCTCTTGAAGCATTCCATTCCTCCTCGTCATCCCGAGCCTGCTTTAAATCACTTAAATCAGGAGCATACTCCGAGGTAATGGTAAACCTTTTGGCAGCAAGAACCATAATCGGTGTTAGATTCGCTCTCCCGAAGGATGAAAAGGAATAGAAATGAACCGGTAAAAAGCTTGGTAATAGTATGACTTCAATAGGCAAGGGAGAGCGGGACGACCATTTATATTGTCCGGTCAGAGACAGCATGATTTTCGTGAAAATGCTAACCTCCTTTAGACCGCCATGGGCGATAATAAATTCCTTAGCTCTACGTATATTAGGATCATCCTTATGGTAATAGCCAGAAAACAGCAGAGCGTAGTAGGCTTCGACTGTTGCGGAGATATTCCCGTCCCCTTCATCGTAAAAAAGCTTCCAGGCCCCGTTTTTTTCCTGCTTGCTTAAAATCCGTCTGCAAAGACCCTGAATCAATTCTTCATCATGTATCTTTAAAGTCCTTAATAAAATGATCATATAGGCATCTGTGGAAATTCCGGTTTCAAATGGATGATTCCATGAGCCATCGGCGGATTGGTCTTTTCGGAGGGCTTCAACTATCCATTCTATACTAGGTTTAGTGTCCAATAAGATGTTCACTCCTTTGCTAAAAGCAATGGATGATTTCTGCGTTACTGCCAATTGGGTTGTGCTCTGTTTTTTAGCATAGGCAGCTGGCAGACATACATCCTTTCGTAAAACTCCTAAGCTATACATATTCCGAATGGGCAGGAACCATTCATCAGGGAGGGGCTGCAATGTTTTTTTGGAGACATCGGGAGAAAACGCCGCTTGAAAGGATTCGGGAGGAGTTGAAGCAAAAAGGCAAAAATCCTCAAGCTGGTCTAGCGCCAATATCCTTGAAGGAGCAAGGCTTACTTGAGGAAATCAGGAAGGAAACTGCGAAGCATAATCTTAATAATGTCACGAGAACAAAGGCTTATCTTGACTACTATCTGCGTTATCCGGAAATTCAGTGGGCTTTTTTAGGTCATATGGTTTCAAGAAACGGCGGGTACAGTATGACTGATTTGCAGGGGGAGCTCTTGACAAGACTGCTTTCAAAGAAGGAGCGAACCTGGTTTTTCTCGTTTTTGGAGCGCGGCAATTGGCTGATTTTCCAGGATGTCTATCCGCAATTTCTCCTCTATCAGGAGAGCCTACGGAGAGGGAAAAAGCTGTTTTATCTTCTACCGCATTTACAGGTTTCAAGCTTTATGGAGACGATTTGGAACCATTTTTGGGTGGAACAGGACCGGTATATTCACTGCATCGCGCTTGTTATTAATGAACAAAGCTATTTGGAAAAAAGAGTCATCCAGAATCCTGTCTATCAAAAGGAGGTGCTGGGGAAGTTTGAATTTTTCCTTCAGGATGTGCTCTCCTTTAACCATATACTTTTCCCATATGATAACAAAGGTCTTAAAGGCTTGACGCTTCACCAATTTCAATCCCTTCATGAGCGAATTTTATTAGGGAAGCGACTGTATGCGGTTCTTTTTAAAAATAAGGATATTCATAGACAGATGTTAGCTTGGGCGAAGAGTCATCCACATACAGGCTCGAGAAAGGATTATTGGCCGCATCTTTTTAATAGTGTGAAAGAGGGAGTCCCGGGGATTTTCTACCCGCTTCGCCTAAAGTCCTGCAGGCTTCGCAAGGGGGCAAGCCGGTTTTACAGCCCAAAGCTTGAAAATGCGTGGAAGAATGTTAGTCAGCCTGAGGCTGAAGCAGGAGATTGGTTTCAGGATGACCTTGTAGCGGATTATTTAGAGGACGATATTGAGATGATAGATGGGGAGATAAAGGATGAATATTGTAAAACACTTGAAAGGCTTGAAATTGCCGCCCTTGCCAAAAAGACAATCCTTTTCTAAAAAGGAATACATCGTTACGGCAATATTAGCTTCATTAATAGGGACCTACCTGGACCTTTATTTTGTCGGGAAAGGAATATACGAATTTCCTCAGCGTCCGCTGCCAGAGTTTTTTACAATCCATATAGGCTTTACGTTATTTGGCTTGCCGGTATCTGTCATCCTATTATTATCTTTTCTCTCCCGTTTAAATAATGGGAGAAAAATAGTCTTCATTCTAATTGTAAGTCTCTTAATGGCTGTATTTGAAAGATTTTCCGAGCTACTCGGTTTTTTCCAGCATAGTGCGGAATGGAAGCATTACTACACTTTCTTTGGGTATGCGTTATTTTTAATCATCCTAACCGTGTTTTTTCATTGGGTGAAAAAACAGTAAAGGAAATGAATCGATATCAAGCCTTTTAATTAGATTATTATCATGTCTCCTTGTATAATGTAAATCAAAATATTTTATTTTCAAGATTACCATTAACGTTCTTGATTTGGGAAGGAGTAGGGTCCATGATGAAGAAGAATGACACAGAGGTTGGTAATTTATTAAATACAATAAGAGTAAAGCTTGAAACGATGCCTGTCCGTAATAGTAAAATTATGAAAAGCTTTGAAATCCTGGATCGACTCGAAGCATTGGTAGGAAAGCAGCAGGATAAACTAGCGATTGAAAGCTCTGTCAACTTTTTATCCTCCATCACACTGGCACCGATTAAGCCGGAAATCAATCAATTGAAGCAGCATTTACGTTTAGGATTTAAGAACTGATTGATTCAATATTTTAAAGAAGCATAAGTGCACTGTATATGAAAAAAATGGGGTTGTCTTTATGACAGCCCCATTTTGATTAGAATTTATAAGTCCAAAAACGCTCCGTATTCATTCTCGTTATGACTTCGATATCGCCTTGGTTATATCTTTCCTTCATATCTGCTACCATCAATTGTGCCTGTGAGGCATGTGATAGGATCGCATCCATTTTCGTCTGTGCTACCTTGCTCACATCATACACGATATCTGCTTGGCCGATTTCCTCTTCACAGCCGTGTGAAAAGGCAAGGCAGTGCAGCTTAGGTCGTTTGTTTTCTGGAATTCGTTCAAGTGTTTTGACAACGGCCGCGCCTGTCGCATCATGATCGGGATGGACAGCATAGCCTGGATAAAAGCTAATGACAAGCGTTGGGTTTACCTCTTCAATAATCGATGTGAAGTCGTGAATCAGCTTTTCAACATCTTCGAATTCAACCGTTTTATCACGATATCCCAGCATTCTTAAATCCTGAATCCCAAGTACGTTGGCAGCATTCTGCAGCTCTTGTTTACGAATCAGCGGCAATGACTCCCTTGTAGCAAATGGAGGGTCGCCAAGATTTCGTCCCATTTCACCAAGCGTTAAACATGCATAGGTGACAGGGGTTCCATTTGCAATATGAGCGGCAATGGTTCCGGACGCGCCAAAGGCTTCGTCGTCAGGGTGGGGAAGAACAACCAAAACATGCTGTTCTTTTTCCATTTTATCCATTCGATCCTTCTCCTTACTTTTATTATTTAGCTCCGCCGTAGGGGGTTATATTCGTTACGTTATGGCGACAAAATCGCCTTTATGCGAGCGGTTATTTAGGCAAAGGGAGTGGTGCTAATTTCAAGGCAAACGGCCAGTTTTCCTTGGTAGTCGTGACCTGCTAGTAGCAGTCTTCCCTCTGAGTCCACTTCAAAATGGGTAATACCTTCTGCATAAATCCAGCCAATCGCCAATTTGAGGCCGACCCGGTAGGATGGACCTGTTCCAGCAATTTTCCCTCTTTCATATTGAACGAGTGCATTGCGGATAAAAGCTCCAGAGGAGAAGACCTTTTCATCGAAATGCGAGGCATATGCACCAGCCGTTGTTTCAAGATGAAGATAGATATCCTGGTTTGCCAATCTGTCAATTTCCTCTTGGACTGCTTCTACGATTACCGGTTCCATAATGACAAGCCTCCTTTCCTTTTCCGAAAATGGTTCATAAAAAAACGATATTTTTATCTTACTAAAAATGTGACAGAAAAGCGAAATTTTAAGCTTGTATTCTAATGTTCGTAATTACGCAAAAAATAAAAAAAGCCCTTCATCACATAGATGAAGGACTGTCGCAAGTCATTACATTTTCACTAATATACGTCCGCGAGCCTGGGCCTTTAATAGAATCGGTAGATGCTCTGGAAGCTCTTCAAGCGTAATTTCCTTTTGTATGGATTGGAGCAAGTTCTCCGGCTTTAGGTCGGTCGCCATGCGGTCCCAAACTCTTTTCCGAATCTCCATTGGACAGTAGACCGAGTCAATCCCAAGGAGGTTAACCCCGCGCAGAATAAACGGAAAGACGGAGGTTGGAACATTGCCGCCGCCGGTTAAACCGCTGACAGCCACAGAGCCGCCGTAAGTGATCTTGCTTAGGATTGCAGCGAGTGTTTCCCCGCCGACAGGGTCCACGGCAGCCGCCCATAGCTGCTTATCAAGTGCTTTAATTTTGCCATTATGTACGTCTTCACGGGTAACCACCTCTGAAGCACCAAGCTTATGCAGGAATTCATGCTCAGATTCTTTGCCTGTGCTTGCGACCACTTTATAGCCCAATTTAGCAAGCATTGAAACAGCTAAGCTGCCAACTCCGCCGGTGGCTCCTGTTACAAGAACCTTGCCTTTCTCAGGAGTCACTCCGTTGTCCTCAAGTCTCTGTATCGAAAGGGCTGCAGTTAAACCGGCTGTGCCATAGACCATGGCCTCTTTCAAAGAAAGTCCCTCAGGAAGCGGAACAATCCAGTCGCCTGGAATTCGAGCATACTCGCTGTAGCCACCATAATGCGATACGCCAATTTCATAGCTTGTCGCAATGACTTCATCACCCTCCTGGAAACGGGGGTCTGAGGAAGCTACGACCGTACCTGTTAAATCAATACCAGGTACAAATGGGTAGGAGCGGACAATTTTTCCATCTGGTGTCGAGGCCAGTCCATCCTTATAGTTAATGCTGGAATAGGCTACCTTGATCAGGACGTCAGCCTCCGGTAAATCCTGTAGTGTAAGCTCATTAACCGATACGCGGAAATCTGCTTCATGTTTATCAACAATTAGTGCTTTGAATCTTTCTGCCATTACAATCGCTCCTTTATGACCAGCCTAATGTGAAAAGGGTTACAAATGGGTGTGCAAGAAAGGTGTCATCCGCCTCGTCTGTGGCATAAAGACACCTTGAAAAGAAACTATTTTGTCAAATGCGCTGCTTCCTGACGACCAGCACCGTATAGACGGTAGGCACCATGCATAGTTGGTCCCACATATTCATTCAGCTTCCAGCCATGACGGATGGCTTCTGTAATAAAGTCCTTTGCCACCTCAATCGCTTCCAGAACTGTTTTACCCTTTGCTAGCTCAGCTGTAATAGCCGCAGAGAAGGTACAGCCAGCACCATGAGTATAAGGGGTATTAATTTTTTCGCTTTCATAAATGGTGAAGTCTTTGCCGTCAAATAAGACATCAACCGCTTTTTCCGTATGTAATTTACTTCCGCCCTTAATCATGACATATTTAGCACCAAGCTCATGAATCTTTACCGCAGCGGCCTTCATGTCATCGACGTTTTGGATAGGGGCTGTTTGTGCCAGCTGGCTTGCCTCAAAAAGATTCGGTGTCACAACGGTGGCAAGTGGTGTCAGAACACTGCGGAGAGCACCAGCCACTTCAGGATTCAGGACCTCGTCTTCTCCTTTACATACCATAACAGGATCAATGACCACATTTTGAATTCCGGATTCTTTAATCCGTCTAGCAGCTGTTTCTACGGTTTCTACTGTAGCGAGCATCCCTGTTTTAACCGCATCGATGCCGACTGATAGGGCTGTGTCCAATTGCTTTTCCAACACTTCGATTTCAATCGGGAATACGCCGTGGCTCCAGTTATGATTTGGGTCCATTGTAGCAATAACCGTCAGAGCGGTCATTCCATATACGCCAAGCTCCTGGAACGTTTTTAAATCTGCTTGAATACCGGCACCGCCGCTTGTATCAGAGCCGGCTATCGTTAAAGCCTTTTTCAAAGTCATCATTATTCCTCCCATGCTGTAAAGTTTGCTTCGAGCAAGCTGTCTGACAAGGGACCAGTGTGTGCCAAACCTGCTAACTTTCGACAAAATGCCATAAATTTTTATCCTTTCCTTCAGCGAAGGATTTTACCTATTCATTATAACAATAAATTGCCCAGGGACAATCATTCCCATGCTATTTATTAACGTTTTAAATAAGTGAGAAAACTTATGAATAACAGTGAAATGTTCACAAGAAATTCATAAATGCCATTTTTATGGTGATAAAAGTTACTGTCCGGGCAGGAAAATGGGATTAGGATAGTGGTATGGGATTCCTTTAAAGCATCTATACACTATTACAAAATAATAAGGTATGGAATCTAATAGATAAATAGGAACCCTGGTAATTGACTATATCTTATAGGTTAAGTGAATGAAAGCGTTTTACTTTTTATAAGCGGCTAAAGGGGTAACCCATTTCATTTGAAAAATGAATGAAAGAGGTGAGGGGAATGCACAGAAAGAGTTGTCCTGAGGAATATCCGATTACGCTTATTGTAAATGGATATGAGGTGGCAGTATTTCAATTAACCAATCAGGATTTAGAGGACTGGGCTTATGGCTATATGTACTCTGAGGGCTTGATCGAACATAGGGATGATATTCAGTCGCTTCAAATCGATTCGGATTTTGGAGCGATTCGTGTTGTGTTAGACAATGCATTCGATGCTGAGAAAATGCTTACGAAGAAAAAGCATTATACGGCAGGCTGTGGAAGAGGAGTAACCTTCTTTTCCATGACAGATGTCAAAACCTTCTCGAAGGTTCAGAGTCAAAAAACATATAGGCTGAGTGTTTTACTAAAAAAACGGGCGGAATTTGCCAAAAATTCCCCCCTTTATATAGAAACAGGCGGCATGCATGGAGCTTGTATCGTCCATGAAGACGGAGAAATGGTGATTCGTGAGGATATCGGGCGCCATAATGCAGTCGACAAGGTCATTGGTCATGGTATTAGACAGGGATTAGATCCAAAGAATTTAGTCCTGTTGACGACCGGAAGAGTATCCTATGAAATGCTTTCGAAGGCTGCTAAATTTGGTTTTTCCATTATTGGCTCTAGGACGGCGGCAACAAAGCAGGCCATCCAGCTGGCTAAATATTTAAATATCGAGCTAGTCGGTTATCTACGAGGCAAAATGGCGATTGTCTATACATCAAAGGGCAGGGTTATTGATGATGTGACAGAGCAGGTGGGTACTCAACCTAATCTAAGGGTTCTACCATAAAAAGGGTTTTACCATAAATAGGTTTTACCATAAGAGGTTCTATTGTAACTACTACTATGAGGTACATCAAGTTAGGGGGAAAAGAAGCATGGAAGTAACCAGAAGGCAGTTTCTAAAGATATCTGGTGCCATGGCAGCAACGTTGGCAGTTGTTGAGCTTGGGTTTGATGATAAACAAGCAAAAGCGGCTTCAGGCTCATTTAAAATTGCTGAATTAACACCAACACCAACCATTTGTCCATATTGTTCAGTTGGTTGCGGCATACTTGTATATGCAAGCAAGGATGATGTGATTTACACAGAGGGTGACCCTGATCATCCTATCAATGAAGGGACCCTTTGCAGTAAAGGGACAACCATTCGTCAGTTATACACAACAGAGAAGCGGATTACAACACCATTGTACCGCGCACCAGGCAGTGACAAATGGGAAGAAGTAGATTGGGAGTTTGCTTACGAGAAGGTCGTAAAAAATATTAAAGAATCACGTGACAGAGGCATGATCCATCAAGAAAATGGTGTTGTGGTCAATCGTTTAGATAATATTGCATATCTTGGCGGAGCAGCACTAGATAATGAAGAATGTCATTTAAATCATAAATTATTCCGTGCTGGTTTAGGGTTATCCTTTATTGAGCACCAGGCCCGAATATGACATAGCTCAACGGTTGCCGGTCTGGCACCTACATTTGGTCGTGGCGCAATGACAAACCACTGGAATGATCTTCAATATGCAGATGTTTTATTAGTTTTAGGTTCGAATCCAGCTGAAAACCATCCGATTAGCTTCAGATGGATTTCAAAGGCACAGGAGAAGGGAGCCAAGCTGATTACGATTGACCCGCGTTACACAAGAACAGCGCAAATGTCTGATATTTATGGTCAGCTTCGTTCAGGCTCAGATATTCCGTTTGTGGGCGGGATGATTAACTATATTATTGAAAACAATCTTTATCATCAAGAATATGTTGCAAACTATACGAATGCAGCCTTGATTGTCGATGACAGCTTCTCCTTTGAGGATGGAATGTTCAGCGGCTATGATGAAAAAACAAGAAAATATGATAAGACAAAATGGGCCTATAAATTGGATGAGGAAGGCAATGTTCTAAAGGATCCAACGTTACAGGACCCACGCTGTGTATTCCAGCTAATGAAAAAGCATTATTCACGCTATGATGTGGACACGGTTATTGGCATTACAGGTACTGACAAAGAGACGTATTTAAAGGTATGTGAAATCTTTGCGGCATCAGGAGAAGTAGGTAAAGCAGGTACGATCCTTTATGCAATGGGTGGAACACAGCATACAGTTGGTTCGCAAAATATCCGTATCTATGCCATTCTGCAATTATTGTTAGGAAATATTGGAATCTCTGGCGGCGGTGTGAACGCACTTCGCGGTGAATCAAACGTTCAAGGCTCAACAGACTTTGGACTTCTTTATCATAACGTACCAGGCTATATGGACGTACCAACATCAAATGATACAACATACCAAGCGTTCCTAGATCGGATTACGCCGAAGTCAGGTTTTAAAACAAATAACCCTAAGTTTTTCACCAGTATGCTGAAATCATTCTACGGGGATAGTGCAACGGCTGAAAATGAATTCGGCTATCACTATATGCCAAAAATTGCAGCAGGTAGAAACTATTCTTATTTAAGATTATTTGATTCTATGTTTAATAAAGAGCTGGAAGGCTTAATCCTGTATGGTTCTAATCCAGTTGTGGGTGGACCAAACTCAGGTCAGTCACAAAAGTCATTAGCCAATCTTAAATGGATGGTTGCCATTGACTTGATGGAAACAGAAACCTCTGCATTCTGGCAAAAAGAAGCAGGTTCTGACCCAGCATCGATTCAAACAGAGGTTATTTTCCTACCAGCATGTTCTTCCTATGAAAAAGACGGCTCTGTAACAAACTCAGGCCGCTGGATGCAGTATCGCTGGCAGGCGCTTCCGCCAAAAGGCCATTCAAAGGCTGACTTAGAAATTACACATGAAATTGCTGTTCGTCTGAAAGAGGCCTATGCCAATAGTACAAAGCCTGCAGATACACCTATGAAGGCATTGACTTGGAATTATGGCCCAGGACATCACCCTGATATTGATTTAGTTTGTCGTGAAATTAATGGCTATGATGCAGTAACGAAACAGCAGATTAATGGCTTTGGAAACCTAAAGGAAGACGGCTCAACGGTTTGTGGTAACTGGATTTACTGCGGCTTCTACCCGGAATCTGGTAACCTATCAAAACGCCGTGATAACAAGAATGAAGGTATGAGTAACTTCTTAAATTGGTCCTATGCATGGCCAATGAACAGACGTATTCTTTATAACCGTGCAAGTGCTGACCTTAATGGTAAGGCTTGGAACTCTCATCGTGTGGGTATTGAGTGGGATGCCCTGCAAGGAAAATGGACCGGCTATGATGTACCAGACTTTGCTGCGACAAAAGGTCCGGATGATCCGACCTTTAATGATCCATTCATCATGCAGGAGACAGGAAAAGGAGATTTATTCTCAGCTAAAATGAATGAGGGTCCATTCCCTGAGCATTATGAGCCATGGGAATACCCATTAGATAATCAAATCTCTAAAACTCAATTTAATCCAGCCGTTCAATTTGGGGAAAAGAAACTAGAAGCAAAAGGTGAATTTGAGAAATTCCCGATTATTGCCACAACCTACCGTGTATCTGAGCACTGGCAGACAGGCTCGATGACACGAAATGTTCCATGGCTTGCAGAGCTTGTTCCACATATGTTCATTGAAATCAGTGAGGAATTAGCGAAGGAAAAGGGCATCTCGAATAAGGATAAAGTAATGGTTTCATCTGCTCGTGGTGAAATTGAGGCCTATGCAATGGTAACGAAACGCTTTAAGCCATTTAAGCTAAAAGGAAAAACCGTTCACCATATTGGTATGCCATGGCAGTTCGGCTATAAAGGAATTGCAACAGGTGCTTCTGCCAACAGGATAACTCCACATATTGGGGATGCTAACTCGTTTATCCCTGAATATAAAGCGTTCCTTTGTGATGTAAGGAGGGCGAAATAATGGCTGATTATGTAAAATTTGTTGACGTAACCAAATGTGATGGCTGTCGTGCCTGTATGGTTGCCTGTAAAAACTGGAATGACCTCCCAGCAGAGCCTGAGGAATTCCAAGGCAGTATCCAGTCACATGAGAAGCTAACAGCTAATACTTGGAATATTATTACCTATGATGAGCATGAAAGAAGTGACGGCAGCTTTGACTGGCTGTTCCGTCACGCTGCTTGCCTGCACTGTAATGTTGCGGGCTGTGAGAAGGCCTGTCCTGAGGATGCCATCAGCACGACGAAGTTCGGCTCAGTCGTCATTGACCATGACAAATGCGTGGGCTGCGGCTATTGTGTACAGGGCTGCTACTTTGATGTTATTCAGCTGGCTACCTACAAGGATAAGAAGGGGAAGGAATACCGCCTAGCCCAGAAATGTGACCTTTGTACAAGCCGTCTTGAAAATGGACTACAGCCTGCCTGTGTCACGGCTTGTCATACAGATTGTCTTGTATTTGATAAAAAGGAAGAAGTTCTTCGCGATGCGGAAGCCCGCTTAGCAAAGGTAAAAGAACGTTATCCAAACGCAAATATTTATAATCCGCAAGGAATTGACGGAACCAATACGATTTATCTTTTAGCAGAAAAGCCGTCAGTATACGGCCTTCCAGAGGATCCGCAGGCGAAGCTTTCGCAGGTAATTTGGAAGGATTGGGCACAGCCGTTAGGTAAGCTGGCAGTTGGTGCAACAACCTTTGGTGTGCTTAGTGCATTAGCTGTACAGGGTGCGCTGAAACTGAAGAATAGAGGAAAGGAAGGTGACGACCATCATGAAGGATAATATTATGCAGCTTGTCAGCATGATGAAGAACAAGGAAAAGCGAAAAATAAAAGATGGTAAGGTGAAACGATTCACCGTTCATTTCCAAATCTTTCACTGGGGATATGCGTTATCCTACTTTATCCTCTATTTAACAGGATTAGCGATGTACACGGAGTTCTTTGATTGGCTGTATATCTTATTCGGCGGACCAGCATACGCTCGTATCATCCATAGAATTGCAGCCGTAATCTTTGTGGTTATGCCAATCTATATGCTGAT
Source organism: Bacillus tuaregi (assembly GCF_900104575.1). Lineage (NCBI taxonomy): Bacteria > Bacillati > Bacillota > Bacilli > Caryophanales > Bacillaceae > Bacillus > Bacillus tuaregi. The sequence continues at coordinate 201,730 of NZ_LT629731.1, forward strand.
CTTTGATAGAAAGAGCATGTTCCATTGGTTAAAGAGTGCCTTTAAATGGGGCAAGCATGACATTAAGTATTTAATGAACTTCCCATTTGATATGTTCGGCATGAAGGTAAAAAATCCACCGCAGGATTTCATCAGTGGCGGTGAAAAGCTAAACTCCTTAATGCAAATTGCCACCTTCTTTATGTTCGTTGCTTCAGGTGTTGTGATGTGGTTCCCAGGCTACTTCCCAGGATGGATGATTGACTGGTCATATCCGATGCACAATATTGCTTTAGGTTTATCACTAATGGTGGTAGTTGGTCATATTTATCTATCAAGTGCTAATCCTTCATCAAAGCCATCATTAGAAGGTATGGCAACTGGTTGGGTTTCTGAGGAATATGTGAAGCACCATCACGAAAACTGGTATAACGAAATCGTTGAAGAAGATAAAAAGCTAGATGGTGAAAATAAACCACCAAAAGGTGCATAATAAACCTATATCTAGTTAGCTTAGAAAGAGAATAAAGAAATTATGATAAAGAAAGCGAGGCTGACTCAGAAGAAAGTATAGTCAGACCCCCACAATACAATATCTAGTAATCAGCCAGTCTCGGATGGTCTAGATATGTTCCTGTGTGGGGTCAGGCTAGCAAATGAGGCAGCCCGCTTTTTTTGGTTCCTACAACTATTATGGGGTGAAAGATAGATGAAAACAGAAATAATCAATCCAGAATACATGAAGCTTCAAGAGAAAATTACCGCCTTATATGAAGAGTGGATGAGAGCTCTATCACAGCAAACGATTGTGAAAAAAGGGAAAATGGAGGGAAAGCAGTATCCGCTTCTTCCACAGGTTGAAGTAGAGTTTACTGAAAAGGATTATCATTCATTTTTACTGGGGCTTTTTGAAGTGGTAAAAGAAAATAAAGCGGAATTAATGGACGATTTAACTAGAATTGAAGCCTTGTTAGATGATGAAACATTAGAAAAATGGTTTAATGAAGCCATGATGGTCAATACGTATTATTTTGCTGATTGGGCTGAGAAAAACAACGTACCTGAGTGGTTGCCATTATTCGCGGCAGAGCATGCCGTTCGTCCCTATCTGCAAAAGGCAGCTCTAGAGCTTTCAGAGGAGCTTCCAAAGCAAGGACATCATGGCAGCTGCCCGTGCTGCGGTGAACCGGCACGTCTCGCTCTTATCAATAAGGATGGAAAAAAAGAGCTGCTTTGCCCGCGCTGTCATACGTCATGGGAGCAGAAGAAAATCGCCTGTGCCCACTGCGGCTCAGATGCCCAGGGTGAGGTAGTGGTATTAAAGCTTGAAGAGGATGAGCGTGCGGAAATTTATGCATGCAAATCATGTAAAGGGTATACTAAAGTCATTGATAAACGTAAGCTGATGGAAGTGCCAGCACCGGAAATCCTGGATCTACAAACGATCCATTTAGATTATATTGCACAGGAAAACGGCTATGGATTGATGGAGAACAATAAGCATTAAGAGGTGAACAGAAGTGAAGACAACGGCAATCATCCTTGCAGGAGGAAAATCAAGCCGAATGGGGACGAACAAGGCCCTGCTTGAGCTAAATGGAAAAACCGTCATTGAAGGAATCGTAGAAAGTCTACATAGAGTAGCAGATGAGCTTCTCCTTGTGACGAATACACCTAGTGACTACCAATTCCTGCACCTGCCCATGACAGAGGACAAATGGAAGGGAATGGGACCTCTTGCCGGGATTGAGGCCGGTCTGTCTGCTTCAAAAACAGAGCATAACCTCATAGTTGCCTGTGATATGCCGTTTATTTCTGTTGAGCTAGGGCGGTATTTATTATCCTGCCTTGAGGAATACCAAGCAGCTGTTCCGGAGATATCCGGGCAGCTGCATCCGCTTTTTGCGGCGTATCGAAAGGATGTCTGCCCGGTGGTGAAAAAATCCCTCGAGGAAAACCAACTGCGTATCAGACACTTTTTACATAGTATTCATGTTAAAATAGTAAAGAATGATTTATTACAGTCACTAGGTCTTCAGGATGAGGAGCTTTACTTTTTTAATATGAATGACCGTGATGAATATGAAAGGGCTTTTACCTTCATTCAGCAGAAGTCCTCCACTTCTGCATTTGGGAGATGAATGCAAAGGGGTCATAGGTTCAGCGGGGGGAAACAACGGCTGAATGAAGGTAAGCCTCCGGCGGATATCTCGGACTTTTACCGGAGCGAGCTCGGGTAAAAGTCCGGACGCAAATTCGACGAGCGAATTTGACTATGTCTAAAAAGATGGGTAGTGAGATACGGTGAAATTTTTTCAAGTCAAAACAGTAGAGGAAACCTTTTCTCTGATTGAGGAAATGATTAAGCCTTTAACGGAAACCGAAACGAGGCCTCTGTATGAAGCGCTTCATTACATATTGGCCGAGGATATAACGGTCAAGGAAAATGTGCCGGCCTTCCGTCGTTCCTCTGTGGACGGCTATGCGGTGAAGGCAAAGGATACCTTCGGGTCATCGGAAAATATGCCGGGCTTTCTAACGGTTGCCGGTGAAGTGAAGATGGGCGAACAGCCGGAAAAACCACTAGCGGACGGTGAAGCCATTTATGTGCCAACAGGCGGGATGCTACCAGATGCAAGTGATGCCGTAATGATGATTGAGCACTGTGAGGATTTAAGCGGGCTCTTGAATCTGTATCGCCAGGTGGCACCAGGGGAAAATGTCATCTCGATTGGTGAGGACTTAAGGGAAGGTGAGCCGCTGTTATCAAAAGGCATGAAGCTGCGCTCGCAGGAGCTAGGTGCCTTGGCATCGCAGGGAATTACAGAGGTGCCGGTCTACCGAAAGCCTGTCATCGGTTATCTTTCCACCGGTGATGAAATTGTCCCAATTGAAACAAAGGAGCTGAAGATTGGGCAGGTTCGTGATATGAATGGGATCACGATTGGCTCGCTTGTTTCCGAGTGGGGCTGTGAGTTTATTTATGGCGGCATTATCGAGGACAGCCGTGAGGAGCTGGAAAGACAGGCGCAGGAAATGCTTGAGAAGGTTGACTGCTTGATCCTGTCAGGTGGAAGTTCGGTTGGTACGAAGGATTATTCTGTTGATGTGATAGATTCCCTTGGGGAGCCGGGTGTGTTTGTTCACGGTGTTTCGATTAAGCCAGGGAAACCAACCATCCTTGCTTCGGCAAATGGTAAACCAATTATTGGTCTGCCGGGACATCCAGCATCAGCGATTGTCATTTTCCACTTATTCGGCAAGGCGATTTTACATAAGCTGCAGGGCTGGGTGCGAGAAGAGAAAAATCTCGCCAGAGCGATTGTCACTAAGAATTTGCCTTCCACACCGGGACGCAGTGATTACATACGAGCACGCCTCATCTATCAGGATAATCAATGGTACGCTGAACCAATCATCGGAAAATCAAGCTTGATTTCGACGCTTGTTAAAAGTGAAGGCTTGATTGAAATCCCGTCACGGAGCGAAGGGGTTTTAAAAGGTGATCTTGTGACAGTCAGACTATTTGGGTGAGGTGACAGACATGACGAAGAAATATAAACGAAAAATCTATTTGCAGGATACACCGCGCCAGGAGGCTGTAGAGGTGCTGCTCCGCAGTTTTACCTCGGAGCGGGTAACGGAAACGATACCAAGCACGCAAGCGTTGGGACGTGTGACGGCCCATCCGGTCTTTGCAAAAATGTCCAACCCGCACTACCATGCATCTGCCATGGACGGAATTGCTGTTAAAGCGGAGGAGACCTTCTCAGCCCACGAGCAAAATCCAGTCAGGTTGAAGCTGGGGGAAGGCTTTGTGTATGTGAATACAGGCAATGAGATTCCATCGCCATATAATGCGGTTATCATGATTGAGCATGTGGACGAGCTGGATGAGGAGACGGTCGAAATTATTGAGCCTGCCTCTCCATGGCAGCATATCCGTCCAATTGGCGAGGATATCATTCAGGAGGAAATGCTGTTCCCACAGGGGCACAAAATCCGTCCAGTTGATATTGGTGTACTTCTTGCCTCGCAGCGAATTGAGCTTCCAGTTGTCAAAAGGCCGGTCGTTAGCATCATTCCGACAGGTGATGAGCTGGTCTTTCCAGACGGAGAAACGCCACCAGGGAAATTGGTTGAGTTTAACGGCTCTGTGATGGCTAATTATATCCGTGAATGGGGCGGTGAGCCGAAGCTCTCAGCGATTGTCAAAGACCGTCCGGAGGAAATTAAAGCGGCACTGCTTGAGGCGGTGGAGGCTTCAGATCTTGTCATCATAAATGCCGGATCTTCTGCTGGCTCTGAGGACTATACCGTTCATATTATCGAGGAGCTTGGCGAGGTCTTTACCCATGGGGTTGCGACAAGACCTGGTAAGCCAGTGATTCTAGGAAGAATTAAGGATAAGATTGTGATTGGTTTGCCGGGCTATCCGGTCTCGGCTTATTTAGATTTGGAATGGTTTGTTCAGCCGTTAATTTGTGACTACTTGCAGATTCCGGTGCCGAAGCGGGAGACGCTGACGGTCAAGCTGGGTCGCCGGATTGTCGGTACGATGGGGGCAGAGGATTTTATCCGTATGAGCATCGGCTATGTGAAGGGCGAGTATATTGCTAACCCATTACCGCGTGCGGCCGGTGTGACGATGTCCCTTGTGAAAGCAGATGGCATGCTGTTGATTCCGGCCCATTCCTTAGGCTATGAGCAGGGAGAAGCAGTTGAAATTGAGCTCTTGAAGCCAAGAGCGGAAATCAAGCAGGCGATTGTGTTCAACGGCAGTCATGATTTAACGATCGATCTATTGTCGTCGCATGTAAAAGAACAAGATTACTATTCAAAAATTATTTCGTCCCATGTCGGCAGCATGGCTGGGCTTATGGCAATTAAGAAGGGCGAGGCCCATATTGCCGGTACACACCTCTTGGACCCTGAGACCAATACGTATAATATTTCCTATATTGAGCGCTTTTTAGCAGGACAGAAAGTGGTTCTGTATCCATTTTTAAAAAGAAAACAGGGCTGGTTTGTGCCGAAGGGAAATCCGCTCGGAATTGAAACGGTGAAGGATATCGCTGACAAGGATGCCCATTTTGTTAACCGGCAAAAAGGAGCAGGGACGAGAATTCTATTTGATATGCTGTTAAAGGAAGAGGGCTTGTCGTCAGAGAATATCAATGGCTATCAGCGGGAAATGTTCTCCCATTTAAGCGTTGCAGCCGAAGTGAAGGTTGATGAAAAAGCCGTTGGGCTTGGCATCTATTCAGCTGCGAAAACGATGGAGCTTGATTTCGTACCGGTCTCAGACGAGAGCTATGATTTATTAATGACGAAGGAATTTTTCGAAAGTGAGCAGGGGAAAAAGCTGATTGAGGTCATTCAAAGCGACAGCTTCAAGCAGGACGTACAGGCCATCGGCGGCTATGTCGTGATGGACCATCCGGAGCCGATTTATTTTAGCTAAAGAGGTTAAGCTGAAAGTGCTGGTGAAAAACGATGCCGGATGGGTGCTGTGCCTCCGGCGTCCCTGCAGTTTGCAGGATTTGTTATAAGCTGGTACAGCTAGGCATCGCTTGTTGCCTGTTGTAAGCCCCCACTAACTTTATGCGGAGGTAGGATAGATGAATTTTGAAATAGCAAAAGAGCCGATTAACATCCAGGCTGTGATTGATAAGGTGGTCCAGCGTGAAGCTGGCGCAATTACCACGTTCATTGGAACAGTTCGAGAGCTGACACACGGAAAGAAGACTCTTTATCTTATATATGAAGCCTACGAATCGATGGCAGTCAAGAAGCTGGAGCAGATCGGACAGGAAATTGGAGAAAAATGGCCGGGGGCACAGGTTGCTATCACGCACAGAGTGGGAAAGCTTGATATTACCGATGTCGCGGTTGTGATTGCGGTTTCCATGCCGCATCGTGCGGACGCCTATGAAGCAAATCGCTATGCGATTGAAAGAATCAAGGAAATTGTTCCGATTTGGAAAAAAGAGCATTGGGAAGACGGTCAGGAATGGATTGGAAACCAGAAGGAAACAGTCCCTTATCCAACAGGTAAACCAGAGGAGGCTGATTTGCATGAATAAAGTGTTGTTTTTTGCTCATTTACGTGATGAGGCTGGACAGGAAAGTGTCGAAGTAGAGGCAGCAGGTAAGACGATTGCTGTATTGAAGCAGGAGCTGGCTTCGACCTATGGGATTCAGAAGCTGGATGCGGTAATGGCAGCCGTAAATGAGGAGTTCGCCGACGATGATGAGGTCATCAAGGAAGGTGACACGATTGCCTTTATTCCTCCTGTTAGTGGAGGTTGATCGGGATGAGTGAACGTTATTCCCGTCAAACATTATTTTCCCCCATTGGGAAAGAAGGACAGGAGAAGATTCGCCGGAAGCATGTGCTGGTGATTGGTGCCGGCGCGCTTGGCTCAGGAAGTGCAGAAATGCTGACAAGAGCCGGTGTTGGCGCGCTGACAATTGTGGACCGTGATTATGTCGAGGAAAGCAATTTGCAGCGCCAGCAGCTATACACGGAACAAGATGTGGCAGAGAAGCTGCCAAAGGCGGCTGCGGCCGAAAAACGTCTGCGTGAGATCAACTCAGATGTTGAGATTCATTCCTTTATTGGTGATGCAAATCCTGAGAAGCTTGCTGAGCTGGCGTCTGGAAAGGATTTAATCATCGATGCTACCGATAACTTTGAAACGAGACTGGCGATTAATGACATTTCGCAGAAGTATCAGATTCCGTGGATTTACGGTGCCTGTGTTGGCAGCTATGGGATGTGCTTTACGATTGTGCCGGGAAAGACGCCTTGTTTAAATTGTTTGCTGAAGAAGCTGCCGATTCAAGGGATGACCTGTGATACGGTTGGGATTATATCACCGACGGTTGGGATGGTGGTTTCCCATCAGGTAGCAGAAGCGATGAAAATTCTTGTAGAGGATTGGGAGGCAGTAAGACCGGCCTTTGTCAGCTTTGACTTGTGGCGGAATCAGTATTCCAGCATGAAGGTTGGAAAGGCAAAGGATGATTCCTGCTTGTCCTGCGGTGCGAGTCCGACGTTTCCATTTTTGGATGTAGAAAATCAAACGAAATCAACCGTTTTATGCGGTCGCGATACAGTCCAGGTTCGCCCGCCGAAGCCGCTTGACATCAGGCTCGCTGAGCTCGCGGCGCAGCTGAAGGCGCTAGGATACGAGGTAAAAGGCAATCCGTATCTATTGTCGCTGGAGACGAAGGGTGAACGGATGGTTATCTTCAAGGACGGGCGCGCGTTGGTGCACGGCACGAAGGATATGACAGCAGCAAAGAGCATGTATAATCGGATACTTGGATAAGAGGGAGAGGGGATGAACCTGTTTGGGGTTTATCCTCTTTTTTGCGTGTGATAGTGCCCGTTGGGGATGATTCAAAGCAAACGGACGTGTGTAAACCAACAAATACCTTGAAAATTCCTCCAAACTTGATATCTATCAAGTTATTTCTACCTAAACTCTTCTACAATAAACACATAACCAATCCGAGGAGGAATTCATAATGACAAAGGCAGTATTTCAGCTAGAGCCTCTTACATGCCCGTCCTGTATTAAAAAAATCGAATCCACACTGACTAAAACAGCAGGGGTCGAATCTGTTAAAGTACTATTTAACTCCAGTAAGGTGAAAACAGAATTTGATGAAGCCCAAATTGCAGCATCAAAGCTGGAGGAGACAATTGAAAAGCTCGGCTATGAGGTTTTATCGGCAAAGGTATCATAGGATAATAGAGGATTGAACTATAAAGTAGACCTGTATCCACAGCAAGGCTGGTGATAACGGGTCTTTTTCTTTTTCCGAAAAAAGGTAATCAATCTTGACGTCCGTCAATTCTTTTTCAGGAAAAGCAGTCTATTATTGGGGTATAAATCGAGTACGTTCAATAATTAGGAGGAAATCTTCATGATTGCAGCAATTAACAAACACAAACCTCATTTAACAGCTGTTTCTTTTATTCTTATTATCATAGGAATGGTATCAGGACTATCCGACAGCGCTACGATTAAAATACCTGCTCTAATTCTAGCAACCGTCATCGCCAGTGTGCCTATTTTTATCAAAGCCTATCAAGCCCTAAGGTTTAAAGCCTTTAGCATCGAATTACTGGTGGCGATTGCGGTAATAGGTGCCCTTGTGATTCAAGAGTATACAGAATCAGCTGTTGTCACCTTTCTATTCTTGTTTGGCGATTATTTAGAAAAACGGACACTGGAAAAAACCCGCTCGTCCCTTAAGGAGCTCGTTGATATGGCACCACAGGAAGCAATCGTCCTGCGAAACGGTCGGCAAACGAGTATCCCTGTTGAAGAGGTAGTGGTCGGCGACACGGTCATGATCCGCTCAGGAGCCAAGGTACCAGTGGACGGAATGGTGATTTCCGGTCATGCGTCCTTAAATGAAGCGGCGATTACCGGTGAATCCGTACCGCGGACTAAGCAAACAGACGATAAGGTGTTTAGCGGCACGATGGTCGATAATGGCTATCTTGAAATAAAGGCGGAAAAGGTCGGCGATGATACGACCTTTGCGAAAATTATCGAGCTGGTCGAGGAAGCACAGGAATCAAAGACAAAGACAGAGAAATTCCTCAACAAGTTTTCTAATATTTACACACCGTCCGTCGTTATTCTGTCACTGCTAGTCTATCTGATAACCCGTGACCTTCATACAGCGATCACCTTCCTTGTCGTTGCATGTCCGGGAGCCTTGGTAATTGGGGCCCCTGTGTCAACCGTAGCCGGTATTGGCAATGGCGCCAAAAACGGCGTGCTTGTCAAAGGCGGAGAAGTGATGGATACCTTCTCAAAGGTTGACACGCTTGTGTTTGATAAAACAGGTACATTGACAAAAGGAAAGCCAGAGGTCACAGACATCAAACTGTTTGAGCAAACGATTAAAGAAAATGACTTCCTGCAATTAACAGCGCAGGCAGAAACGATTTCGGAGCATCATTTAGGGCAGACGATTGTAAAAGAAGCGAAGGCCCGCAAGCTAACCATGAAAGATCAGCTAGAGAGCGGCAAGGTCATCAAGGGAAATGGGATTACGGCGATCGTAGCTGGCCGTGCTTTAACGGTTGGCAACCGCAAGTTAATGGACAGTGAGAACATTCCTATTTCAGAGGAAGTGGCAAGCTATGCCGAAAAGCGGGAAAAGGCAGGCAACACGGCGATTTTTACAGCGATAGATGGAAAGCTGGCTGGGATTATTTCGATTGCTGATCAAATTCGTGAGGATGCTGCTGATGCGCTAGCGCAAATGAGGAAAAACGGTATTAAGAAAATTGTCATGCTGACCGGCGACAATCGCCATACGGCGGCACTTGTGTCAGAAAAGCTTGGTATTGATGAATACCATGCCGAATTATTACCGGAAAATAAAGTAGAATATGTAAAGAGCTTACGAGAAGCAGGACATGTTGTGGCCATGGCGGGAGACGGAATTAATGATGCGCCGGCGATTGCAACGGCTGATATTGGCTTGGCGATGGGAGAAGGCGGGACAGATGTAGCAATGGAAACCGCTGATGTCGTTTTAATGGCGGACAAGCTTGAACAGCTGTCACATGCTTATTCCCTTTCAAAAGCAACGATTGCCAATATGAAGCAAAATACGTACTTTGCTGTTGCTACTGTGTTTGTGCTGTTGATGGGTGTGTTAGCTGGGACTGTTCATCTGGCTTCCGGTATGTTTATTCATGAGGCAAGTGTCCTGCTCGTTATATTAAATGCGATGAGATTAATCCGATATAATAAAAAGAGGAAAAGGTCTACTGCAGGCTTACACGAGGCAGTTGTCTGAGCCTGCAGGCAACAGAGTATTGGAGTGAACTGAATGGAGCATCATGATCATAGCCAGTGTCATACCCACAAAAATCACAAGCAGTGTATTTCACTGGTGCCGATTTTCAATCATTTAGAAGCGGAGCAGATGAATGAAATTATGGCGACTGCCCGCTCCTCCTCCTACAAAAGAGGAGAAATCGTCTATAAGGCCGGTGAGCAGTCTGATTCGCTCTACATTGTTAGTAAGGGGAAAATAAAAATTTATCGGCTGTCAGAATCAGGTAAAGAGCAGCTAGTAAGGATTTTGAACCCGGGTGAATTTACCGGTGAGCTGGCCTTATTTAATGAAGGACTTCATGAAGCCTATGCCGAAGCAATGCTCGAGACACAGGTTTGTCTGATTAGACGACAGGACCTGCAGGAGTTTCTATTAAAGTATCCTTCGATTTCGCTAAAGATTCTCGCGGAGTTTTCGAGTCGCCTAGAGCAGTCGGAGAAGCAGACAACCCGGTTTGCAACGGAAAAGGTGGAAACGAGGATTGCTCTTTTCCTTGCTGAATGCTTGGAGGAAGGATCCAATGAATTAATGCTGCCGATGAGTAAAAAAGATCTAGCCTCTTACTTAGGCACGACCCCAGAAACCATCAGCCGCAAGCTAGCTGAGCTTGAAGAGGGCGGATTCATTAAACAGAATGGACAGCGAAAAATGGAAATAATTGATTTAGATGGGCTGCTGCTTATCTAAAGTACCCCCCTTGGAAGCGGAAAGAAGGCTGACTCCAGGGGGGTTTTTATTTTCCAAGAGTGTTCCCGTATCTATCAATCAACAAAGTAATCTCCTTACTAATCATTTCCAAAATATGCTGATACATCTATAATGAGATGAGGCAAGAGCTAAACATTTGGATGATATCTTAGAGGTGTGCCCTTAACTTCCATTCGTCTCGATGCATTTACAAGGCATCACAGCTCTGATTTGAATTTTTTAGATAGGGGAGATTTTGTGCAAAACAAATCAACCACACGTTCCTTTCAATATATATTTCTGGTCTATGTATCGACCATTTTTTGCTTTGCGTTTCTATACATTATGCCGTTTTCCCATACGGGTCATTTATCTTATATCGATTCGTTATTTATTTCAACGAGTGGTCTAAGTGTGACTGGTCTGTCTACAATTGATATAGCGACGGAACTAACAAGAGCAGGGCAGGGATTATTAATGCTGGAAATGCAGCTTGGCGGTATGGGTATACTGGTGATCATGAGTTATTTATTTTTGCTGATGGGAAAAAGAATCACGGTATCCAGTATGCTTTTGCTATCAAGGGACCAAAATCAAAGTAATTTAAAAACGATTAAATCGTTAAGCTTTTCTGTTTTGATTATTGCCTTAGTGATTGAGGCGATTTGTTTTTTCCTAATCTACAGCGATATCGATAAGGTATCCAGCAATAGCCTGGAAGCCATCTTTGTTTCAGCGTTTCACTCTGTAGCAAGCTTTACGAATGCAGGATTTACTTTGATGGAAATCAACAGCTTTGAAACCAATAAGCTGTTTTTGCTTGCAACGGTATTTGCTGTTTTTTTTGGCAGTATCGGCTTTCCAACTATTATGGAGTGCCTCTTTAATTTTAAAAGGAAGAAAAGCTTGTTCACAAAAATCAATCTTAGAATGCATGTAGCTCTATTAATAATTGGCACTAGTTTATATCTTTTATTAGAGCATGATAAAGCGTTTAGCCATTTAGGATTCCTTGATAAGCTAATCAACTCGATCTTTTTATCGGCGTCAACAAGAAGTGGAGGGCTGGCTGCTTTAGAGGTTTCTTCGCTGACGGTGACAACCCTATTAATTATAATGTGTTTAATGTTTATCGGGGGAGCCTCCTCGAGTACAGGTGGGGGGATTCGCTTGACGACCTTTCGAGTGATTATTGCTAAATTGGTATCAGTTGTCAGGACCCATGAACAGGTTGTCATTGGAAACCGAGCAATCACTCAAGAGGCAGTTAATAAATCGTATTTGATTTTTATTAGCTTTGTGACCTTAACGGTTGGGTCCACGATTATTTTGACATTATTCCAGTCGCAGGATGTCATCCATCTTGCTTTTGAAGTATTATCAGCTTTAACGAATACTGGATTATCGCTGGGGGTAACAGATGAGCTGACGAATATTCCGAAATTAGTCTTGATGCTTTTAATGATTATCGGGAGAATTGGTATATTTACACTGATTTATTTAGTTTACAGAGTCGAAGGTTCAAAGCTTAAGTATTTAGAGGAAGACTTAGCAGTCGGTTGAACTACCCCCACTTAATTTTCTAGCGAAAATTTGAAGTGGGAGATTCCTAAGAACACCAGCCTATCAGCTAGTTATTGGTTAGGCGAGCCCCGTCGCACCGACGGTTAGAAGCCTTATCGCTTCATTTTTAAGATTTAAACTTGCGTTAATATCCCTTTGGTGATGAGCACCACAAATACATGTCCATTCACGTAAAGCAAGATTTTTAACGTCTTTGTTTTTGTAACCGCAGCATGAACAAAGTTGACTGGATGGAAAGTTTTTTGCAACCGTGACAATTTGCTTTCCGTACCATTTCGCTTTGTACTCAATCATAGTCTTGAATTCTGACCATGATGCTTCACTAATGGCTTTTGCGAGATTGTGGTTTTTCAACATGTTACTTACAGACAAATCTTCCATACTGATAATGTCGTGGTTTTTGACAATCTCGGTGGATATTTTTTGTAAGTAATCGGTTCTGGCATTCATTATCTTTTCGTGAATACGCGCAACTTTTATTTTTGCTTTATACCAGTTCGCACCACCTATGGTTCGTCTACTCATAATTCTTTGCGCTTTGGCTAACTTTTCTTCTAACGAACGGAAGAACTTTGGATTTTCATAGATGGTTCCATCTGAAAGAATAGCAAAATCTTTCAAACCTACATCGATTCCAACAGCAGAATTTGTTTTTGGAAATTCTGCAATTTCAACCTCCGCTCCAATAGAAACAAAATATTTACCCGATGGGCTCCGTCTAATCGTTGCATTTGAAATTTTTCCTTCGACTTCACGACTTTTTGCAAAGCGAATCAATCCAAGTTTAGGTAGTTTGATATCGTTATCGATGACAGCGATATTTCCATTTGTATGCTTGGTAGTGTAAGACTGAATAGGATTTTTCCTCGACTTGAATCGTGGGTACTTATTTTGCTTTTTATAATATCTATCGAAAGAATCTGCTAGATTCTCAACCGATTTCTGCAAAGCGATACTATCTACTTCTTTTAGAAAGGCATATTGCTTCTTTAAGTCAGGAAGTTCCTTTACCGTTTGGTACTTATTCAAGCACCCACCTTTCCAAGTATTAGTTAGAAGTTGACCGTTTTGAACCATTTCTTCAACAATATACCAGTAAGCGTCTTTTTCTTTTTGTTTACCTAAAAAGAAGTTGAATACAAATCTTGCACAACCAATCGTCTTATTAATGAGTTCAGTCTGTTTCTTGCTAGGGTAGATTCTGAATTTATATGCTTTATTTACTAACATTGATTATCACCTCCTTATCTGTTATTGTATACGTGAATACGTAATATAACAAGGAGAATGATACCAATGGCTAGAAAAAAGTTTACTACCTCTTTAGACGAAAATATTATTCAACAACTTAAAATGCAAGCTGTTAAAGAAGGTACAGATGCAAGCAAGATTCTTGAAAAACTAATTGAGGAATATCTCAAAAAGCAAGCTTAGGCTGACGCCTAACGACATTCATCTCCCACCTACTCACTGCGTTCCTTGAGGTGGGAGTCTTCTGTCGTAAATCAGATAAATGAGGTGGAATTTTGAAGCAATATTTAGTCATCGGAGCAGGGAGATTTGGGAGCGGCATCATTAAAGAATTACATAACAAAAAGCAGGATGTCGTTGTATGTGACGTTAATCGGAAAAAGCTGGATGCGATTGATCATTTAACGACCTATTGTATCATAGGGGATTTTCGCGATAATGATGTATTGGATCAAATCAGAATAGATGAGTTTGATGCGGTTTTCATTGCAATTGGAACAGATGCGTATTCTGCCATCCTCATAACCAAGAAAATGAAGGACCGGAATGCAAAGAAAATAATTGCCAAAGCGAATAATCAGGAAGTAGGAGAAATTCTTTATAGCTTAGGGGCTAATCAAGTGGTCTTTCCTGAAGAAGAGGCTGGTAAAAAAATTGCCAGACAGGAAATGATGACAGGTGTCATCGAATATCTGGCGATTACTGAAAATGTTTCGGTAATTGAAACGGAGGTTCCGGAGCAGCTTTGTGGAAAGACATTAATGGAGTTAGACTTTTCGCGGAAGTTCGGTCTGATGGTTTCTCTCATATTGAGAAATGGAGAGCCGTTAAAAACTCATTTAGCCGAAACACCCTTTCAAAAGGGCGATTATATGCTAATTGTCGGTGATAACAAAAAAATTGACCGCTTCAAGAGACGGTTTTCGTAATTCATTTACCTGCTTATATATTGGGCCTTAAAAAAAATTAATTTTGCCTCGGAATTTTCACCCAACTTTCAGATTTGTCTGCTATTCTAAATAAATGGTACTTCGATTCGGATTCAGTGGGGGTACAAAACCCAGCTGAATGAAGTTAAGACTCCGGCGAGTCTTGCGATTTATTAAAGGTAGTTTACCCGAGCGAGCTCAGGTAATCCGGACGCAAATTCGACGGGCGAATTTGATAAAAATGCAGACTTAATAAAGGAAGTGCATTCTAGTGGATATCTTATTTGCTGAAGATGATGAAGGGCTAGGAAAATTAATCTTTCATTTGCTGCAGAAGGAATTCAATCGGGTGGAGTGGGTAAAAGACGGGCGATCTGCATATGAATATGCCTTATTAACTGATTTTGATGTCGTGATTCTTGATTGGATGATGCCAGAGATGAACGGATTGGAAGTATGCAGCCGCTTAAGAAAAAAGGGTTATAAAGGCTGCATTATATTCTTAACGGCAAAGGATTCGATTGAGGATGTCGTATCAGGTCTTGATTCGGGTGCGGATGACTATCTTGTTAAGCCGTTTAAATTCGAGGAATTGGCGGCGAGGTTACGGGCGCTTTCAAGAAGAATTGAAAGGCCGTTTGAAGAGATTCTCTCCTGTAATGGACTGCAGTTAAATTTGAATACACATGTAGTTGAGCGAAAAGGACAGACCATCGAGCTTTCTAGGAAGGAGTATGCCTTATTAGAGCTGCTGCTGCGGAACAAGCACCAGACGATGACAAGGGAGGTTCTATTGGAAAGAATCTGGGGCTTTGATGTGGATGTCACGGAAAATGCTCTTGATGCGCTTGTGAAGCTTGTTCGGAAAAAGATTGATCTGCCCGGACAGCCGTCGATGATCAAAAACGTCAGAGGTGTTGGCTATACATTGAGGGATGGTCATGTTTAATAATGTTAAGGCAAGACTCACCATTCTCTATACAGGCTCGCTGCTGCTGATCTTAATTCTATTTATTCTCATCTTATATGGATTTATTTCAGGTGCCATTAAAAAAGAGGAAATAAACGAACTCGATTTGTTTTTTGAAAATGAAAGGCATGAGCTGTATGAGGAATATTATGAGCACGAGCATCGGCATCTCGAGTTCAAAGAAGAAAGAAAGATTTTCTATTATGTGGTAGACAAGAATCAGCAAGTAGTAACTGGAGAAGAAACGATAAGAGGCTTGTATCCCTATCTGCCTGCTATGGAGGAGCCAAATAGTACGAGAGAAATAGAATGGGAGAAATCCCATTTATTAGTCAAAAGCTATCCTTTAGATAGTATCGGCACGGCAATCATTGGAATGGACATCACAAATGAAAAACATTTGATTCAAAATATTATCTGGATTCTCGTAGTGTTCACCGTTCTGTTTAGCATTTTGTTTGCCTGGGTTGGACAATTTTTTGCCGGGCAGGCGATGAAGCCGATTCAGACAGCCTTTCTAGCACAGCGGAAATTTGTCTCAGATGCTTCCCATGAGTTAAGGACGCCATTAAGCATTTTTTACAGCACAATGGATGTTCTTTCAGAGGAGGAAAATCTAAGCCCGTTCGGAAAGGAAGTACTGGAGGATGGAAAAAATGAAGCAGAAATGATGAATAAGCTGCTAAACGACCTGTTATTTTTAGCAAGAAGCGACCAGGGAAATATGGAATTAGATATGGAAGAATATGATTTATCTAGTCAATTACATTCCTGGTTAACCGGATTCTCACGCACCATGCCTGCTCATTTGATGCTGAAATGGGAGATTGAGGATCATATTGCTATGCAGGGTGATAAAGTGCGGATGCAGCAGCTGTTGTATATATTGCTGGAAAATGCCGTCCGTTATACAAAGGAAGGCAGCATTATCTGCACGTTAAAAAAGAATCAAAAAATCATATTAAGTGTAGAAGATACAGGTATCGGGATTGCACCGGAGGAGCTCCCGCAAATTTTTGACCGCTTTTATCGAGGGGATGCAGTTAGAAAAAGAGATGGCTCGGGACTCGGATTATCGATTGCGAAAACCATTGTTGAAGCTCACGGCGGAACGATAGAGGTAAAAAGCAAGGTGGGAAAAGGTACTCAATTTATCGTAACGATGTAAAGCGATATCGTAAACACGTTAAAGAGTAAGAACCATAGCGGATTCTTACTCTTCTTTTCATTCAGTAGACTCTATTCATGATGAATTTTTTTGGCAGTAGTGTGAAGCATCGTCTCTGCATAACGTAAAGCCAGCAAGGCTAGGATGAGGATGAATCCACCGCCATATAAAAAGGCAGCCCATGGTTGGGTGGAATCTGTACCAATCAAAATGCCGTGCAACACCATTAATAACCACGCAGGAATGACGAGTAAATGGAGCCTTTTCCAGACAGAGCGGCCTAGTTTTTTTATGAAAAAATCTGATGCTGCCATCGTCATGAGAAATAAATAAAAGGAGAGTGTCCCTAATGCTGATAGGATTGGGGCATTCTGTGCTGAGAAAGGAAGTACTAGCTCCAAGAGTGAGTAGGGAACATACGCGTCCTTCCATAGTAAGATGCTATGAAAAATGATGGTCAAAAATCCTGCCCAGCCGCTTGTTTGATGCAGCGCTAGCATGAGGGGCTTGTCTTTCCGGAATACCATCATACGGGCCAGTAATCCGAATGCTAAAGAAAGGGTTAATAGAAAATAGGCAAGAAAGCCAGACAAGCGGATGAGGCTCCAGCTTGAAATAAACGCAAGACTCATTCTAGGAACTCCTTCCAGTAACAACCTGTTTATCTGTTGTCACAAATACATATTGATAGTTTTTGATTATTTTACTTAAAACCGTATGGGGTGATGGGTGGTCACTCATAAAACAAATCTTGGCGCCGATTTCAGCATCCAGACAATGCTCGGTTATAACAGTTGCTTGAATAAGTGAGGACTGAACAGGCATGGCGGTTCGTCCATCTAATAAATGGCTTTTTTGGACACCTTCCTGCAGCCAGCTTCGATAAATCGTATTAGAGGTAGCAATCCCTCCATTCAAGATGGTAAAGGTGCCAATTTCCTTGACCTCGTCTAAGGGATCCATTACGCCAATCCGCCATGTTTTTTCTCCGTTCGACCAGACGGCGATATCACCGCCGCCGTCAACCATGCCAAAGCGGGCACAGGCCTCTTGCTGCAGCCATTTCGCGATAGCTTCAACTGCATAGCCCTTGGCAATACCACCTAAATCAACTTTTTTCTCCGTTTTCTTTGTGATAGAACCATCGCCATGGAAAATAAATGGTTCTGGCTCCATCTTATAAAAGCTTAGAGTTTCTGTTGCTTTTTTAGCGGCTGGAAATGGAAACGACTGATAATAGCCGTGGTTTTCCAGCTGTGTGAGCATACAGACTGAAAAGCGACCCTCTGTTTGCATGCGATAGTCCTCTGCCTTTTTTAATAGATCATATAAAAGAGGGGAGACATTCACGGTAGAATTCAGGCTGGCTTCGTTGAATCTCCATAATTCATTGTGTGTTTTGAATCTAGAAAACTCACTATCAATATAGTGAAGAAATGCTGTAACAGTCTGCTTCCAATCTGGCACTTCACTATTTGATATCGCTATATAAAATGTGCAGTTCATAGCCTCAATCGATAGCGTGTCGAGGTTAGTCTCGTGCGGACCTTCTAGTATTTCGATCATTTTCGGAATTCCCTCCATCATTGCTAATTTGGGGAGTGAAATCACTCCAGTCGAGCTGAACAAGCTCCTTTTCCCGCTCGCTCATGTTGTCATTGATTTCTGCTGAAAGAGTACCTTGCTTAGCAGGAGCGGGCTCATCTAACGTACTGAGAATAAACGCGGAGAAGGCAGCACCTGTAATGCCCACAATCCATTTTGCTTTTGTGTTTACTTTCATGTTCTTTCACCTCATATTTCCTGTAGGATAATCGTTGATTTTCCCTCATCCCAATTCACACGGAAACCTAATCCATTGGCAATTACGGAGATGGGGAGATAGACAGATTTTTCATAGTAAAAGCTTTTGGTAGGCATCGGAGCTTTGACCATGTTTTCATAGGCGGCATTCGTTCCAGCCCGAACAATGAGCTCTTCCTTGCCCATTGAAAGCTCGAGTATTTTGCTTTGCTGGTAATAGCTGGACTTTGCACCTATAAATTTAGCCACCTTTTCACCGGGAACAAGCAGCTGTCCGGATTGCGGAATCACGTAAAAAAGCTCGCTTTTGTTGTTTAATTCAATGCCTACTTCCTTTGCTTCTTGAAAGGGTAGCTCTGTGTTTGAAGTACTGCTGCTTATTTCTCGTGTCCATAGATTCCAATGAGTTTGTATTGGATTACTTTCATAACGTATGTCGTTTTCGTAATAATCGCTATTATCATCACCCTCCGCTTCGCCCTCCCAATATTTTTTGTCATCATCGTCCTCGTCGTCTTTTTCATACTCATGCTTCTCATATCTCTCATACTCCTCGTGATTATCATCCCCATCTGCAAGAGCAATTGAGCCTGATTGAAAGATGCAGAGTAGCATGATTAAAGATAAAGTCGATTTTGTCCCTTTCCATTTCATTTTCTGATACCTCCTTTATAGAGAACACTTTAACCTTGGTTTCTGAAAAAGGACTGAAAGGGAGAGGGGGAATTTTTTGTAGAAAGAAAAAAGTTAAAAAGAAGGAATTTGCTTCTTTATGAATGTTTCACGTGAAACATGTCGTAAGGTGGTAAAAGGAGGGGCTTATAATAGGAGGATACCTATTAATAGATATGCATAGAATATTTGTTTTAAATTTCACTATTTGAAACAAAATAAGCAGAGCAAATAAAAAAAGGAAAGAATGGATATGCATCTTACTCTTGCGTTAATTAGTATTTTTGCTGTATGGCTTAGAAAGGATTACCGAGAATGGAAGGAATATTATTCAACGCTGCAGTATATTGCCTTAGGGAATCTTACCTATAATTTCCTTTGTGCCGAGCATTGGTTATGGCAGCTGTCACCGGATTGGGAATGGTTTAATCATTCATTGCTGGAGGTTGGCCATACCTTTATTACGTTTCCATTAAGCATTTTGATGTTTTTGGTGCGTTACCCGGAAGGTAAGGGGAGCTGGAGAATTCTGTGTCACTATTTATTTTGGATTGGGATTTATGTTGCATTTGAATACATCTTAATGATAAGAGGGAATATCATCTATAAATACGGCTGGGGACTGCAATGGTCAGCCTTATTTGACTGTATCATGTTTCCGTTCATGCGGCTCCATTATAAAAAGCCGTTATTTACCTTGATTATTAGTGTCCCTGTCACAATCTTTTTAGTGTGGCTGTTTGACGTACCTGTATCAGTACCGATTTCGGAAAGATGATGGTAAATCGGGGACTGTTTCTTAATGCGTTCACAGCTGTGAATGCGTAAAAATGCAGTCCTTATCTTTATAAGCTTCTACAGATAGGCACAATCAACAACCATGTATAGTAGGAAATTTTTTTTAAAAAAGGAACTTTACATAGGGTACCCCCGTATACTATAATCAGAATCAAGGAGGGATCGTCAATGTCATCCGAATTTGAGAAAGACCCTATGCTAGAAGGCGATGATTGCTGTCATTCAGGTGAACGGAAGAGTCATCACTCCGACAAAATGAAGAAGAATCTTGAATCCAGATTGAATCGGATTGAGGGTCAGGTTCGGGGCATTAAGCGGCTAATTGAGAGAGATACTTATTGTGATGATGTCATTACACAGATTGCTGCTACCCAAGCCGCCTTAAACAGCGTGGCGAAAATCCTTTTGGAAGCCCATATGAAGGAGTGCGTGGTTGATCGTATTCAAAGCGGGGATTTAGAGGTTGTTGATGAAGTACTGGTAACAGTCCAAAAATTAATGAAAAAGTAAGGAGTCGATCATAATGGAGAAAATTACCCTTAATGTTGAAGGTATGTCTTGCGGTCATTGCGTAAAAGCCGTTGAAGGCAGCGTAGGTAAATTAAATGGTGTGGCAAGTGTGAAGGTAAGTCTTGAAAATAAAACAGTTGATGTGGAATATAATGCAGCTGAAGTTACAGTGGATGCGATTAAGGAAACGATTGACGATCAAGGCTATGATGTAAAATAGGTGAGTGGGTCAGGAGGAGCGGACATGTTTTTTTATAAAACAGACGCTCTCTCTTTTTTAAAGAAAATATACCCTATGTAGGTATGAGGTGACTGGAAATGAGTGAAAAAACAACGGAAAGTCAGTTTCAAATCACTGGTATGACGTGTGCGGCGTGCTCAACTCGGGTTGAAAAGGGTCTGAACAAAATGGAGGGCGTACAGGCTGCGAATGTCAACCTGGCTCTTGAAACCGCTACGGTGAAATATGATGCGGCTGTCATGAGTCCGCTAGAGATTCAGAAAAAGGTCCAGGATCTGGGCTATGATGTGGTGACAGAGAAAAAGGAATTAGAGATAACCGGTATGACGTGTGTGGCATGCTCAGCCAGAATTGAAAAGGGTTTGAATAAGATGGCTGGAGTCCTGCAGGCCAATGTCAATCTAGCGTTAGAAAAAGCAACCGTGGAATTCAACCCATCGGCCATTTCCGTGATGGACATGATCCAAAAGGTTGAAAGCCTTGGTTATGGGGCGATTGTTAAAAGCGAGGAAAATGAGCAGGATGCCGTTGATCACCGACAAAGAGAAATGACCAGGCAGCAAGGAAAATTTATCTTCTCGGCGATTCTTTCCTTCCCGCTTCTCTGGGCGATGGTAGGACACTTTAGCTTTACCTCCTCCCTCTATGTTCCAGAGGCGTTTATGAACCCGTGGGTCCAGCTGCTGTTAGCGACACCTGTTCAATTTTTCATCGGAAAGCAGTTTTATGTCGGAGCCTATAAAGCACTGAAAAATAAAAGTGCGAATATGGATGTCCTGGTTGCTCTTGGAACGTCTGCGGCTTATTTCTACAGCTTGTATTTATCGCTTCAAACGATTGGCCGTGACGCTCATTCTGTTGGACTTTACTTTGAAACAAGTGCGGTCTTAATCACGTTAATCATTCTTGGGAAATTGTTTGAAGCACGGGCAAAGGGCCGTTCCTCGGAAGCGATAAAGAAGCTGATGGGTCTGCAGGCAAAAACAGCCACGGTAGTCTGGAACGGTGAGGAAATGACGGTTCCGCTTGAGGACGTTATCAGCGGGGATGTTTTATTAGTCAAACCTGGCGAGAAAATCCCGGTTGATGGTGAGATTCTAGAAGGAACGTCGGCCTTGGATGAGTCGATGATTACCGGTGAAAGTGTCCCGGTGGATAAAACGGTCGGGGATACGGTCATCGGCGCAACGATAAATCGAAACGGCTTTTTGAAAATAAAAGCAACAAAGGTCGGCAAGGAAACCGCGCTGGCGCAAATCATCAAGGTGGTTGAGGAAGCGCAGGGCTCAAAGGCACCAATCCAGCGCTTGGCTGATTCCATTTCAGGTATTTTTGTTCCGATTGTGGTTGGAATTGCCGTAATCACGTTTTTGATTTGGTATGTATGGGTCGATCCGGGCAACTTTGCTGAGGCGCTGGAAAAGCTAATTGCGGTCCTTGTCATTGCCTGTCCTTGTGCCTTAGGTCTAGCGACGCCGACCTCGATTATGGCTGGCTCTGGCCGGGCTGCCGAATATGGCATTCTTTTTAAAGGCGGGGAGCACCTGGAAATGACGCACCGTATTGATACGGTTATTTTAGACAAAACAGGTACGATTACAAATGGGAAGCCTGTTCTCACAGATGTTGTGACGGATATGGAGGAAGCGGAGTTCTTGCGCCTTGTCGGCTCGGCGGAAAGGCAATCCGAGCACCCGCTGGCACAGGCGATGGTCACAGGGATTAAAGAGAAGAAGATTGGGCTTGCTGATGTGAGCGAGTTTGAAAATATACCCGGCTATGGTATTAGAGCGGTAGTGAATGGAAAAGTGATTCTCGTCGGTACGCGCCGATTAATGAAGCGGTATGACGTGGAGATTGAACAGGTGCTATCTGTGATGGAAGGCCTTGAAAAGCAAGGGAAAACGGCGATGCTCACGGCAGTGGACGGTGTTTATGCCGGACTTGTGGCGGTCGCGGATACGATAAAGGATACGTCAACAGAGGCAATTAAGCGCATGAGGGATATGGGTCTTGAGGTCATCATGATCACTGGTGATAACCAGCAAACCGCCCATGCGATTGCGAAGCAGGCTGGTGTTGACTCGGTGATTGCAGAGGTTCTTCCAGAGGGCAAAGCGGAGGAAGTGAAAAAGCTGCAGGAGCAGGGTAAAAGGGTCGCGATGGTTGGCGATGGTATTAATGATGCCCCGGCACTGGCAGTAGCTGACATCGGAATGGCGATTGGCACGGGTACAGACGTAGCGATGGAAGCGGCGGACATTACACTGATTCGCGGCGATTTAAACAGCATTGCGGATTCGATTAGGATGAGCCATAAAACCATCCGCAATATTAAGCAAAATCTTTTCTGGGCTCTTGCCTATAACAGCATTGGCATTCCCGTTGCAGCGGTCGGATTCTTGGCGCCGTGGCTTGCTGGGGCAGCCATGGCCTTCAGCTCAGTATCGGTCGTATTGAATGCCCTTCGTCTGCAGAAAGTAAAGCTATAGGGAAGGTGAGATGACAGTTGAAAAAATGGGTCATTTCCGCAGTTGTCTATTTGTTGGTTGTCGTCGGCGGGTATTATGCTGTTACGGGCTTTTCTGAAGCTCCGAGTGATGGTTCTGAGCATAATAATACAGAGCTGCATGGAGAATAGGTCTATTAAAAGTGATCTCTAGTTTGCGCTAGAGGTCATTTTTTTGTCTACATGGTAACAAATGAATGTATGAATTCTACCAGGCGTGAAAAAAAGGATTGGTTTCTCCAATCCTTTTGCTTATTCTAAAAGCGATTCATCATCGTATTTTCTGTACCATAAGGCATTCTATTTGCTGGATCAACGTTCTGCATCATGCCGCCTTTACCGTGGCAATTATCATACATCTGCTGTAATTGCTCTTCAGACAGCTCTGGATGCATTTTTTCCATATAGGGCTTCATTTCTCCAAAGCCTCCTAGAAAACCATTGCTTCCCTCTGCGAAGGCGAATGTACCAGCCCCGCCTAAAATAATAGCACCTGCTACGATTCCAATGATTAATTTCTTTTTCATAGCCTAACAGCTCCTTCCCATATAACTATCATAGCCTTAAACTTTCGAGAATGTATTCAGAAACTATGGAGAAATTGTTAAGATTAATAGAAAAAAATCTGGTTGCTTACCTTTAATGGTGAGAAATGGCAGTTGCCGTTGGAAAAGAAATGTTTCACGTGAAACATGTATAATCATTGTGTAACTTTATGTTGCTTAAGGTGGCTGAAGGGAGATTACGGAAAGGAATGCTTAAAGGCTGTAATTTGTTGTAAATTCATGTAGAATAAAAGAGAATTTGACAGCAGCGGTTGCTGCTATATATGGTAGGATAATAACACCAATGATAATAACAGAATGTTCTGGAGGTAACGATGGATATTTCAGTAAACAAGCTTCTAGATAAAATCGGAAGGGAGCTGCAGGCAGCGAAGCAGGCAGATTCCGAAGCGAAAATACGTGAGCATGCCTATGCTATGAAGGCTCTTTGTGAGCTTGTTCTAGAGGAACCGTTACAACATCGACAAGAGATGAGCAGACCGGTTCCACCAATGACAGCAGCACCATTTCAACAACAGCCTATGACCATGCAGCCGCAGAAAAAATTACAGGTAGAGGATGGCGCAAACGGCGATTCGATTTTTGACTTTTGAGGACAAAATAGAAGCAAATAGAAAAGGGAGAGGGAAGAGGATGAAATTATTTGTTGTTTTAGGGGCGATACTGGCAGGCTTATCTGTTGCTCTAGGGGCATTTGGAGCACATATTTTGGATGGAAAGCTTGAGCCAAAATATATGGATACATGGGGGAAGGCTGTAACGTACCAAATGCTGCACTCGGTTGGCTTATTAATTGTAGGCATTTTGCTTGGTAAAGTACATTCCAGCTCATTGCTAAACTGGTCAGGCTGGCTGATGTTCATTGGGGTTGTTCTATTCTCTGGCAGCCTTTATGTATTGAGTCTAACGAAAATCAGTGTCCTCGGTGCGATTACTCCATTAGGCGGAGTATCCTTTATTATTGCCTGGGCGTTAATAGTGATTGCTGCTGTAAAATTTTTATAAGACGAAAGAAAGGAGTCTGACATGAGGTCAGGCTCCTTTTCATATGAATTAGTGGTCAGCTTTGGAATTAAAGCGGCAGGGGAAATCCGATTACAAACAAAGAAAATGCTTTTCCCTATCTAGGCGGATAAGTAGAAAGTGCAGCAGGCCCCGCAAATGGATACTCGTATTCTAGTTCTTCTTCAAAGGTGACATAGTCGAGATAAACCATTGGCAGTAAAATCCGCTGTCCTGTCTCTGGATCACTTAGAATTAAATGGTCTCTACCTGCTGCTTCAATGATTCCGACGAAGGTTTTCGCATTCCATTGTGAGTTATTCTCAAAGGTTGCATAAACAGTTGCTAGTTTCCCTTTGTTCAGGCGCAGGATGTTTTCAATGTAGGATTGCTCTACCGGTAGCATTCCAGGGACCTGTGGACCTCCTGCCGACGGTACGGCTCCGGTTGGTGGCAGCATGGATCCGGCACCTCCTCCTGCAGGCGGAATCATCGCACCCGGCATCGCACCCGGCATCGCTCCTGGCATGGCACCCGGCTGCGGGAAAACGGCTGGCTGCATTGGGCCCATTTGAGCTCCGCCGTAAGAGGGCGTTTTATTTCCGTAAGATGGGTAAGACCTGAAATACCCAAACTGATTATAGTTTTGTTGGCTCATTTAATTCCCTCCTAGTACTCTAATCGCAGGCGGTGAAACCTGCGTATCATAATAAAGAAATGCTTATAGAATGCAGACCATGTAAGGAACTGGTTCCTCTGAATGACCTGCAAGCGTATTAAGTAATGTCATGCTGTGTATAAATGAAACTCACTAACTGATAGATATGGGAGGAGAGGGATAAATATGACAAAATTGTAAGACTACCTAAAAATAGTTAGTCCCTTTGACCAGAGGATGGATAGAGGCTAATGAAAAGCTTGGAAATAGGACCGACAGTCGCTGAGTGGAGGTGGAAGCTGGAAAAATACAAAAAAGCCTCCGAGCGTAATCGGAGACTTCTAGTATGTAAGCATATCTGCTTGATTTTTTTATACCTGTAAAAAGGTTTCGATTTTTTCGTCTGCCAGATGGTTACCAACAAAGAAGGAGCCAAATTCACCATAACGTGCACTTACTTCATCGAAGCGCATTTCATAGACAAGCTTCTTAAATTGTAGAACATCATCTGAGAATAATGTAACGCCCCACTCGTAATCGTCAAAGCCGACAGAGCCGGTAATAATTTGCTTTACTAGACCTGCATATTGGCGTCCAATCATGCCATGGCTTCTCATCAGGTTCATACGATCCTCCATCGGAAGCATGTACCAGTTATCATTGCCTTGACGGCGCTTATCCATTGGATAGAAGCAAATATGCTTTGATTTAGGTAGAATTGGATACAAACGCGCACGAATCTGCGGATTTTGATAGGGGTCTTCTTCAGAAGACAGATAATTACTTAATTCAACAACAGATACATAGGAATGAGCAGGAATTGTAAATTCAGCTAGCTTTGTTTTATTGAATTCGTTTTCAATTTCATTAAGCTCTTCCATTGTTGGACGCAAAATCATCATCATGAAATCAGCCTTTTGTCCAACGATAGAGTAAATCACATGACTGCCTTGTTCTTCTTTTTCAGTACGGTTCCACTTGTCTACAAGACCTTGAAACTCCTGAATGGCTGCGTCCCTTTCTTCGCTAGGAACCATTTTCCAGGTTGTCCAATCCATTGTACGGAAATCATGTAAACAATACCATCCATCGAGTGTTTTTGCTGCTTGGCTCATCGATTACCACTCCTTGTTCATACTAACACTTTTCATACACTACTATATCATAGTTTCTCCATATCCTCATGGATGAAACACGAAAAAATCAGAATCATCATTTTTTGGGATAATAATTGATTATATGTAAATAGTAGTAAAGGGACAATTTTACCAATACGAGCAATTATTTAGAAATATTCCAAAAATAGAACATTTATTAGGAAAGTAGCGATTCCTTGAATTTTTGGCTTGGAAGAGTATGCTAATATAGGGAAATATTAAAGGAGGGTAACTCATGAGTGATTTATTCGAAGGTTTAAAACAAAAACTAACAGGTCAAAACCTGAAGATTGTTTTTCCAGAGGGATCAGATGAAAGAATTCTAGCAGCTGCCGGACGTTTGGCAGAGGATAAGGTATTAACACCGATTCTTGTTGGAAATATCGAGCAGATTGAAGCAAAGGCAAAGGAATTAAATGTTTCTTTAGAATCAGTGGAAATCTATGACCCAGGCAGCTATGCTGCATTTGATGAGCTTGTAGCATCCTTTGTCGAGCGCCGTAAAGGAAAGGCGACAGAGGAAGATGCTCGTAAGATTCTTTTAGATGAAAACTACTTTGGCACGATGCTTGTACATACTAATAAAGCAGACGGACTTGTGAGCGGTGCTGCGCATTCAACGGCTGACACGGTTCGCCCAGCGCTTCAGATTATTAAAACTAAGGAAGGCGTCAGCAAGACCTCTGGTGTGTTCATCATGGTTCGTGACGATGAAAGATATGTCTTTGCGGATTGTGCGATTAATATTGCGCCTGACAGCAATGATTTAGCGGAAATTGCGATTGAAAGTGCGAAGACAGCGGAAATGTTTGATATCGAGCCGCGTGTGGCAATGCTAAGCTTCTCGACAAAGGGCTCTGCAAAGTCTCCGGAAACGGAAAAGGTTTCAAATGCTGTGGAAGAGGCGAAGAAGCGTGCTCCAGAATTAGTCCTTGACGGTGAGTTCCAATTTGACGCGGCGTTTGTACCGTCTGTGGCAAAAAGCAAGGCACCAGGCTCTGTTCTTCAAGGGGATGCGAATGTGTTTGTTTTCCCAAGTCTTGAAGCAGGCAACATCGGCTACAAAATTGCTCAGCGCTTAGGTAACTTTGAAGCAGTAGGTCCGATTCTACAAGGACTTAACCGCCCGGTAAACGATCTTTCCCGCGGATGTAACGAAGAGGACGTTTATAAGCTAGCGTTAATTACAGCTGCGCAGGCGTTGAAAAAATAAGGCTGTGTGTTAAAGTGCATCACCTGTGGGTGGTGTGCTTTTTTATTATTAAAGGAAAAGTAGACGGTTGATAGTGCCCATTGGGAGGAAGAAGGAGGTCTGACGGGCACAAAGAACCACCTGCTTTTTTTCTTCATCCTTTTACATGCTATAATGAAGAAATGAAAGCTACAGCAAGGAGATTGAACATGAAAGATACAAAGGATTTATTAGTTCAGGAGCGGTGGAGAGTGATTGACCAGTCTGTCTCCGGTCTTTATATAAGTGCCCTGCAGTCCTTCGGAATGGATGATACACTTTGTACCTCTGTTGGTGCGGGGACAGCTCCGGCATCGGCGCGGGCATGGGTCCACCAACGGACGGTTGTACTAGGAATACAGGATACCAAGCTTCCTTTTTTAAAGGAGGGCATCGATTTTTTACAAGAGCAAGACTATGAAGTCATTGTCCGCAATTCCGGCGGTTTGGCGGTTGTGCTCGATGAAGGAGTCCTCAATCTGACGCTAGTTTTTCCGGAAAAAGAAAAGGGAATTGATATTAATCGCGGCTATGAGGCGATGTGGCAGCTGGTGAAGGATATGTTTGCCGATTTTAACCAAGAGATTGAAGCCAGAGAAATTATAGGCTCCTATTGTCCTGGCAGCTATGATCTTAGCATGGGCGGACAGAAATTCGCTGGAATTTCACAGCGCAGAATCAGAAAAGGCGTAGCTGTGCAAATCTATCTTTGCGTCAATGGCAGCGGCAGTGAACGGGCTGAGCTGGTAAAACATTTTTATGAGCTTAGTAAAAAAGAAGAGGAAACGAAGCAGGTGTATCCGGAAATTATTCCTGAGGTCATGGCGTCGTTGTCAGAGCTGCTTCAGGTTAATTTAACCGTTCAGGACGTGATGCTGCGCTTTTTACAGGTGCTGCAGGCTAAGTCAGAGCAGCTTTTTACTGCATCACTGTCACCGGAAGAGGTACCGCTGTTCGAAGGCTATAATGAAAGGGTCATAGAGCGAAATCAAAGGGTGCTGGGCGAGTAAGGAAGAGGCGTCCGCTAACCGAGTGACTTGGTTGCTAAACTACTAAAAAAGGTCAACAAAAAAAGCCGTTACCATAACGGCTTTTCACACAACTACATTATTCTGCTACCTTTTCAAGGTTTCCGTTCCGGTCCATCTTAAAGGTGGTTGCCGGACGTTCCTCTTCATCAAACAAGGCCAGCTTACGAGCTCTATTCATAATTTTCATTAACGTCTCGTAATCTTCCTGAATCGTTTCAGTATTTTCTTCCATTTCATTAATCTTGGACTCGAGCTCTTTATTGGTTCTTCTTAGCTCGGCGATTTCACGTTTTAATCTTTCATTCTCACTTTTTAATATCTCAACCTGAAAGCCTGAGTTTTTCATATTTTGCAGGTAAGCGACAATTGTATCAAGATTAATGCTGCCCGCAGGCATGTCCAGTGAAGCTTGAATAGAGTCTGGTTGAATGCTAGCTGTCATTTCTTCACTCATTTCCATTGTCATATTTTCATTAAATACTTCAGGCTCGGCTTGTGAGGTCAAGGTCTGCATCTCTTCTATACTTGGCTGTGGCGGTGAGTATAATAGTTTTTTCTTGCCACCTTGATCTTTCCCCAGAATCCGTTGTCGTTGCTTGCGCTGCTTTTTCGCCAGCTGTAAGGCCTTTTCATAGTTATGGCGAACAACCGCATTCCAGCGGAAGCCGCAGGCAGCAGAGGTTCTATTAAGCTTATCGCCTACCTCTTCAAACGCATTTAATTGTGTACTTCCTTCTCTTACATGTCTTAAGACAGTCTCAGCAAGCAGCAAGTCATTTTCTTCTGTCCATGCATCTTGACGAACTTTCATTTCTTCAGCTCCCTATCATATTTTTGTATTTTTATAAAGCGTTATTTTCATCATGTCCAATCTTTTCAAACTTTATACAAGATGATTAAAAGGATAGTAGACTTATGAAAAAACGAATGCATTTTTGCTGTGAATCACATACTAA
The DNA here is from genome assembly GCF_900104575.1 of Bacillus tuaregi. Taxonomy (NCBI): domain Bacteria; kingdom Bacillati; phylum Bacillota; class Bacilli; order Caryophanales; family Bacillaceae; genus Bacillus; species Bacillus tuaregi. The sequence continues at coordinate 231,311 of NZ_LT629731.1, forward strand.
TGAAGACAGATGTGGTTTTATGAAAGGGGCTGGCAAGGAGATAGCGAGGTAGAGTTATGTTTTCCTTCTATCTTTAAAGATATTATTTATATACTTGTTTTAGTAGTTTTCCCTTAAGCGGGGCAACGCCTATAGGATTGGCTTGCAATACAGAAAAAGAAGCGTTAAAATACCTCATAGTGTAAACGTACTAGTATAGCTTAGAAGGAATGAAAATGTGAGAAACAGGCTGTTTTCATATTTCTTATAGATGTTAGTCGAATTGTTAGAAGGGGATGTATTCATTATGGCAAATGAATTCCGTGTCTGTGATGATTGCCAGGCAGTGAATTTAAAAACGTTACTACCAATGCTGAAAAAAATTGACCCGGATGCAGAAGTGCAAATCGGCTGCCAGTCCTATTGCGGACCAGGCCGAAAGAAAACCTTTGCCTTCGTTAATAACCGGCCATTAGCCGCTTTATCGGAAGAAGAGTTAGAAGAAAAAATTAGAAAGAAGCTAAAGCTATAGAATCTTCTCGGGAATTGTCCCCGAGGGGGTTTTTTTGTTTTTGCTTCTGGGTTTTGGAGAACTCTAGCGATAAATGTCTATATAATGGACTAGTTTGTGATAAATCTAACAAATGTTATGAAAGTTTAACAATCAATCCATGGTATTGAATTATGAAAATTCTATAATTAAACTGTACACAAAATAGGAAAGGGAGGTAATTACATGAAAGGCATTTCAAAAAGTCTTCTTCTTATTCCTTTAGCGGGACTGTTATTATTGTCCGGATGTTCCAATGACTCCGCTACTTCGACAAAGGAGACAGATGAGAGTAATGAATCAGTACAAACCTCTTCCGAACTTGATTTAAACAAATGGTTTACCGAAAATGAAAATCTTTGGAGAACTGTTAATAACGGCTCGTGGTCGAACGATCCAAAGGATGCTCCAAGTGATGAGGACCTGGAGAAAATTTTTGATATTGCTATGAAGGGGCAAACAGCTGTCAACTGGAATGAATATTTCTATATTGCTGTTCGTGACCCAAAAGAACAGGCAACCATTATCGGTGATTATTGGGGTGAAGGCTGTACAACCGACGGAACCGTTACGGTCTTAATTCTAGCGGACCAAATTGCAGACCAAGCCGACCATAAAGATCAATATAAAGATTATTACATGCAAACGTCGTTTGCCCTCTTTGATACCGGGTATTCAAACGGATTGTTAAGCATGGGGGCATGGAGCTTAGGCTATCAAACGCATTACTTTGGTACATTGGATGGATCAGCAGTCGCTCCAAAGGGTGAAAGTACGTATGCATATGGCGTCCCTAAATACGATGTAAGCAAATTCCTTGAAGGTAAGAACTATAAGCGCGGCTGGGGATTCCCTGAAGAGAAAACTGAATTTGATGTAGAAGGAAATGCGGTTCTTGTTGGAGCTGTAGTTATCGGTAAAGCAGACCCATCTATTGATGTAGAGACATCTGCCACCCAGCATGGCCGACCAGACAACTGGGCAATCTGGGATCCACAGGAATAACCAATTTATAAATCAATTTTATAGTTTTTTAAAAAGGAACTTACAACTAGTGAGTTCCTTTTTAATTATAGAAAACTTAATTGGGTTCTGGAGGAAGCAATAGAACCGTCCCTCTGATTCCGAACATAAATATTTTTTATAATTATAATGTTCGTGTTAGTTGTTGGTGGATGTTATGGCGTTGTAAGCGTTATCCATAAGAAAATTAGGTTAAAGTCTTAGTTTTAAACACTTGATATGTTTTTTGAAATGAATTATAATTCAAACATTATATTAGTAAATTTTCTGACTTTTATTAAAAGACGAATAAAGCTGCATGTTTGGAAAGCATATTCATTTTTCTAGACATTCTAGAAGTTTAAAGCTTGAATTAATCCAATAATATTGTTAAAATTTAAAATTATTACACAATGGTTCGACAAAATTTTAAAAGTTTTTCAACAAATATCAACATATGAGAGAGAATATTTGCTGGCGAAGAGGGTTATGGTTCACTCTATAACCGGAGCCGCTTCTGGAGAGATTGCATGGTGCAGCGCCGAAGGGTTCACGATCTCAGGCAAAAGGACAGAAGAGTAACAAGTCCTTATTTGTTATTCTTACTTTTTGCGAGGAGATTGGAGAAGTCCAATCTTCTTTTTTCATAGTCATCTTGTCACGATTCAAAAGTAAGATTCATAGTTAACTAACCTTTTTTATAAAACAACCAAAAAGACCAAAGGGGAGAAAAGAAACAAATGTTCACAATTAAAACATTAAATGCAATTGCTGAAGTCGGATTAGAAACCTTCAAAAACAATGAAAACTACAAGATCGATAACGATGCGGCGAATCCGGATGCCATCGTTCTACGAAGCTTTAACATGCACAATATGGAGCTGGATGCTAACGTAAAGGCTGTTGCGCGTGCCGGAGCCGGCGTTAATAATATTCCAGTGAATGAATATACGGAAAAAGGAATTGTTGTATTCAACACACCTGGTGCGAATGCAAATGCCGTAAAAGAATTAGTCTTAACAACATTAATGGCGTCTTCTCGAAATTTATTTGCCGGTATCCAATGGACAAAAGGCCTAGAAGGTAAAGGCGAAGAGGTTCCTAAGCTTGTCGAAGCAGGAAAGAAGCAGTTTGTCGGTAAAGAAATTAAAGGAAAAACACTTGGTATTATCGGTCTTGGTGCGATCGGTGCCCGTGTAGCAAACGATGCGCTTCGTCTTGATATGGATGTCATTGGCTTTGACCCATTCATCTCTGTTGATATCGCTTGGAACCTTTCTCGTAATGTAAAACGGGCGATGAAAATTGAGGAGCTTTATGCGAAAGCTGATTACATTACGGTTCACGTACCATTTACGAAAGATACTGGTGGCATGTTCAATAAAGATTCCTTCGCGCAAATGAAGGATGGCGTTCATATCCTGAACTTCTCTCGCGGTGAGCTAGTGAACGAGGATGATATGGCAGAAGCACTTGTCAGCGGTAAGGTTGGTAAGTACATTACAGACTTCCCGAATGATAAAGTATTAAAAATGACGAACTGTGTCTGCATTCCACACCTTGGTGCCTCAACAACTGAGTCTGAGGAAAACTGTGCCATCATGGCTTCTCATCAAGTAAAGGAATATTTAGAAACAGGAAATATCGTCAACTCTGTTAACTTCCCGAATGCGTCTATTCCTTTTACAGGCAAGCGTCGTGTAACAGCGTTCCATCATAACGTGAAGGGAATGGTTGGACAGCTGACAGCTGTTTTATCAAACTATGACTTAAACATTGCGGACATGGTGAACCGAAGCCGTGGCGATTACGCTTATACCATTATTGATATTGATAATAAATTTAACGGCGACCTTACACCTGCCTTAGAAGAAAATATCGGCAAAATCCCAGGAATCGTAAACGTCCGCATTATCTAATCGAATCGAACGAATAAAGCATTTGCCCTTGGCAGGTGCTTTATTTTTTATGAAAAAAAAGAGTGAAATCCCTCGATTTTAAAAAAGGTTGGATTTTGTTGAATTTTGTAGAGATGTAACGGGGGATTTGAGTATAATAGGAACATGTGAGTGTCCGAAAGAAGACAAAATAGACGAATGAAAAAGTCGGTTCATATATGGTAGCATTTTTACCTTTTACATAATAAATAGACAAGAAAAGAGGGGAGAAAATGGCCTATTCAGAGGAAAAGCTATTGGAGGAAAAGGTGTTCAAGGACCCTGTGCACCGCTATGTGCATGTGCGCGACAGGGTGATATGGGATCTGATTGGGACGAAGGAATTTCAGCGGCTGCGGAGAATTAAACAACTAGGGACAACCTTTTTAACATTCCACGGAGCAGAGCATAGCCGTTTCAACCATTCACTGGGAGTATATGAGATTATCCGCCGGATTGTCGATGACATCTTTGAGGGGCGCTCAGGCTGGAGCCATGACGAGCGGCTGCTTTCCCTTTGTGCTGCGCTGCTGCATGATTTAGGACATGGGCCGTTTTCTCACTCCTTTGAAAAAGTGTTCGAGCTTGACCATGAGTATTTTACCCAGGCCATTATTCTAGGTAATACAGAGGTGAACGCAGTTCTGAAGCGAGTCGGAGAGGATTTTCCGAAAAAGGTTGCTGAGGTGATTGCAAAAACCTATCAAAATAAGCTCGTCATCAGTCTAATTTCCAGCCAAATTGATGCCGATCGGATGGATTATCTGCAGCGGGATGCTTATTTTACAGGGGTCAGCTACGGTCATTTTGATATGGAGCGAATCTTGCGCGTGATGCGTCCCCGTGAAGACCAGGTTGTGATTAAAAAAAGCGGCATGCATGCGGTAGAGGATTATATTATGAGCCGCTATCAAATGTATTGGCAGGTGTATTTCCACCCGGTAACCCGCAGTGCGGAGGTGATCCTGACAAAAATACTCCACAGGGCAAAAGCATTGCATGGGCAGTATTATTCCTTTAAATCGCTGCCTGTCCATTTCTATTCGATTTTTGAAGATGAGGTTACATTGGAGGATTATTTGAAGCTAGATGAGTCGGTCATTCTCTATTATTTTCAAATGTGGCAGGACGAGGATGATCCAATTCTAAGCGATTTATGCCGCAGGTTTATGAATCGGAATCTATTTAAATATGCTGAGTTTGATCCGGCTAAGGAATACAAAAAGCTGGCCGAGCTGTCGATATTGTTTGAGAAGGCGGGAATTGATCCGGAATATTATCTTGTCGTGGATTCGTCCTCCGATTTACCGTACGATTTTTACCGGCCGGGTGAGGAAGAGGAGCGTTTGCCGATTCAATTATTAATGCGAAACGGCGAGATTCGCGAGCTGTCACGAGAGTCGGAAATCGTCGATGCGATTTCGGGTAAAAGAAGAACCGACCATAAGCTCTATTATCCGTTAGATTTCCTTACGGATGATACGACGAATAAGGATATTAAGAGTAAAATTCGCAAGCTGCTGGATATAGAAGACAGTAAATATCCATTGATATAGATTTAGGAGTTGAAAATTGTGCTAAAAGATCATGCTAAGGTCATGCAGGCGATCGCAGCCTCTGGAGAAGTGATTGGGAGGAAGAAGCTGCAAAAGATGATTTATATTTCTAAAAAACTATCCTTTCCGTTCGGAGAAAAATTTCAATTTCACTTTTATGGACCCTACTCAGAGGAGTTAACGGTGCAGGTGGAAGAGCTGTGTAACATGAGATTTCTAGATGAAGTCAAGGAAAAAAAGGGCGGCTATTATCAATATCGCTATACGGTAACTGACAACGGCAGGGAGTTTCTGTCTGAAAACCATGTTGACCTCCCGTATCTGCAGGAATGTCTCACCGATATGAATCATCAAAATGCAAGATTTCTTGAGCTCGTATCTACCGTCTTATACTTTGATAATCTAGCAAAGGAAGAAGTGCAGGAAAAGATTTTTACCTTAAAAAGTAAACAGCGCTATACAACAGAAGAAATTGATAGTGCCTATGAATATATTGCGAAGCTAAAGCAAAAGATAGAGCTTCACTAGACATAAAGTACAGTGCGATTGGGCACTGTATTTTTTTGTTATGTATAAGACCAGAATAAATTGGCCTAGATTTAGGGTGTTTTTGACATGTTATCGTTAGTGATAGTCTGTCATGAATGTAGTGGAGTAAGGTTCAATGGGAGCTACAGGGTCAATTCCCTGTTCATGTAGTCAGCAATCGGCCTTTCAAATTGATTCAAGAGCTGAAGAATATCTGTCCGGTTGCTGTCGTCCATGCCGCGGAGTGATTGCTGGAGTGCATTTACCCAGTAGCGCAGGATATTATCACGGAGCCAGAGCTTTAACAGCAGGATTTCATCCTCTGTCATGGCAGGGTGATCATGAATGTTTTCTTCGTACGCGGTAATGAGCTTTTCAATCGATTCAATATTCTGGTCCATTACATTTTGGATTTGAGCGATTCTAGTCCCGACTTCCATTTCCTTTTCCCCCTTTTGTTATGATAGCTCTTACGTTTATTCTATCAAAAAAATAGGGGCTGTCCTAAACAAAGCTGTCAGGCACATCCTACATAATCTAGTATTCATATGAACTAGGTTAGAGAATAGTACCTGACAACTAACTGGACAGCCCTATTGCTTCAGGGGAAAGCGATTATTCTTGGTCGCTCATGCGCTTTCCTGCAACGGCATAGTGGTTTTTCGTCATTTCTTCGATAAAGACAACAATGGCTTCCTTTGGTGCACCTGTTGTTTCGCTTACAGCATCGGTTACTTTTTCAGCGAGTGCCTTTTTTTGTTCCTCGGTTCTGCCTGCAAGCATTTTAACGGTAACATATGGCATGTCCTTCAGCCTCCTCAAATGGGTGTATATGTATAGAATGGTGAAACTCACCATTCATAGTGTACCACAAGATTTTTGATTTATTTTTTGTTTTGCTTGTGGGATGGCTGGCATCATTTTTCACTTTGTCACTGTAATCATGTATACTTTTATTCAAAGAGCTGATAAAAGGAGTTTTGCCTGTTGGACCTCTCGCAATTTTTGGCATACCCATTAGAAAAAATACCATATGTCGCCCTAACACTGATTATTGCTTTTTCCGTCCATGAATTTGCGCATGCGTTCACGGCCTGGAGATTTGGTGATGATACGGCGAAAAATCAAGGGCGATTGACGTTGAACCCAATGTCGCATTTAGACCCGTTCGGGACGATTCTCATTTTCCTTGCCGGCTTCGGTTGGGCGCGGCCTGTGCCGGTGAATCGCTTTTTCTTTAAAAAGCCGCGTGTAGCCGGGATTACCGTTTCCTTTGCCGGACCGCTGAGCAATCTGATCATGGTTTGTCTGGCGTTTGTGATTTGGTATGGCTTAGTCGCCTCAGGGCTGGCAGCAAGTCTGCCGATGTTTGTTCCGGAATTTCTGGATATTTTTATTCAACTGAATGCGGTCCTGTTTATTTTTAATTTGCTGCCTTTGCCGCCGCTTGACGGCTACCGCATCCTCGAGGATTTGGCACCGGTGGACGTACGCGCGAAGATGACCCAGTTTGAACAATACGGCATGCTGATTTTTCTTATCCTAGTCATCACGCCGCTTGACCGCTACACCATCCAGCCAATCTTTGGCACCGTCCTGCCATGGCTGATAAATGGATTAAATGAATTTTTTTATGGATGGTTTTTTTAAAAGAAGGCTGTGTTAAAAAGCAGTTTTCATTTGGATTAGCAGGTTGATTGAAGTGGAAGGCACGAAGACTCCCGCGGGAGAAGCGAGGCAGTCGAGACCCCGCTAGAACAAAGTGTCGAGGAGGCTAGGCGGTCGCCCGCAGGAAAGCGAAGTGCCTAGAACGGAAATCAACAACCATGTTAATACAGACTTTTTTTAAAGAATGAAAGGGGATTTTTATTGATGGAAGAAAAAAAGAAAAAGAAGCTTGAGTTTAATATTATTAAAAATGAACCTCTCGATGGACATAAGGGGTTCGGGAAAGGCGCATTAAGTCTTGATAACGTGTCACCGGTTATCATTGATGTTGAAGAAGGCGATGCGGTCATCGATATTGGCGCCATGCATGCCAGAAGCGTGGTCGAAAAAGGAATTAAATTTTTACCGAATAAGGATGAGGTGCCAAATGGCAAGCCTTACTGGCTCGTCTGGGTGACGGTGGACCGCGATGAGAGAGGACCGCATTATGCAGGGGTAACAGCGTGTGAAATGACGGTCGACCGTGAGATTCGTAGAGGCTATAAATCGTTGCCAGAGCATGTGAACCGCATGGATAAATCGATTAAGCGCCATATTATTGTCGATCATATGGATGAGAAATCAAAGGCTGTCTTACGGGAATTTCTACAAAACCATAATGCCGATATGTGGGACAGATCCTTGCAGCAGCTGAAGGATGACTTAGGAGCATAAGCTCAGGGAGGGACCCTGGGCTTTTTTTGTTGGAGCGTGGAGGAGGAAAACGGAAGTGGATGTCAGAGCAGAGGCATAGTTCGGACAGAGTTACCAGGAAACCGGAAGAAGAAGTCTGAGATAATCAATCTCCCTTGCCTTACAAAAAAGCTGCACGCCATTTTCTGCATGCAGCTTTCTTCCTTTAAGACCATGGCAGCACCCTTTTATACCATGGGGCTCGGTCGTCATTCTCGTGTTCTTCACGATGCTTTTTCTTTTTCCCTTTTGCTTCTTTTTCTTCTTCTAATAAATGCTCTGTGCAATACTCAGTTGGCTCAGTTCCGGCGGCGAAGTAGGTGTAGCGTTTGACTGGACAGTCCTCGGTAGCCAGCTTTCCGTTAACCGGATCCAAATACATGCCAACCGTCCCTTTAGGGGCTTTAAAGGATTTTTCCGGCGTGCCTTCAAGAGCCTGCTCCATAAACTGAACCCAGACATTTTTGGCATACATTTGATCCAGTCTGCCTTCAATTGGCTGACCGTCATCAAAGCCGGTCCAGACGGCTGTGACAAGCTGCGGTGAAAAGCCAATCATCCAGCTGTCTGTATTGGTGGAGCCGGATTTGCCGGCATAGGTCCGCGTCATGTCGTTGATAATCGTAGTGCCGGTGACACTGGCGTAGCCGTTTAACTTTTTATCAAACATACCTGTCATCATATGTGTCATCACAAAGGCTAACTCCGGCTGCAGTACCGCCTCGGGCTCTGACGAATGCTCATAAATCACTTCACCCTTATGGTTTTCCACCTTTTTAATCATCACCGGCGTGACCTTTTTTCCACCGTTGGCAAACAGACTGTAGGCATTAGCCATTTCAATCACGCGCACACCGGACGTGCCAAGGGCAAGGGAAGGCACCTTCGCCATATCGGAAGTAATGCCAAAGCGCTTAGCCGTTTCTACTAGAGTCTCCTCGCCGAGAAATAGGTGGGTTTTTACGGCATAGACATTGTCGGACAAGGCCAGTGCCTGGACCATTGTCAGATCGTCCTCGGCATATTGATTGTTAAAATTATGCGGCGTATACTCAGCGCGTTCATCATCAAACTTGAAGGTGGTCAGCTCACTGCGCATCGTTGAAGCGGGCGTGAAGCCTTGCTCAAGTGCGGCATAATATAGGAGCGGCTTGATGGTCGAACCCGGCTGACGCTCAGCCTGGGTGACGCGGTTATAAGGGCTTTCCGTATAATCCCGACCGCCAATAAGCGCCTTGACATAGCCGTTTTTCGGATTCATCGCGACAAAGCCGACTTGGATATCAGAATCCTCGGATATTTGCTTTTCAATCGTTTCCTCAGCCATTTTCTGCTGCTCCAAATCAAGCGTGGTAAAAACCTTCAACCCGCCTAGCTCAATCGTTCGATCGTCGAGCTTCAGCACCTGTGATAGCTGCTGTCTGACAGCATCCTGGAAATAGGGCGCTGTGACGAGCTTTGTATGCGGATGCTTGCCGACAATCGTCAGCGACTCCTGCTTCGCTTTGTCTGCTTTACTTTTATCAATTAAATGATTCTCCTGCATCGCCGTCAAGATGATGCCCTGGCGCAGCTTTGCTTTTTCAAGAGAGGCAAGCGGAGAGTATATGCTCGGCCCCTTCGGAATGCCCGCCAGCATCGAGGCCTCGGCCAGTGACAGCTCGGAGGCATTTTTACCAAAGTAAAACTGACTGGCTGCTTGGGCACCGTAGGCCCCGTGGCCGTAATAAATCGTATTCAAGTAGCCCTCGAGAATTTGTTCCTTCGAATAATTCATTTCAAGGCGAATCGTATAAAAGGCTTCGTTCAGCTTCCGCTGCCATGTTTTATCATGCTCAAGATAAAGGTTCCGCGCATACTGCTGGCTGATGGTGCTGGCACCCTGCACCTTTGCCATTGCCTTAAGGTCAGCCAGAGCGGCACCGGCAATTCGCTTGTAGTCAAAGCCGTGATGCTCGTAAAAATTGCGGTCCTCAATCGCCAGTGTGGCATCAATCAGATGCGGGCTAATTTCGTTAAAATTAACCCAGTACCGCTTCTGCCCGTTGTTGCTTTCCCCAATCACCGCGCCGTTGTCGTCATAAATCAGTGTGGACTGCGGAACAGAAAGCGGCGGCGGACCGAGCACCTTCGCATACACCATAATCCCAATGATAAAAAGAACCATCAAGCAGGCAAGAATAAGACAAAGAAAGAATAAGGCCCGTAAATATTTAATCGTTTTGCGAAAACGATGGTCTGTCATGATTTCCATAGTGCTTCACCTCCTAAATCTGAAATGATGGATCGCTTAGCGCTTGCTCAGGAGTCTAGCTCAGTGTCTCATTTTATCTAGTATCAGTATTGAAAATTAAGTGGAATTTTAAACATTTCTTGGGTAACTATGTAAATTTTTCTTTTTATTTAGGTTAGGATGCACTATAATTTTTTTGTTTGCAATTTATCTGTATGGGTAACATAAGGAAGATAGATTAATGTAGAGTTAATTGGTTTCTACAGGTGCCAGGCACTTGTTTTCAATCCAGATGAAGGGATGAATACAATGGGAATTTGGTTTACTGAGAAGCAGACAGAGAACTTTGGTATTACAATGAAAATCAAGCGTACCTTACATACAGAGCAAACGGAGTTTCAAAAGCTGGATATGGTGGAAACGGAAGAATGGGGAAACATGCTCCTGCTCGATGACATGGTGATGACCTCTGTCCGAGATGAATTTGTCTACCATGAGATGGTGGCACATATTCCGCTTTTCACTCATCCAAACCCTGAGAATGTGTTGGTCGTGGGTGGTGGTGACGGCGGAGTGATTCGTGAGGTGTTAAAGCATCCTAGTGTGAAAAAGGCGACGCTCGTGGATATTGACGGCAAGGTGATTGAGTATTCGAAGAAATATTTGCCTGAAATTGCCGGTATGCTTGAGGATGAACGTGTCGAGGTCAAGGTAGGCGACGGCTTCATGCATATTGCCGAAAGCGACCATGACTATGATGTGATTATGGTCGATTCGACGGAGCCGGTCGGACCAGCGGTGAATCTTTTTACAAAAGGCTTTTATGCCGGAATTGCTAAGGCGCTGAAAGAGGACGGCATTTTTGTTGCACAGTCAGACAACCCTTGGTTTAAGAGTGATTTAATCCGCAGCGTGCAAAAGGATGTAAAAGAAATTTTTCCAATTACAAGGCTTTACACGGCGAATATCCCAACATATCCAAGCGGAATGTGGGCCTTTACACTCGGCTCAAAGAAATACGATCCGCTCGAGGTGAGCGACGATCGGTTTCATGAAATGGAGACGAAGTATTATACAAAGGAATTACATAAAGCAGCGTTTGTGCTGCCTAAGTTTGTGCAAGATTTGGTAGAGTAATTTTATAGGAATAAGTAATGTCATTTTATAGGAAAAAACACTGCTAGGTCAAAGCGGTGCATAGAATAGAGGGGGAATTACGATGCGTTTTGATGAAGCCTATTCAGGTAATGTGTTTATTAAAAGTCATCCAAGCTATGAGGAAAGTCAGGTCGTGATTTATGGGATGCCGATGGACTGGACGGTTAGCTATCGTCCGGGGTCCCGCTTCGGCCCGGCGCGTATTCGTGAGGTGTCGATTGGGATTGAGGAATACAGCCCGTATTTGGACAAGGATTTAGCAGATTTGAAATATTTTGATGCCGGCGATATGCCGCTGCCGTTCGGGAATGCGCAAAAGAGCCTCGATTTGATTGAGGAGTATGTCGACAGTCTGCTTGCAGATGATAAATTTCCGCTTGGAATGGGCGGCGAGCATTTAGTATCATGGCCGGTGATTAAAGCGATGTATAAGAAGTATCCGGACCTTGCGATTATCCATATGGATGCCCATACCGATTTGCGTGAGAATTATGAGGGTGAACCGTTATCCCATTCGACCCCGATTCGAAAGGCCTGCAACCTCATTGGTCCGACAAATGTTTACTCCTTTGGCATTCGTTCCGGTATGAAGGAAGAATTTGAGTGGGCGAAGGAAGTTGGGATGCATATTTCGAAGTTTGATGTGCACAAGCCGCTTCAGGAGGTTCTGCCGAAGCTTGCTGGGCGCCCTGTCTATGTCACGATTGACATTGATGTCTTGGATCCGGCGCATGCACCGGGTACTGGTACGGTGGATGCGGGCGGTATTACGTCAAGAGAGCTGCTGGCTTCGATTCATGAGATCGCCCATTCTGACGTGAAAGTTGTGGGCGCGGACCTAGTCGAGGTTGCTCCGATATATGATCACTCTGAGCAAACCGTGAATACGGCAAGCAAGCTATTACGTGAAATGCTGCTAGGGTTTGTGAAATAAGTGGATGTAGACCAGAGACCGAGCTGTCTCTGGTTTTTTATACGATTGGCGGTGGCTGACACCGCAAATGGACACGTGGCTTTGTAGTTCTTTTAAGACAGACAACTATTAGGAATCTGAAAATTGGGAACAATAAGGATGTAGCAGGGCTTTTTTTCATGAACTTGAAACAAATTTTAAAAAAATTTATAATTAGTAGGTTATGCAAATAGTGTTATACAGGTAATGCAAGGAAAAGAGGTGCACGCTCGGTGTCCAGCTATCCAACGGAGCAGATGGCTGTTAAAATAACAGTGAATACGACGATAACGAACGGCTCGGAAAAGGAAACGTATGAGCTTATTACATTTGGACAATACATTCAAAAGACGAGCTCTGTCTTTCTGCGCTACGATGAATTGATGGAAGAGGGTTCCGCGAAAACGGTTGTCAAGGTAACCGGTCAGGAGGAAGGTTCGATACTCAGGAACGGTGCTGTTGACATGCGTCTTCCCTTTCAAGCGAATCAAACCCTTGTTGGCAGCTACAAAACGCCGTACGGGGTCCTTGACATGGAAACCTCCAAAACCAGGATTAGCCATGAATATGATGATGTGTTAAAAAAAGGCCTTATTAATATAATGTATGATTTAAAGATGCAGGGAAACGATGCAGGTACATATCACGTAAGTATTACGTTTGAGGAGGATGAAAAAGATGAACATAGTGGAGCAGGTAAAAAGTAAACTAAGGCAGGAAGTTGCTGCCGCTGTTGTGAAGGCAGGCTTGGCTAGTGAAGAGCAGCTGCCAGGTGTGATTTTAGAAATCCCGAAGGATAAAATAAACGGTGATTATTCAACCAATATGGCGATGCAGCTGGCAAGAGTAGCAAAAAAGGCGCCGAAAATGATTGCCGAAGAGCTGGTGGCTCATTTTGACAAATCAAAGGCATCGATTGAAAAAATTGAAATCGCCGGCCCTGGCTTTATTAATTTTTACATGAATAACAGCTATTTAACCGATTTAATTCCAGCCATTATCGATGCGGGTGAAAAGTATGGTGAAACCACTGTTGGAGGTAATGAGAAAGTTCAGGTAGAGTTTGTGTCCGCGAACCCGACAGGTGATTTGCATTTAGGACATGCCCGCGGTGCTGCGGTAGGAGATTCGCTTTGCAATATTTTAGCTAAAGCAGGCTATGACGTATCACGTGAATATTATATCAATGATGCGGGAAATCAGATTAATAATCTGGCATTGTCAGTGGATGCCCGCTATCACCAAGCACTTGGCATGGACAAACCAATGCCTGAGGACGGCTACCATGGCGAGGATATTATCGGTATTGGGAAAAAGCTGGCTGAGGAATTCGGCGATAAGTTTGTCGCGATGCCTGAAGAGGAGCGCTTCCAGCAATTCCGTGAATATGGTTTAAAATATGAAATGGCGAAGCTGAAGCAGGATTTAGAGGATTTCCGTGTTGGATTTGATGTGTGGTACTCAGAAACCTCCCTTTATCAAAACGGCAAAATTGATGATGCCCTGCAAAAGCTGAGAGATAATGGCTATATTTTCGAACAGGACGGTGCGACTTGGCTGCGTTCGACTGACTTTGGCGACGATAAGGACCGTGTATTAATCAAGCAGGACGGCTCTTACACCTATCTGCTGCCGGATATTGCCTACCATAGAGACAAGCTTGAGCGCGGCTATGAAAAGCTGATCAATATTTGGGGTGCCGACCACCACGGCTATATCCCTCGTATGAAAGCGGCGATTCAGGCGTTAGGCTATGGTGCGGATACGCTTGAAGTGGAAATTATTCAGCTTGTTCATTTATATAAAAATGGCGAGAAAATGAAGATGAGTAAGCGAACAGGGAAGGCAGTTACGATGAGGGATCTTGTCGAAGAGGTTGGCCTTGATGCTACTCGTTACTTCTTTGCGATGAGAAGTGCGGATACCCATATGGACTTTGACCTGGATTTGGCGGTTTCCCAGTCCAATGAAAACCCGGTTTATTATGCCCAATACGCGCATGCTCGGATTAGTAGCATCCTGCGCTCTGCGGAGGAAATGAATCTTGCCTATGGTACGAATGCTGATTTCTCTTATATTTCTTCGGAAAAAGAAATCGATCTGTTGAAAAAGCTAGGAGAATTCCCTGAAGCAGTTGGGGAAGCGGCAATAAAGCGCACGCCGCATCGCATCACAAACTATATCTTTGAGCTGGCGTCTACCTTCCACAGCTTCTACAATGCGGAAAAAGTATTGGATACCGAGGAAGTGGAGAAGACGAAAGCACGCTTATCGTTAATTAAATCGGTACAGATTACGCTGAAAAATGCGTTACAGTTGATTGGGGTTTCCGCTCCAGAAAAGATGTAATAGGAAAAAATGGCTTCCCGAGGGTGGGGAGCCTTTTTTGTTGGAGTCAAAAGGCCAAAAACGTGAGTGAGGAGAGGAGAAGTGTCCAATAGGCGCGGTCAAAAGGTCAAAAATGAGAGCTTGGAGTCGGGATGTGTCCGATAGAAGGGTTCAAAAGACCAAAGGGGCAAGGTAACCAGTCTGAAGTGTCCGATAGAAGGGTTCAAAAGACCAAAGGGGCAAGGTAACCAGTCTGAAGTGTCCGATAGAAGGGCTCAAAAGACCAAAGGGGAAAGGTATCAAGCCTGAAGTGTCCGATAGAAGGGCTCAAAAGACCAAAGGGGAAAGGTATCAAGCCCTGAAGTGTCCGATAGAAGGGTTCAAAAGACCAAAGGAGGAAGGTATCAAGCCCTGAAGTGTCCGATAGAAGGGCTCAAAAGACCAAAGGGGCAAGGTAACCAGTCTGAAGTGTCCGATAGAAGGGCTCAAAAGACCAAAGGGGCAAGGTATCAAGCCAGAAGTGTCCGATAGAAGGGCTCAAAAGACCAAAGGAGGAAGGAACCAAGCCAAAAGTGTCCGATAGAAGGGTTCAAAAGACCAAAGGGGCAAGGTAACCAGTCTGAAGTGTCCGATAGAAGCGCTCAAAAGACCAAAGGGGAAAGGTATCAAGCCAAAAGTGTCTGATAGAAGGGCTCAAAAGACCAAAGGAGGAAGGAACCAAGCCTGAAGTGTCCGATAGAAGGGTTCAAAAGACCAAAGGAGGAAGGTATCAAGCCAAAAGTGTCCGATAGAAGGGCTCAAAAGACCAAAGGGGAAAGGTAACCAGTCTGAAGTGTCCGATAGAAGGGTTCAAAAGACCAAAGGGGCAAGGTACCAAGCCTGAAGTGTCCGATAGAAGGGTTCAAAAGACCAAAGGAGGAAGGTATCAAGCCAAAAGT
This sequence comes from Bacillus tuaregi, assembly GCF_900104575.1. NCBI lineage: Bacteria > Bacillati > Bacillota > Bacilli > Caryophanales > Bacillaceae > Bacillus > Bacillus tuaregi. The sequence continues at coordinate 246,872 of NZ_LT629731.1, forward strand.
GTCCGATAGAAGGGCTCAAAAGACCAAAGGGGAAAGGTAACCAGTCTGAAGTGTCCGATAGAAGGGCTCAAAAGACCAAAGGGGCAAGGTACCAAGCCAAAAGTGTCCGATAGAAGGGCTCAAAAGACCAAAGGGGCAAGGTACCAAGCCAAAAGTGTCCGATAGAAGGGTTCAAAAGACCAAAGGGGAAAGGTATCAAGCCTGAAGTGTCCGATAGAAGGGCTCAAAAGACCAAAGGGGCAAGGTAACCAAGCCTGAAGTGTCCGATAGAAGCAACCAAAAGACCAAAAAAGGTATTTAAAGAGGGTCTTCAAATACCTTTTCTATTTCCATTCCACCGCACCGCCGCTGATCCGTTTGACACCGCGGATTTTACTGATATCCTCAACAAGCTTGAGCATGGCTAAATCCTTTTGTTTCGCTTCAATCATAAAATCGACATCCTGCTTCATGGAATGGAGAATCTCCAGTAAAGGCTGGAGAAATTCAATATCGACATAATCGGCATGGGAACGAAAGGCAGATGCTGATTTGGGCGAGGAGATGTGGAGCTTCGGAATCAGGCCACGCTTTTCCCAGGTCGCAAAAACCTTTGGCAGCAGTTGCTCAAGCGGGGCATCACCGAGGTTTGCCATATGGTGATGATAATCAAAAATATTTGCCACTCCTTCGAGCTCGCACATCCGCAGTGTTTCATCAGTTGTATAGGTTTTATCGTCATTTTCCAGTGTCATAATCTCTTTAATATGTGGTGGGAGACTTTTTAAATTAACCTGGAACCGTTCAAGGGATTCCTCTTTATTGCCATAGGCCCCGCCAATATGAATGTTAATCAGACTTTCTTTTTCCACTCCCATCGCCTCCAGCATCCGATAATGGTATTCCATATCGGTGACGGCATTCCTTGTTACGTCCTTTCGGGGGGAGGTAAAGAGCGTAAATTGGTTAGGGTGGAAGCTGACCCGCAGGTGGTGCCGCTTCACGAGCTCGCCAATCCGACGCCACTCCTCGCGAAACGGAGTGACAAAGTCCCAGCGCACCTCCGGATGGGTGGCAAGCGGAACAATCGAGCTCGAGAAACGGTACAGCTCAATTTCGTGGCCAATATTATAATGAAGCATCCTTTCCGTGTTGACCAGATTTGTGGCGGTAACGGTTAACAGCTTTTCCATCCGTTCACTGGCGGGCAGCTGCGAAAAGCGAGTATAGGTGACGGTTTTGGAGGGCGATGCATCCCAAAGGCTCATCGATTGGGATACATAGCCAAAGCGAATCTTCATAGCGTTTGACTCCTTTTAACAGGTAATATGGTAGAGAGTCTTTTCTACGGTTTCATCCAATCGGCAAGGCTGAACAGGGGAAACGGGGCAGTTTCTGTCCCAGTCTATTCGGACAAGGGACCTGTCCCTTTGTCCCGGGCTATGGGCCCCATCCCCCTGTCCCGCTACAAAAACAGTGAGATTGAGCGGGCGAGCATTTCTTTGCAGAATGTCCAGGGGTTGAGCATGGATATATCCTTTTTGGAAATCAGCTTGGCTTCAGCCTGGTCCTGCTTCAACACACCGCGGATGCTTTCAACATAGCTTGGGTCGTACGTATAGCAATTCATTTCATGGTTTAAAAAAAAGCTCCGCTTATCGAAGTTAGCGGTTCCGACGTCACAGACCCGGTCGTCAATGATGAGTATTTTAGAATGATAAAAGCCATTTTGATATTGGTAGATGGACGCTCCCAAATCCAATAATGGACGAAAATAACGGTAGGAGGCTTCTTTTACAAGCAGATGGTCCGGCGTGGAAGGGACCAGGATTTCAAGTTTGACGCCTCTTTTTAAGGCAGCCTGCAAATCTTGAAGAAGTCTCTTGCCTGGAATAAAATAGGGCGTCCCAATCATAATGCAGTCCTTTGCACTGTTAATCAGCTCGGAAAAGGTATGCTCCAGATAAAAGCCCTCAGAAGGAATAATCCGGTGGCGGTATTTCCCTTTTTCTAAATCGGGAAAATACAGCTTATTCTGAGTTAAGCGCACCATGGCGGCCTCCTCCCAGTCCCTTAAAAACATGACCTGTAAATCCTGTACCCCCTCGCCGACAATTTTAAGATGGTAGTCACGCCATGGGCTGAGCTTCGAGTCAAGATTAATATATTCCTTACCAATATTAAAGCCACCCAGATAGCCGATTTTACCATCAATGACGGTAATTTTCCGATGATTACGTATCTGGGAAGAATAAAAGAAAAAGGGAGGCCGCGGTGCCTTACAGAAAATGAGCTGTACCCTCGAGCCCTGCAGCTCTTTTGTTATGCTTCGCTTTGCTTTAAAGCTGCCAACCCAGTCCAGCATAAGGCGGACCTCAACGCCCTCATCTGCCTTTTTTTTAAATAACGACAGAAAATCGGTGGAGATGTGGTCCTTTTTTACAATATAAAATAGAACGTGGATATGCTTTTGGGCTTCCTTCAGCTCCGAAAACAGGTCGGCAAACAGCTCCGGACCTGAGGTGAACAGCCTGATATCACTGTGCCGATCAGGAAAGTGCTGCAGCTTGAGCTTCTCTAAATGTATTTTTCTGCCCAGGGAAAAATCAATGAAGAAATAGAGGACGATTAGATAAAAAATCCCGACAATCATGAAAAATGTATTCATGGTTCATTTCCCCCTTGAGCCTTATGACTATTGTCCTGTTAGTATGCACGGGAATCCATTTTCCTATGTTCACTAGAAAAAGAAATAAAAAAACGTGACTGATTGTTTGTTTGCGACCATATAAATTAAGTACGTGATAATCGGAAAATCATCTTGGTGAAGGGAGCGGTCAAGGAATGAGCGGATGGCTATGGGTCAATCTAATAGCGTTTCTTGCGGTTACGGCATACGCTGTCAGTCTTTTCGTCTACTTAATCAAAACGCGGATGGCTTATATCAAGCTAGGCAGGAGGGTGGAATTCGACCATAACATAAAAGAAAGACTGAAGAAAATCGGCATCCATGTGTTCGGACAGAAGAAGCTGCTAAAGGACAAGAAGAGCGGCATTATGCATGTCCTGTTTTTCTACGGCTTTATCCTCGTTCAATTTGGCGCGATTGATTTTATCATAAAAGGCATTCTGCCTGGTGCACATCTGCCATTTGGTCCACTGTATCCCGTTTTTACTTTTTTTCAGGAGCTCGTCACACTTCTCATTCTCGTCGCGGTGTTGATTGCCTTTTACCGACGATATATTGAAAAGCTCGTTCGTTTAAAACGAAGCTTTAAAGCAGGGCTTGTGTTGCTTTTTATCGGCGGATTAATGCTGTCCGTTCTGCTCGGAAATGGCATGGAATTAGTCTGGCATCAAGAGGAGCCAGGCTGGTCAGAGCCTGTTGCCTCCCTGATTGCCGTCGTTTTCTCGGGCCTAAGTGAGACGGCTGCAGGTGCTATTTTTTACACGGCCTGGTGGGTTCATCTCCTCATTCTACTGACCTTCCTTGTCTATGTCCCGCAGTCGAAGCACGCCCATTTAATCGCCGGACCGGCCAATGTGTATGTGAATCGCCTAGAGAGGCCTGGAAAGCTGAAGCCGATCGACTTTGAGGATGAGAATCAGGAATCCTTCGGGGTTGGAAAAATGGAGGAGTTTACCCAGCATCAGCTGATCGATTTGTATGCCTGTGTAGAATGCGGGCGCTGTACTAATATGTGTCCGGCGACAGGGACGGGGAAGCTCTTGTCACCAATGGATTTGATTGTAAAAATGCGCGATCACCTCACGAATCACGGTGCGGCTGTGACCAGGCTGAAGCCGTGGGTGCCGGCGTTTGCCTTTAACCATACAGTTGGCAACCAATTGGCACAGGTCCCTAGCGGAAAGGGAGAGAGTGTGGATGCTGACATTCAGGCTCCTGCCTATCATCCGAGTTTGATTGGCGAGGTGATTACGGAGGAGGAAATCTGGTCCTGTACAACATGCCGAAACTGTGAGGACCAATGTCCGGTGATGAATGAGCATGTGGAGAAAATCATTGATTTGCGCCGTTATTTAATTTTGACAGAAGGCAGGTTGGATGCCGGTGCTCAGCGTGCGATGACCAATATTGAGCGCCAGGGAAATCCATGGGGGCTGAATCGGAGGGAAAAGGAAGGCTGGCGCAACACAAGGGAGGATGTCCACATTCCAACGGTAAAGGAGCTCGCAAAATTAGGAGATGAGTTCGAGTATCTTTTCTGGGTCGGGTCGATGGGATCGTTCGATAACCGCAGCCAAAGGATTGCATTAGCGTTTGCGAGGCTGTTAAACGAAGCTGGTGTTCAATTTGCCATTCTTGGTAATCAGGAAAAAAATTCTGGCGATACCCCGCGCCGTCTTGGGAATGAGTTTTTATTCCAGGAGCTTGCTGCCCATAATATCGCTGAGTTTGAAAAAGCAGGCGTTGAGAAAATCGTCACGATCGACCCGCATGCCTATCATTCTTTTAAAAATGAATATAAGGATTTCGGCTTGAAGGCAGAGGTTGTTCATCATACCGAGCTACTGGCCCAGCTGGTGAAGGAAGGCCGCTTAACACCGCAGCATGCCGTGAATGAACACATCACCTTTCATGATTCCTGTTATTTAGGCCGCTATAATGAGGTGTTCGATCCGCCGCGTGAAATTTTAAAAGCAATTCCAGGTGTAAGGCTGGTGGAAATGGAGCGAAACCGTGAAACCGGAATGTGCTGTGGGGCCGGCGGCGGGCTGATGTGGATGGAGGAGGAAACCGGCCATCGTATGAACGTTGCTCGTACGGAGCAGGCCTTGGAGGTTAGACCATCCGTGATCAGCTCCGGCTGTCCATACTGCCTAACGATGCTGACCGATGGTACAAAGGCACTGGAGGTAGAGGACAGCGTCAAGACGTATGATGTAGCAGAGCTTTTGGAAAAAGCCGTTTTTGGGGAATAGGTGGAAGTCGCGGTTTATTTAAGGTCAATTATCCATGGGCACATGGGTAATATCCTGATTCACATTTGACGGGGAGGTTTGCTGCCGGGAAGCGACCGGCTGGAAGAAAGGTCGGTTGCAACCATTTGTTATATTTAAGAATATTTAGCAAATTCTTTTTATTCTGTTAATTTTATTGTAAAATAAAAAGGAAACGCTTACATTAATTGAATTTGGTGAAATATTTTTATAAAAGGAAAGAAGTCACTGCGGTATCCAAAAATTGATGTTTCCACTTGCTCCATGACAGGGCTGCTTAGGAATGGTGACATTTGCTTAAGGGCCTAAGGACTTTTTGCTAAAAAGGGATTCTTGGCAACGGTGAGACTAGAGCATAAAGCTGTTGTTTTCCTAGATTGGAAAAAGGGAGTGAGGTTGACGGTGAGTAAAACAGTTATCTTAAGCGGGGTTCGAACGCCAATTGGCAAATTAGGAGGGAGCCTGAGCAGCCTGTCGGCATCCGAGCTTGGTTCAGTGGCGGTAAAGGAAGCGTTAAAAAGAGCAAATGTCGATCCTGCTGTGGTGGATGAAGTGATTCTCGGCCAAGTACTGCAGGGCGGGCAGGGACAGATTCCCTCGCGGCAGGCAGCAAGAAAGGCCGGCTTGCCTTGGGATGTGAAAACCGAAACCATCAATAAGGTGTGTGCCTCCGGAATGCGCTGTGTGACATTGGCTGACCAAATCATTCGTGCCGGTGATGCAAGTGTAATAGTCGCTGGCGGTATGGAGTCAATGAGCCAGGCGCCTTATTTTCTCCAGAATGCCCGGTTTGGGCTGCGGATGGGGGATTCCACCGTGACGGATTTGCTGACACATGATGGTTTAACCTGCAGTTTTACCGGCGTTCCGATGGGAATGTACGGGGACCAAAGTGCAGAGGCCTGGAGTATCAGTCGCAGGGAGCAGGATGAGTGGGCGTTAAGGAGTCACCAGCGCGCATGGGCAGCGATGGAGTCCGGAATCATGGCAGAGGAAATCATTCCCGTGCCAATCCCGCAGCGAAAAGGGGAACCGCTTGTTGTGGCAAAGGATGAAGCGCCAAGACGGGATACCTCCTTGGAAAGGCTGGCAGCGCTGCGACCGGTATTCGATAAAGCTGGGAGTATTACCGCTGGAAATGCCCCAGGAGTGAATGACGGTGGTGCGGCCCTTGTCCTGATGAGCGCTGAGCGGGCGGTAAAGGAGAATCGTCAGCCTGAAGCGGTCATTCTCGGTCATGCGGCTCTAGCGGTCGAGGCGAAGGATTTTCCGGAAACACCGGGACTGGTCATTCAGGAATTGCTCAAGAAAACAGGCAAATCAGCAGCAGAGATTGACTTATTTGAAATCAATGAAGCCTTTGCGGCTGTGTCCTTAATTACGATTAAAATGGCCGGGCTTGATCCGAAACGGGTCAATGTCAACGGCGGTGCCGTGGCTCTCGGTCATCCAATCGGGGCAAGCGGAGCACGGATTATCGTGACGCTCCTGCATGAATTAAAACGTCGTGGCGGCGGAGTTGGAATTGCCGCTATTTGCAGCGGCGGTGGGCAGGGAGACGCCATCATGATTGAGGTGCCAAAGCAAGCCTAAATGTGAAAGGAAGTCTATCTTAGCTAATCAATGTCATTTGCCTAGCCTATAATCTAGCCGGTATGTCACCAAGTGGTGCTATACCGGCTGAAACAGTTTTTTTATAAGGATTTTTTAGCTGGAGGTGTCTGATGAAGCTTGAAAAAATAATGGTCATTGGTGCCGGTCAGATGGGCTCTGGAATTGCTCAGGTGTGTGCCGAGGCAGGCTATGATGTGATTCTCAATGACTTGAACAGCCAATTGACAGAACATGGAAAGAACAGAATCCGTAGCAATCTATTGCGGCAGGTGAGTAAAGGCCGCATGAAGACAGAGGAAATGGAAGCGATTCTTTCCCTCATCAGCCTATCCAACAAGCTCGAGGATGCGGGGGATGTGGACCTTGTGATTGAGGCGGCGGTTGAGAATATTGATACGAAATCGGACATTTTCCGCAGGCTGGATGAGGTTACACCGGAGCATACGATTTTGGCCAGCAATACCTCCTCACTTCCCATCACTGAGCTGGCGGCAGCCACTAATCGTCCGGAAAAGGTCATTGGGATGCATTTTATGAATCCTGTTCCAGTGATGAAGCTGGTTGAAATTATCCGCGGTCTTGCGACGGCTGATGAGGTGTACAGGACGATTGAGAGCCTGACGAAGGCATTGGAAAAGGTCCCGGTCGAGGTGAATGATTTTCCCGGCTTTGTGTCAAACCGGATTCTAATGCCAATGATCAATGAAGCGATTTTTACTTTGCAGGAAGGCGTAGCGACAAAGGAGGCGATTGACGAGGTCATGAGGCTTGGCATGAACCATCCAATGGGACCGCTGACGTTAGCTGATTTTATCGGTCTCGATACTTGCCTTTATATTATGGAAACACTTCATGAAGGCCTTGGCGAGGATAAATATCGTCCATGTCCTCTGCTGCGAAAATATGTAAAAGCCGGCTGGCTTGGCCGGAAAACCGGTCGAGGCTTCTATGAATATAAATAGAAAGTAGGGGTGTGGTGGATTTTTTCCTGGATAGGGAGGTTTTTTATAAAAAAGCGCGTTGGGATTCGATATTCTGACCGAAGTAAGGCGTCGGAGGCTGGTTGTATGCGAGGAGGATGGGGTGAAATCGGACTGATTCGGTAGTTGAAGGTGAAAATTCCCTATTTTTAGCTCATCAATCATCTGGGATGCTTATTTTTCATCAGAAAAACAAGGGAAGAGCATCTATTCTATTGCTTTACCGCTATAAATCATAGTGAACCAGTTGAATGAAACTATACATTTACGACTAGTAAAAATATATCCGCGAATTTGGGACACATATCCGCGGTTTTTGAACACATATCCGCGCGTTTTCGGTGGATATCCGCGCTTTTTAGCCTATTATCCGCGAATTAACAAATACTGCCATTTTTCCAAAGGTAACACCCTTCACTAGAGCGATAATAAGTCAACAAGCACCAGAAAGTGGGGAGCATATGGACCTGGATTTTACAAATCACCAAAAGCAGATGAGGAAACAGGTCATTGATTTTGCTGAAAGGGAGATAAAGCCCTTTATCCCCCGTATGGAGCAGGGCGAGTTCCCGCGGGAGATTCTCCGTAAAATGGGGAGCTTCGGCCTGATGGGGATTCCGGTGCCGCAAAAATACGGCGGTATGGAAAGGGACTTTATTTCTTATATTGTCACGATTCATGAGCTTTCAAAGGTGAGCGCCACGGTTGGGGTCATCCTCTCTGTTCATACCTCGGTCGGGACGAATCCGATTCTCTTGTTTGGCAGTGAGGAGCAGAAGCAGCGCTACGTACCGAAGCTAGCCAGCGGTCAGTACTTAGGCGCCTTTTGCCTGACTGAGGCCAGTGCAGGGTCGGACGCTGCAAACCTTAAAACAAAAGCCATCAGAATGGGCGATGAATATGTCATCAATGGCAGTAAGCTATTTATTACCAATGGCGGGGAGGCTGATATTTATATCGTCTTTGCTGTCACGGACCCTGCAATTGGTAAGAAAGGCATTACCGCTTTTATCGTAGAAAAAAATACTCCTGGATTGATTTTTGGCAAGGATGAACAGAAAATGGGACTTCATGGCTCGAGGACGAGGCAGCTGCACTTTGAAAATATGAAAATACCTGTGGCAAACCGTCTTGGCAACGAAGGTGACGGCTTCCGAATGGCGTTGGCTAATCTCGAATTTGGCCGCATCGGTATTGCAGCCCAGGCCCTTGGCATTGCAGAAGCCGCTTATGAAGCAGCGGTCGCTTTTTCAAAAAGCAAACAACCGTCGCAGGGGATGGCGTTCAGGCTTGCAGATATGGCCGTCAACCTTGACGCAGCCAAGCTGCTGGTTTACCGGGCGGCGGACCGGAAGCAACGGGGGCTCTCCTGTGGAAAAGAGTCCTCAATTGCAAAATTATTTGCTTCCAAAACGGCTGTTTATATGACATCCGAGGCGATTCAGGTCTTAGGCGAAGCTGGCTTCACTGACGAGTATCCGCTTGAACGCTATTTCCGCGATGCGAAAATCACTGAAATTTATGAAGGGACTAGTGAAATCCAGCGAATTGTGATTAGTAAGCACCTGTAATGTAGTGCCTGGAGCGGAAATCAACCACTATGTAGATAACTTGATAACGACAGAGCCGTTGCAAAAAAAGGGCTCTATAGTATATACGAATAAAGGGGTATAAATATGAATTTTTCATTATCAGAGGAGCATGACATGATTCGCAGGATGGTTCGCGATTTTGCGCAGAACGAGGTCGCTCCAAAGGCTGCCGAGCGGGATGAAGAGGAGCGCTTTGACCGCGATATTATTGTCAAGATGGCGGAGCTTGGTTTAATGGGAATTCCGTGGCCGGAGGAATACGGCGGCATTGGCGGTGATTATTTGGCCTATTGCATTGCCGTCGAGGAGCTGGCCAAGGTTTGTGCCTCAACCGCTGTGACCCTATCCGCACATACGTCGCTTGCCTCTTGGCCGTTGTATAGATTTGGCACCGAGGAGCAGAAGCAAAAGTACCTCAAGCCACTGGCCTTAGGGGAAAAGCTCGGTGCTTATGGACTGACTGAGCCTGGAAGTGGCTCTGATGCCGGCGCCATGAAGACGACCGCAAAGCTTGAAGGAGATCATTATGTCCTAAACGGGGCGAAGATTTTTATCACCAACGGCGGGGAAGCCGATATTTATGTGGTGTTTGTTCTAACCGATCCGGCTCTCAAGCAAAAAGGAACCACAGCCTTTATTGTGGAAAAAGGTATGCCGGGGTTTTCGATTGGGAAAAAGGAAAAAAAGCTTGGTATTCGCTCCTCGCCGACAACGGAAATTATTTTTCAGGATTGTCAAATTCCAAAGGAAAATGTACTTGGCAAGGTGGGGGAAGGCTTTACAATCGCCATGAAGACGTTGGATGGCGGGCGGAACGGAATTGCGGCGCAGGCCGTTGGGATTGCCCAGGGGGCCTTGGAGGCGGCGGTTGAATATGCAAAGCAGCGCCATCAATTCGGTAAGCCGATTATGGCTCAGCAGGGAATTGCCTTTAAGCTAGCTGATATGGCGACAAATGTGGAGGCAGCCAGGCTTTTAACCTATCAGGCGGCATGGCGGGAGTCCAAGGGCTTGAGCTATGGAAAGGAGTCGGCGATGTCAAAGCTGTTTGCCGGCGATACAGCCATGAAGGTGACAACGGAGGCCGTGCAGGTTTTTGGCGGCTATGGCTATACAAAGGATTATCCCGTTGAGCGTTTTATGCGCGATGCGAAAATCACGCAGATTTATGAAGGTACGCAGGAAATCCAGCGGTTGGTTATTTCCCGGATGCTATAAAAAAGGAGGTGGGATAAGAGTATTTCGTCAAGGAATTTTGACAGCGTAGTTTAATTGGAAAATTTATAATATTCTGACCAATTTTGTAGTATAATAGAGTAACATAATAAAATGAGATAAATAGAGAGAGAAAAAAGCGCAGTTTTTTTACATGGAAGGAAGAAGGAAGTGAACCAAAAAACTAAAAATAGCTATGTACCAGCTTTCATCCTTGGAGGCATGGCTCATAAATTTTGCTAATTTTTAGACTATTAATTTCTACTAAAGAGACAGGCGGGTAGGTAGCGATGAAAAAACGAGAGGTGCATGCATCGGTAAAAGATGAGCGTCTTATCCAAAAGCGGAGAGACCAAATGATTAATGGAGCGGTTAGGCTTTTTATCGAAAAAGGCTTTCACCGTACTACGACAAGGGAAATTGCTCGGGCAGCAGGCTTCAGTATTGGAACCTTGTATGAATATATCCGGACGAAGGAGGATGTTCTCTATCTGGTCTGCGATCGAATTTATGACCAGGTACGCGAGCGGCTGGAGCAGATACTGAATACAAAGCCACAGACAACGCTAGAGGACCTCAAGCAGGCGATCGCTAACTTTTTCCGAGTGATCGATGAGATGCAGGATGAGGTGCTTGTCATGTATCAGGAGGTGAAGTCGCTGCCGAAGGATGCCCTTCCGTACGTACTGCATAAGGAATTGGAAATGGTGGATGTGTTTAAGCAAATGCTTGAGCGCTGCGTGGATAGTGGCGAAATCAGCATGTCAGAAAGACAAATTAAGCTGCATTCCCATAATATTTATGTGCAGGGACAAATGTGGGCCTTCAGGCGCTGGGAGCTGCGAAAGCTTTATACACTTGAAGAGTATATTGAGCTGCAGATGGAATTTTTAATTGAGAGTGCCAAGGGGGTTAAGGAGCCGGCAAAGGAGTGTATCTACTGTGAAACGAGAAATGTATCGGCCAACTAACGCGATCCGGTTTGTGACGGCGTCAAGTCTGTATGACGGTCATGATGCGTCCATCAATATTATGAGGAGAATCCTCCAGGCAAGCGGGGCTGAGGTCATTCATCTCGGTCATAACCGGTCGGTCGAGGAAATTGTGAATGCAGCGATCCAGGAGGATGTCCAAGGGATCGCTGTTTCTTCCTATCAGGGCGGACATGTGGAGTATTTCAAGTATATGGTCGATCTCCTAAAGGAGCGAAAGGCCTCCCATATTCGAGTTTATGGCGGCGGCGGCGGTGTCATCCTTCCACGGGAGATGAATGAGCTGCATGCCTACGGGGTGGCGCGGATTTTTTCCCCGGAGGATGGTCGGCGTTATGGCCTGCAGGGCATGATTGATCATATGCTGAAGGAATGTGATTTTCCGTTAGAGACGGTAGGAGCTGAGGCGTCTGTCGAGAGGCTTGTGACTGGTGATGTCAACGCGATAGCTAGGCTGATTACGCTGGCGGAAAGCCGTGTCGAGGAAGAGCGACCTGAAGAAAAGGCGTTTTTTGAAAAAATAGCTAGGCTGGCGAAGCAGGCTCCTGTCATTGGGATGACGGGGACTGGCGGAGCGGGAAAAAGTACATTGACCGACGAGCTGATTCGCCGTTTTCTACATGATTTTCTGGAAAAAAAGGTGGCTGTGATTTCGGTTGATCCGACGAAGCAAAAAACAGGTGGTGCGCTTCTTGGTGATAGAATCCGAATGAATGCCATTTTCTCTCCGCATGTGTATATGCGAAGCCTTGCTACACGGAGGTCGGGAAGCGAGCTGTCGGCAGCGGTGGAGGATAGTATTCAGGTGGTGAAGGCGGCCGGCTATGATCTTGTGATTGTCGAGACTAGTGGAATTGGGCAGGGAGATGCGGCGATCAAGGATATTTGCGATGTCGCGCTTTATGTGATGACAAGTGAGTTCGGTGCTCCTTCCCAGCTTGAAAAAATCGATATGATTGATTATGCCGATTTTATTGTGATGAATAAATTTGAGCGTAAGGGCTCTGAGGATGCAAGAACGCAGGTGCAGAAGCAGTATCAGCGCAGTCATATGCTGTTTGAGCAGAGTCTTGAGGAGATGCCGGTGTACGGGACGATTGCGAGCCAGTTTAACGACGCTGGGACAAATGCACTGTGGGCGGCGCTGATTTCCCATCTGAATGAAAAATTGGGTTTGGATTGGCGTACTTCGTTTTCAAAAATAGGAAGGGTTGAGAAGCAGCATGTGATAATCCCCAATGAGCAGCGCTCCTATTTGCGTGAGGTGAAGGCGGCGGTGCGCGGCTACAAGCAGAAGGCGGCGGAGCAGGCTGAGCTGGCACGGAGGCTGTTCCAGCTGGAGGGTGCGATTGCGGCGGTTAAGGAGCTTGGCGGGCAGGAGGGATCGGTTCAGAAGGTTGAGGATTATGGCGGACAGAAAAATTCGGTTCAGAAGGTTGATGAGCTTGGCGGGCAAGAGGGATCGGTTAAGAAGGTTGAAGAATTTAGAGACCAGGAAGGGTCCCAAGGTGTTCAGACATTTAGCCAGCAAGCAGGTGCTGTGGCTGAGCTTGAGCAGATTAAGGAGAGGGTGCTCGAGCGGTTGACGCCGGAATCACGGCGAATTCTCGAAGCTTGGGAGTCTACGAAGGAGCGCTACAGCGGGGAGCAGTTTACGACAAGAATCCGTGATAAGGAAATTGTGACGGTCTTGAAGTCGAGGAGTCTGTCGGGGCTGTTGATCCCAAAAGTGGCGCTCCCGAAATATCGCGATTATGGGGAAATCCTTTCGTGGGTGTATCGTGAGAACGTGCCTGGGAGGTTTCCGTATACGGCAGGGGTGTTTCCGTTTAAACGCGAGGGTGAGGACCCGAAGCGCCAGTTTGCCGGTGAGGGAACACCGGAGCGGACGAATCGGCGCTTTCATTATTTGTCAAAGGATGACTCAGCGAAGCGCTTGAGCACGGCGTTTGATTCGGTGACCCTGTACGGGGAGGACCCTGATGAGCGTCCTGATATTTTTGGCAAAATTGGTGAGAGCGGTGTTAGCGTCTGCACGCTTGATGATATGAAGAAGCTGTATGAAGGCTTTGATTTATGTGACCCGTCGACATCGGTTTCGATGACGATAAACGGACCGGCGCCGATTTTGCTAGCGATGTTTTTGAATACGGCGATTGCCCAGCAGGTGGAAAGGAAGGAAGCGGAGCTGGGGCGGGCTTTGCGTGAGCAGGAAATTTCTTCGGTGAAGGCTGCGGCGCTGCAGACGGTGCGTGGCACGGTGCAGGCCGATATTTTAAAAGAGGACCAGGGGCAGAATACCTGTATTTTCTCGACAGAGTTTGCGCTACGGATGATGGGCGATATTCAGCAATATTTTATTGATCATAAGGTTCGTAATTATTATTCGGTCTCGATTTCCGGCTACCATATTGCTGAGGCAGGAGCGAACCCGATTTCCCAGCTGGCCTTTACCTTGGCGAACGGCTTTACGTATGTCGAGTATTATTTAAGCAGGGGGATGAAGATTGATGACTTTGCGCCGAACTTATCGTTCTTTTTTTCGAACGGTCTGGACCCGGAATATAGTGTGATTGGCCGTGTGGCACGGCGAATTTGGGCGATTGTGATGCGCGATAAATATGGGGCCAACGAACGAAGCCAAAAGCTGAAATATCATATTCAAACATCAGGACGCTCTCTGCATGCTCAGGAAATGGACTTTAATGATATTCGAACGACACTGCAGGCGTTGATGGCTTTGGAGGATAATTGTAATTCGCTCCATACGAATGCCTATGATGAGGCGGTGACGACACCGACGGAGGCATCGGTGCGAAGGGCGATGGCGATACAGATGATTATCACGAAAGAGCTAGGCTTATCGAAAAATGAAAATTCGCTCCAGGGTTCATTTGTGATTGAGGAGCTGACTGAGCTTGTGGAGGAAGCCGTATTGCGTGAGTTTGAACGCTTGGATGACAGAGGCGGGGTGCTTGGTGCCATGGAAACGCAGTATCAGCGCGGACAGATTCAGGAGCAGTCGATGTACTATGAAACATTGAAGTCAACCGGGGCGCTGCCGATTATTGGTGTGAACACGTACTTGAATCCGAAGGCAGAGGCGGAGGAAGAGCTGGACAATATGCAGTTGGCACGGTCGACGCGGGAGGAAAAGGAAACGCAGATTAGAAATTTACGCTTGTTTCAAGAGCGGCATCAGGACGTGGTTGCTGAGGCGCTTGAGCGGCTGAAGGAAACCGCGATAGGCGGGGGAAATATCTTCTGTGAGCTCATGGAAACCGTCAAGGTCGCCAGCCTCGGTCAAATCACCCGTGCCCTCTACGAAGTAGGAGGCCAATACCGGAGAAACATGTAAACAAAAACACCGGGGACAGTCCCCCGGTGGATTACCACGTTAAAGCATTGGGGGACAGACCCCCAATGAGGTAATGCGTTAAAGCGCCGGGGGACTGTCCCCCGGCGCTTTAATGTGACAGCTTATTAACATTTTATGAATTCTTTTGGATTTATAGAGATAATTATGGGGGTTTTTACAACAAATTTACAAAGAAGTGATAGTATGGTCTTATGAGAAATACAATAAATGGGAAGGCTGTTAAAGTCTTCACCATTATTTTCTAGTTCAGGATGTGAAAGGCTTGAAGCGGTTTATTATCATCATTATTAGTTGGGCTGGAGCGTTGACCGTTTCGTATTATCTTTACAAACAACAGCTCGGGGCCATTCCATTCTTTTTGTTTTCTATCTACTTCTTTCTGCTTGGCCGAAGAGAGCTTCGTCAGCGGCCAAATAAAGAAACTGCTGCCAAGAAAAAGCTGCTAAAGGATAAATTACAGATGTCAAAGAAATAGTTGTGAAAAATCTGCTAGAATCATCAGCTAAACCTAGCATAAACACCAATATTTTGTTTATAATGAAGAATATGTATTTTAGCGTAATACAAATGGATTCATTGTTTAAAGGTAGCTTACATAAATGTTCACTAAAAACCAAGAACAGCAGCCGCCCGGTAATTTGTTATCATTGGACGGGCTTTACGTATGGCAGCAGTGAAAGGGATTAGATAGAAAGGAAGTGCGGATCTTGAGTTTAGCTCAGTATTCACAAGAAGAAATTAAGGAAATGTCTTTAATAGAGATTGCGTACGAAATCATGGAAGAAAGAAAAGCAGCTATTTCTTTTAAAGAATTAACGGAAGAAATTGCTAAGGTTGCTGGAATTACTGAAGAGGAACTGAAAAAGCGAATTGCTCAGTTCTATACCGATTTAAATATAGACGGACGCTTCCTAGCGATTGGTGACAATCAATGGGGTCTTCGTGTCTGGTACCCAGTTGACCAGGTAGTAGAAGAAATCGTCAACCCTGTGAAGGCTAAGAAGAAGAAGAAAGCGAAGAAGGTTGTCGAAGACGATTTAGAACTAGATGATTTTGAAGAAGATGTCTTCGATGAGCTTGATGATGATTTATTAGATGATGACGACGATGAGGATTTAGATGATGACTTGGACATCGATGAAGATGATGATGATCTAGATGATGACGACGACCTTGACATAGAGGACGATGATGAGGATTTAGATCTGGATGAAGAAATAGATGAAGACTTCGAATTGGATGAGGAAGAAGAAGAACTAGAAGAAGATGAACTGGAGTTAGATGAAGACCACGATTAATTTTCATATTGACTTTTTGTACTGACACTTGTAGAATACTTTTTGGGCTCCTCAATGAGGAACGGATATTTATTTGTGTGTAGCGCTCCCTTACTTTGCTAAAAAGGTAAGCGGAGCGTTTTTGTTTTTTTCGTGATTTCCCCTATTAATTTCATGTGCCTTCCCTTGTGAAGGTCTACCTGTCCGCGTCAGTAGGGCAGCGTTTTTCCATGCATCCTATGCTGCTTTTCGTAGGTATGTTTTTTTATGTTTAACCAGTGTAACTGGAAATTCATCATATTTCACTTATTTACTGTCTTTAAATAAAAGAGAATTTGTACAAACTGTTATGGAGGGGGAATTTTAATCATGACAAAATATATTTTTGTGACAGGTGGCGTTGTTTCGTCACTGGGAAAGGGAATTACAGCTGCCTCATTAGGCCGATTATTGAAAAACCGTGGAGTTAATGTAACGATTCAAAAATTTGATCCATACATTAACGTGGACCCAGGAACGATGAGTCCATACCAGCATGGTGAAGTGTTTGTAACAGATGATGGTGCCGAAACGGATTTGGACTTAGGGCACTATGAACGTTTTATTGATATTAACCTAAACAAATACAGCAACGTCACGACAGGTAAAGTCTATTCAGCTGTATTGAAAAAAGAGCGCCGCGGTGATTACTTAGGCGGTACGGTTCAGGTTATTCCACATATTACGAACGAAATCAAAGAGCGCTTATTCCGCTCAGGCCGTGAAACAAACGCGGATGTTGTCATTACTGAAATCGGTGGTACGGTTGGAGACATCGAATCACTGCCATTCCTAGAAGCGATCCGTCAGGTGAAAAGTGATGTTGGTGCAGATAACGTCATGTACATTCACTGTACATTAGTGCCCTACATTAAGGCAGCCGGTGAAATGAAAACAAAGCCGACACAGCACAGTGTTAAGGAGCTGCGCAGCCTTGGAATTCAGCCGAATATCATTGTCGTTCGTACCGAAATGCCAATGACACAGGATATGAAGGATAAGATTGCCCTTTTCTGTGATATTGATAAAAAAGCGGTTATCGAATGTGAGGATGCTGATCATCTATTATCGATTCCATTAGCGCTTCAGGAGCAAAATATGGATTCGATTGTCTGCAATCATTTAAAGCTGGAATGCCGTGATGCAGAAATGACAGAATGGACAGCCCTGCTTAACAAGGTACGTAATCTTTCTAAAAAGACAACCATTGGTCTAGTTGGAAAATATGTTGAGCTTCAGGATGCTTATCTATCTGTTGTCGAGGCATTAAAGCACGCTGGTTATGCATTTGATTCCGATATTGAAATCAAATGGATTAATTCCGAAAATATTAATGATGAAAATGCTGCTGAGCTATTAGACGATGTGGATGGAGTTCTTGTACCAGGAGGCTTCGGTGACCGTGGAATTGAAGGAAAAATTTCTGCGATTCGCTATGCTCGTGAACAAAAGCGTCCATTCCTAGGAATTTGCTTAGGCATGCAGCTGGCATCCATCGAGTACGCGCGCAATGTCCTTCGCTTAGAAGGAGCGCATTCATCCGAGATTTATCCGGAAACACCGCATGCGATTATTGACCTGCTTCCAGAGCAAAAGGATATCGAGGATCTTGGTGGTACACTTCGCCTTGGTTTATATCCTTGTAAGCTGGCTGAAGGGACAAAAGCATACGAAGCGTACCAGGATGAGGTGGTATATGAGCGTCACCGCCACCGTTATGAGTTCAACAATCAATACCGTCCACAAATGGAAAAGGCAGGCTTTGTGTTCTCAGGAACAAGCCCTGATGGTCGTCTAGTGGAAATCGTCGAGCTTCAGGACCACCCATGGTTCGTAGCGTCTCAATTCCATCCGGAGTTTATCTCAAGACCAAACCGTCCACAGCCGTTATTCCGTGACTTTATCGGAGCGTCTTTAAAATATAATGAAGAGAAGTAAGCAAAAAGCCTTGTACAAACAAGGCTTTTTCTTTTTCCTGCTAAACTTTACTAACTTCTGATTAATAATCCGCCAAAATCTCATCAATGGTAAATTTCAACCCATAATAGGCATACAAGGCAGACATCGAGAAGGGGTATCCGCTCCGTCCACCGTCATCGTTTGGTACTAGGCCCTTATGTAGCGACAAATCGATTGAGACATCCGCCATATCGGTAAACGATGGATCATCTGATTCCTGATGTGTGGACAAGGCTACGAACGGGGTACCTTGGTCGGACAGCCTTTTCGCCACTTCGAGGGCTTCCCTGTCTGTGGAATAGCGCGTCACGAGTAGGACTCTATCGACAGAGCTTATTTGATCGATATCATCTAACGTCATCACGGCACCATGGGTAAGCGGCTCGGCGCCGCTAGTAGCCTCACTCGTGATAGCAGACATTTCCGCACTGCCATAGACATAAATCTTTCCGTCAGCAATAACGGCCTGGGCAAGCAACCGTGCGCCGTCCTCTATATTCTCGATTTGCTCCTCGCGAATCTTAGTAAATAATCCGTTTAACTGGGTAGCAAAAATTTTTAACAATCCAAATCTCCTCCACATTACTTTTGTAAAAAAGAACAGCTAAGATCTTTTAGTAATACACAAACCATGTATATACTAACACACATAAATGATAAACCAAAAGGAAGCTCTATACTAGTACACGTCATTGATAAACAGGAATGCGTGTAAGTGCTAATACAGCAGTTATATTTCAGAAAATTACAAACCTAAATGTATATTTATGGAAACGACCCTATAGACGGTAAATTGTGTTATAGAATAGTTCTTTCCAAGGAAGGATTTTCAAATGCTGAAATAGAATGTAATATGAATATAAGAGTAAATATGTTCAAAATAGTGAAATCCGTAAAATGAATCAATATAGTAGAATTACAATGCAGAGGAAGAGGTGTCACAATGGAAAAGAAAATACTAATTGTAGATGATCAGTTCGGGATTCGTATATTGCTAAATGAAGTACTGCAAAAGGAGGGCTATGATACATACCAGGCTGCGAATGGTTTGCAGGCAATCGAAATTGTGAAAGAAAATGTCCCGGACTTGGTTCTTTTGGATATGAAAATTCCTGGCATGGATGGAATTGAGATTCTGAAGAGAATGAAGGAAATGATTCCTGATATTAAGGTGGTCCTCATGACTGCCTACGGAGAGCTCGATATGATCCAGGAAGCAATGGATTTGGGTGCGATTACCCATTTTGCCAAGCCGTTCGATATTGAAGATATCCGTGTTGCCGTGGCAAAATATTTAGCTGAGTAAAACAGTATAAAAGTCGAAAAATAGACACTTTTAGCCTATTGTATTCCTTATCCACTTGGAAGCGGTTACCCTTTTTGTAGCTTAAAATTCATTTGTAAAACTTATCTGGAACATTAGCATTTCTATCATTATTTTGATATGATACAAATTGGAATTTGCAATGAATGTTTATTCCTTCGTTCTGTATAAAGTCATTTACATACTTTCAGCTTTAAAAGGAAAACTGTAAACATAAGTATTATATGGAATGAACATTTAAGAAAAGGGAGGAACACATATGCCTTTAGTATCTATGACTGAAATGCTAAATAAAGCAAAATCAGAGGGCTATGCCGTAGGCCAATTTAACATTAATAACCTTGAGTACACTCAAGCAATTCTTCAAGCTGCAGAAGAGGAAAAATCACCAGTTATTCTTGGTGTTTCTGAAGGTGCTGCTCGTTACATGAGTGGATTCAAAACGATTGTAAAAATGGTTGAAGGGTTATTAGAGGATCTAAAAATCACTGTTCCAGTTGCGATTCATTTAGATCATGGATCCAGCTTTGATAAATGTAAAGAGGCAATTGATGCCGGCTTTACTTCTGTTATGATAGATGCATCACACCACCCATTTGAAGAAAACATTGAAACCACAACAAAAGTGGTTGAATATGCTCATTCAAAAGGAGTTTCAGTTGAAGCTGAGCTTGGTACAGTGGGTGGACAGGAAGATGACGTAGTAGCTGAAGGCGTAATCTATGCTGATCCAAAAGAGTGTGAGGAGCTTGTAAAGCGTACAGGTATTGACTGCCTGGCACCAGCGCTTGGTTCTGTACACGGACCTTACAAAGGTGAACCAAACCTAGGCTTTAAAGAAATGGAAGAGGTTCGCGATGCTACAGGTGTACCGCTTGTTCTTCACGGCGGAACTGGAATCCCAACAAAGGATATCCAACAGGCCATTTCATTAGGTACAGCAAAAATCAACGTAAATACAGAAAACCAAATTGCGTCCACAAAGCGTGTTCGTGAAGTATTAGAAAATGACAAAGAAGTGTATGATCCACGTAAATACTTAGGACCTGCACGTGAAGTTATCAAAGAAACAGTTATCGGCAAGATCCGTGAATTCGGTTCTTCAGGCAAAGCCTAAGCTGAGACCTTTGACAAGAGAAAACCGCCTTCTTAAAGGCGGTTTTCAATGCATTATTACATAAAAAGGAAACCCTTGCTTTTTCGGCAAAAGAATGTGAATAATAAAAATTAGCTATACTTAGCGATTTTTTTAATATGAAAGGGGTATACCAATGAAGTTTTTTATCGATACTGCAAATATGGACGAAATCAAAGAGGCGCATGAACTAGGGATCATCTCTGGTGTAACAACGAATCCTTCCCTTGTGGCAAAAGAGAAAAATATTTCTTTTCATGACCGCCTGCGTGAAATTGCAACACTTGTTCCAGGTTCAGTAAGTGGAGAAGTAATCGCGCTTGATGCTGAAGGTATGATTAGAGAAGGAAAAGAATTGGCTGCCATCGCACCAAATATTACAGTGAAAATTCCTATGACTCCAGATGGAATGAAGGCTGTTTCAGCACTGTCAAAGGAAGGCATCAAAACAAATGTAACGCTTATTTTCAGTGCCAACCAAGCATTGATGGCTGCTAGAGCAGGTGCTACATATGTTTCACCATTCGTTGGCAGACTGGATGATATCGGTTATAACGGGCAGGATTTAATTTCAACTATCGCTGAAATCTTTGCGATTCACGGTCTTGAAACTGAAATTATCGCTGCTTCCATCAGACATCCTCAGCACGTAACGGATGCTGCCTTAAGAGGTGCCCATATCGCAACCATTCCATTCAAGGTCATTAAGCAATTATTTAATCATCCTTTAACAGACAAAGGAATTGAAGCTTTCTTGGCTGATTGGAAAACACGTTAACTTCATTCTTAATAATGTAAAGCGGAAGCGCCTCGCAAAAGAGCGCTTCCCTATAAATAGCACTTCAACCTTCGTCTTCACGGCGCTAACCTCCTAATCTTTTCAGCCAAAACGAAATAATGACCGAAATGTAGTCAGCCTTTCCCCCTGTAAAACCTTGCGAATTACTTTTCCGATATAGCTTTTTCAGAAAAATTTTATTAAAATAGGGAAAAATTTTTCCAATTTGATAGAAGTCGCTTCTTTTTTGTGTAAAATAAAGGATGAATGTAAAAAACAAGTAATGACCAATCTAGCCTTCGAAAGAGACAAGCATGATTCTCTGAAATGAGGAAGAATAAATATAAGTTCACAACATGACTTTGAAGGGAGTTAAAAATGGAAAAATTAATGATTGCAGGCGGCTATCCGTTAAAAGGGACAGTTCGGATTAGCGGGGCCAAAAATAGTGCGGTCGCGTTAATACCGGCTACTATTCTTGCTGATTCACCTGTAACGATTGAAGGGCTGCCAGATATTTCTGATGTCCAGATTCTTAAAGGTTTGCTAGAGGAAATTGGCGGAAAAGTGGATTTTACCGACAATGATATGACGGTTGACCCTTCAAAAATGATTTCCATGCCCCTGCCGAACGGAAAAGTCAAAATGCTGCGCGCATCCTATTATTTGATGGGGGCGATGCTTGGTCGCTTCAAGAAAGCCGTGATTGGTTTGCCTGGCGGCTGTCATCTTGGACCGCGTCCCATTGACCAGCATATTAAAGGCTTTGAAGCGCTTGGTGCCTCTGTCAGCAATGAACAGGGTGCGATTTATCTGCGTGCAGATGAACTAAGGGGTGCCCGGATTTACTTAGACGTCGTCAGTGTTGGCGCGACAATCAACATCATGCTGGCGGCTGTTCGTGCCAAAGGCAGAACAATTATTGAAAATGCAGCCAAGGAGCCGGAAATCATCGATGTAGCGACCCTGCTCACAAACATGGGAGCGAAGATTAAAGGGGCGGGTACGGATGTGATTCGAATTGAAGGGGTAGACAATCTGCATGGCTGCCGTCACACGATTATTCCGGACCGGATTGAAGCAGGTACATATATTATTCTCGGTGCAGCTGCTGGTGAAGGGGTGCTGGTTGACAATGTGATTCCGCACCATTTGGAGTCCTTGCTTGCGAAGCTGCGGGAAATGGATGTTCATATTGAAGTCGGGGACGACCAGGTATTTGTTCGTTCCGTTCCAAATATGAAGGCAGTCGACATTAAAACGCTTGTGTACCCAGGCTTTCCAACCGACCTGCAGCAGCCGCTTACCGCTCTTTTAACAAGAGCAGAGGGGACAAGCATTGTCACCGATACGATTTACGGTGCGCGCTTTAAGCATATTGATGAGCTAAGAAGAATGAATGCAACGATTAAAGTAGAAGGACGCTCGGCCGTTATTAATGGACCGATTCAGCTTGAGGGGGCAAAGGTAAAAGCGAGTGACCTGCGCGCAGGTGCGGCGCTAGTGATTGCCGGCCTGATGGCTGAAGGCGTGACAGAAGTAACAGGGCTTGAGCATATTGATCGTGGATATAGTCATATGGTTGAAAAATTGAACGGTCTTGGCGCCACAGTTTGGCGTGAGAACTTGTCCAAGGATGAAATCGAGCAGACGAAAAATGCTTAGGAGCTGGTGGACGGAATACGCATCGTTTACTCGCGACGCCAGTACTTGATAGTATTAGTATGACGGAGCAGGAGAACCTAAATGCGGAAATCGCATTTTTGGGCTTTCAAGTAAAAAGACAGCTAGGATTTGCATACCAGAGGGAAAACTAGGGGGGAACGAAAGTGGAAAGAAGTTTAACAATGGAGTTGGTTCGTGTAACAGAAGGAGCTGCACAGTCATCTGCACGTTGGATGGGCCGCGGTAAAAAGGATGAAGCAGATGGAGCAGCCACAACCGCAATGCGCGACATTTTTAATACCGTCGATATGAAGGGTACAGTCGTGATCGGTGAAGGGGAAATGGATGAAGCACCAATGCTTTATATCGGGGAAAAGCTTGGCACTGGAGTTGGACCTGAGGTGGATGTAGCCGTTGACCCAGTTGAAGGGACAGAAATCCTGGCAAACGGAGGCTGGAATGCACTAGCTGTTCTGGCTATTGCGGATAAAGGCAACCTACTTCATGCCCCTGATATGTATATGGACAAAATTGCTGTTGGTCCTGAATGCGTTGGCTGTATTGATATCAATGCACCGGTTATTGATAACCTTAAAGCAGTGGCAAAAGCGAAAAACAAAAATATTGAAGATGTTGTAGCAACCATTTTAAATCGTGACCGTCATGCCCATATCATTCAGCAAATCAGAGAAGCAGGCGCACGGATTAAGCTAATTGATAATGGTGATGTTGCAGGAGCGATTAACACCGCGTTTGATTTTACCGGCGTAGACATTTTATTTGGTGCCGGTGGCGCTCCTGAGGGTGTCCTAGCGGCGGTTGCGCTAAAATGTCTCGGCGGCGAGCTGCAGGGAAAATTACTGCCAGAGGATGATGCACAATTACAACGCTGCCTAAGCATGGGGGTTGACCCAAGCAAGGTCCTTCTTATGGATGACTTAGTCAAGGGTGACGACGCTATTTTCGCGGCAACAGGTATTACAGATGGAGAATTACTGCGTGGAGTTCAGTTCAAGGGCTCACATGCCACTACCCATTCTGTTGTTATGCGTGCCAAATCAGGTACAGTTCGTTTCATTGAGGGAACACACAGCCTGAAGAAAAAGCCTAACCTAGTCATTAGATAATGATGGAGAAGGATGAAGCGGAAAGCGAAGTGTCTGAAACTTAAAAGCAGCAAAGCTAGCGCAGAATCAAATCATAGTAACGCCCTCCCTCCCACAGGTGAGGGCAAACAGCCTTCCATGTATAGAAAATAATCTATACTTTCCTTTCAGTTAGGGAAAGCAGCAGCTATTAATCAGCTTCTTTTGTAGCTGCTGCACTTTCATATAGATAAAAAAACCTTTCATTCCCAAAATTTTTTTAAAATAATATTGTTAAGTTTCACAGGAGAAGGTAAAATTAACATTATTTTTGTCTTCAAATATTCAAAACTCACGTACAAGACATTCTTCAAAAAGCAAGAACCTCAAGTGTTATTAAAATCTTTCCATTTGCCTTTCATACAATACTGCCTGAATGTTCTGCTCGTGGAGGGAATGATTGAAAATTCAAAAGAGTGGTGGAATCATGGGATTAAATATATCAAGTTTAGAGAATATGAAGTTAAAGGAGCTTTATGAATTAGCTCGCGAATATAAGGTGTCCTACTACAGCAAACTGACTAAAAAGGAATTAATTTTCGCCATATTGAAAGCACGTGCTGAGCAGGAAGGGTACTTTTTCATGGAAGGTGTCCTTGAAATCATCCAATCAGAGGGCTTTGGGTTTTTAAGACCGATCAATTACTCTCCAAGCTCAGAGGATATTTACATTTCGGCCTCACAAATTCGTCGATTTGATTTAAGAAACGGGGATAAGGTTTCAGGTAAGGTACGTCCACCGAAGGAAAATGAACGTTATTTCGGCTTACTGCAGGTTGAAGCCGTTAATGGCGATGATCCGGAAACCTCGAAGGAACGGGTACATTTCCCTGGGTTGACCCCGTTATATCCAGATAGACAAATGAAGCTTGAAACGACAAATAAAAATATTTCAACGCGCATCATGGATGTTGTGGCACCGGTTGGCTTTGGTCAGCGTGGTTTAATCGTGGCTCCGCCAAAGGCCGGAAAAACGATGCTGATTAAGGAAATCGCTAACAGTGTGACAACCAATCATCCGGAGGCAGAGCTGATTGTGCTCTTGATCGATGAGCGTCCGGAAGAGGTAACAGACATTGAACGCTCAGTTGTCGGTGATGTTGTCAGCTCAACCTTTGACGAGGTACCGGAAAACCATATTAAAGTCGCGGAGCTCGTGCTAGAGCGTGCGATGCGCTTGGTTGAGCACAAGCGCGATGTTGTCATTTTAATGGATAGTATTACGAGATTGGCTCGTGCCTATAACCTTGTGATTCCGCCAAGCGGCCGTACACTTTCAGGTGGGATTGACCCGGCAGCGTTCCACCGTCCAAAGCGCTTCTTCGGAGCGGCTCGAAACATTGAAGAAGGCGGAAGCTTAACGATTCTAGCAACGGCGTTGGTTGATACAGGCTCCCGTATGGACGATGTGATTTATGAGGAATTTAAAGGAACCGGTAATATGGAGCTTCACCTTGACCGCTCATTGGCAGAAAGAAGAATCTTCCCGGCCATCGACATTCGTCGCTCAGGTACACGGAAGGAAGAGCTTCTCATTCCAAAAGACCGTCTCGACCTACTATGGGCTATCCGCAAATCGATGTCAGACTCACCAGACTTTGCCGAGAAATTCCTCCGCAAGCTAAAGCAAACAAGATCAAACGAAGACTTCTTTGCCGCGTTGAGTGATGAGATGAAGGCGAAGAGATCGTAAAAGGGATAGGATTATTCCATTTTGCGGAAAGCGTAGTGCCTGGAACGGAAATCAACAACGTTGTTAAAAAATAGGAATAAAACAGAAGTTGCATTTCAAAATAGTCCTTGCTATAATATGAAGAGTGTTTTTCAGTAAAAACTAGCGTACTATCGTCACGCTGTAACATATAACTCTGTTTCGAAAGATTCAGGGCGGAAGGAGCTGAAAAGGAATGAAAGCAGGAATTCATCCTAACTACAAAAAAGCAACAGTGAAATGTGCTTGTGGTAACGAATTTGAAACTGGCTCAGTAAAGGAATCAATCCGTGTTGAGACATGTTCAGAATGTCATCCATTCTACACAGGACGTCAAAAATTCGCTGAAGCCGGCGGTCGTGTTGATCGTTTCAACAAAAAATACGGTCTTAAGTAATATTGAACGAAAAAACAGGCAAGTTTCAGTCTTGCCTGTTTTTTGATGTTCAAAGACAATTGGAAGCAGAAGAAGCGTCCCCGTGCAGCAGGTAGCAGAGGAACGGTTCTCCTGCTTCCAAATTTAATGGGTTTTGACGAAGAGTATTGCCTATACTATAATTAGAATGTTATGGGTTTAAAAGAGCATTGTAGGGAGTAAGTTTTGCAGAATGAAATGATTCTGTTCACTATAAGTCTTGCTTCTGAATTGAATATAAATTTACATTATCATTTTTATTTTACTAATTGAGGTGAATGACCGTGTTTGATCGTCTTCAAGCCGTAGAGGATCGCTATGAAAGGCTAAATGAGCTGTTAAGCGACCCGGCGATTGTCAGTGATACAAATAAGCTGCGTGACTACTCAAAAGAGCAGTCCGATATCCAGGAAACTGTCATGGCTTATCGTGAATATAAGGAAGTAAAAGAGCAAATCAGTGATGCAAAGGAAATGCTTGAGGAAAAGCTTGACTCAGATATGCGGGAAATGGTGAAGGAAGAGCTTTCTGAGCTAGAGGACCGCATGGAAGAGCTGGAAGCAAGACTAAGAATTCTCTTGATTCCTAAGGACCCTAATGATGATAAAAACGTTATTATGGAAATCCGCGGCGCTGCCGGTGGTGACGAAGCAGCCCTTTTTGCTGGTGACCTATACCGTATGTACAGCAAGTTTGCGGAAGCGCAAGGCTGGAAAACAGATGTTATCGAAGCCAGCACAACAGGTGTCGGCGGCTATAAAGAGATTATCTTTATGATTAATGGTAAAGGCGCGTATTCCAAGTTGAAATATGAAAATGGTGCCCATCGTGTGCAGCGTGTCCCTGAAACAGAATCAGGCGGTCGTATCCATACATCCACGTCAACCGTCGCGGTTCTTCCGGAAACAGAGGAAGTCGAAGTGGAGCTACATGATAAGGATATCCGCGTCGACACATTTGCATCGAGTGGACCTGGTGGACAAAGTGTTAACACGACGATGTCAGCCGTTCGTTTAACCCATATTCCAACAAATACAGTTGTATCCTGTCAGGATGAAAAATCACAAATTAAGAACAAAGAAAAGGCGATGAAGGTTCTTCGTGCCCGTGTATATGATAAGTTCCAGCGTGAAGCGCAGGCGGAATATGACCAGCAGCGTAAATCGGCTGTCGGGACAGGTGACCGTTCCGAGCGGATTCGCACATATAACTTCCCGCAAAACCGCGTGACAGACCACCGTATCGGTCTCACAATCCAAAAGCTTGATCAAATCCTACAGGGAAAACTAGATGACATCATCGATGCTCTGATTATGGAAGAACAATCAAGCAAGCTGGAAAGCGCAGAGGATTAAGATATGACGAAAGTGTATGAAGCTCTTAAATGGGCTTCTCTTTTTTTAAAAGAAAAGAATCGGGACGAAAATGCTGGTGAACTATTGCTGCGTTATTTCTTAGATACGAATCGAACAACGCTTTTGGCCAATTTGCGTGAGGAGCTTGATGCGGAAGTGGAAAAACGATTCCGCGGCGCGGTAGAGCTTCATGGTGAGGGGACGCCGGTTCAGTATATCATCGGTCATGAGGAGTTTTATGGACGCAGCTTTCGGGTGAATGAGTGTGTATTGATCCCAAGACCTGAGACTGAGGAGCTTGTGCTTGGGGCCTTGGAGCGGATTTCCCGCTTGTTTGGCGACGGGCAGCCTGTGGAGACTGTTGATATTGGAACAGGCAGCGGGGCAATTGCGGTTTCGCTCAAATTAGAAAAGCCGGAGCTCACGGTTACAGCGAGTGATATTTCTGACACTGCATTGGCTGTGGCCCGTGGAAATGCAGAGAGATTAGGAGCAGAGGTTGAGTTTGTACAAGGTGACTTGCTGCAGCCGTTTATTGTGAGTGGCCGCAGGTTTGATGTGGTCATCTCTAATCCTCCCTATATTCCAGTCGGCGATAGTGTAGACATGTCAGAGGTTGTAACAGAGCACGAGCCCTATAGTGCGCTGTTTGCCGGTGAGGATGGACTGGACTTGTACCGGAGATTTGCCGAGGAGCTGCCGTCTGTGCTAAAAGAAAAAGCACTCGTCGGCTTTGAAGTCGGCGCCGGTCAAAGCGGGGCTGTCATGGAATTGCTACGTCAAGCATTTCCTACCGCACATATCGAAACCGTCTATGACATAAATGGAAAAGACAGAATGGTCTTCATGGAAACCGATGCGGTGCCAGGCACCGTAAAAAGGCAAAATCATGAATAGTGTCCATGTGCGGTGCCTGACACCAATAGGACATCATTAGTCAGCTAATCTATTAAAAAATATTTACCTTTTTGCTAGTTTAAAATTCCGGCATCGTGTCCACAATGGGTTAGTGAAGGGACGGTGCCAAACATGAAACGAAAAAATCTAGCAATCATTTATCTATTTATCCTATCAATTGGTACAATTTTAAGCCTATATATACCGAAAAATGAAGTAACGGCAAACGATGCTTTAGTCATACCTAATGATGCGATTCGTCTACGCATTTTGGCTAACAGCGACAGCAGTAAGGATCAGGAAATCAAGCGAATGGTCCGCGATGAGGTCAATGAGGAAATTACCAAATGGGTCGCAGAGCTTACCTCCAAGGAGGCGGCAAGAGAAGTGATTAAGGCTGGGATTCCGGAAATTCAGCAAATGGCTGAAGCGGTAATGGCTAAAGAAAAGGTAAACCAAACCGTTAAGGTTGAATTCGGGGTCGTCGAATTCCCAACGAAGCTTTATGGACAATTTTTATATCCAGCCGGTCAATATGAGGCGATTTTGATTACCCTTGGGGAGGGAACAGGCGCCAACTGGTGGTGCGTATTATTCCCGCCGCTATGCTTTTTAGATTTTTCAAACGGCGTCGCTGTAAGCGAAGGATTTGATGAGGAAGAGGAAAAAATAGCCGATAACGAGGATAATACGCAGGATGAAAAGAATACTAAAAATCAAGACAAGAAAAAGACAGCAGTAGAAGCTGAGGAACAAAAGGACAGCGTGGAGCAGACAGAAGCAGTCGAAGCAGTAGTTGAAGTGATGGAAGAAGTCGTTACGGATTCAAAAGAAGTTGCTCCAGCCGAAGACAGTCAAAAGGAAGCAGCCGCTGAAGTAGAAGAAGAAGAAGTCAATCCGGAACAGCCAGCTGTGGATAAAGAAAACAAGCAATCACAATCAGCTCCTGTATTCACAGGTGAGGATGAGCAGCCTGTTGAAGTGAAATTTTTTGTCAAAGAAATCTGGGACAAGCTATTTGGTTAAGCAAGGGAAGAAGAGATTCTTTCCCTTTTTCAATGGATAAGTAAACGGATTTCTATGCTAATCATACCAGCTTATTTCAAAATACTGGTTCTACTTTCTCTATTGTTTCATATTAATAGTTTATCGAGATGAAACGAGGAGGGAGTTCTATGAGCGCTGTGATTCGGTGTGCACTTACGAATGATGTGGATAACCTGGTGACTTTTCTAGAGAAGGCCGGACTGAGTGCGGAGGGAGTGTCAGGGACGATTGATTCCTTCCTAATCATGGAGGATGAAGTGGGGGACATCCAGGCGACTATTGGAATTGAGCAGTTTGGCGAGGTCGGTTTATTGCGTTCGCTCGTAATGACGTCGCAAACGATGAAAAATGATGTCTATATTCTATTTGAACAGATTTTTCTGCTGGCGACGGAAAAGGGAATGACAGAAATATTTATGGCCACTAATAAAATCGGTGCCGTTAAGCTGGTGGAGCTACTCGGTTTTCAACAGATTAAGAAATCAGAGCTGCCACCTGCGTTATCCCAAGCAGGTCATGTTCAGCATATTCTTACTGTGGATAACTCGGTTTTTCTGAAAATTGCCCTGTAAAACCTGCTAATATCCACAAAATTATCCACAAAATGAATGTTTTTATCCACAAATTGTGGATAAGACTTGTGTTGTTCCCCAGCTTCTACTATACTTTCAGAGGAAATTAGCGTAAATTTTGGTAATTTTGAAGGTGGAAAATGATGAAGACAAATTATTGGTCAGTGGATAAGTTTGTGGATAATCTGGAAAATTATCCACAGATTCAACAGGCCGCTCATCTTTTAGCAAAAAATGAAGTCGTCGCATTTCCGACTGAAACGGTATACGGACTGGGTGGGAATGCACGTGAGGACCAGGCGGTTGAGAAAATTTTTACAGCAAAGGGCCGCCCGAGTGATAATCCATTAATCGTCCATATCGCTGAGCAAAGCCAGCTTGCTGCCTTTGTTGAAAGCATTTCAGCCAATGCTCAGCTGCTGATGGACCGCTTTTGGCCAGGCCCGTTAACCATTATTTTTCCGTTGAAAAAGGGATTTATTTCCAATAGAGCAACGGCAGGACTTGATACGGTTGCCGTGAGAATGCCGGACCATCCAGTTGCACTTGCGGTACTAAAGGCAGCGGGGCTACCGATTGCAGCGCCAAGTGCCAACCGTTCCGGAAAGCCAAGTCCGACAACGGCCTCCCATGTAAAAGAGGATTTGGACGGTAGAATTGCCGGCATCGTCGACGGTGGTCCGACAGGGGTTGGTGTGGAATCGACGGTGATTGATTGTACAACGGAAATTCCGATTATTCTAAGGCCGGGCGGTGTCACAAGAGAGCAGCTCGAGCAGGTAGTCGGCGAGGTTCAGGTTGATCCAGCCTTGAGTGATGAAAAGGAAGCGCCGAAATCACCGGGCATGAAATACCGCCATTATGCACCGGATGCACCGCTCTATCTTGTTGAGGGCACAAAAGAGGCCATCCAACGGCACATCAATGAGCAGCGTCGTGAAGGCAGGCGGGTGGGCGTTCTGACAACAAAGGAGAACGAAACCTATTATGATGCGGATTATATTTTTGCCTGCGGTGAGCGTGCACATCTTGAAAGTGTTGCGAGCTCCATTTATGAAGCCCTGCGCAGCTTTAATAAACAGGATATTGATGTCATCTATAGTGAGATGTTTCCAACTGAAGGTGTTGGAAATGCGATTATGAATCGGCTTTTAAAGGCAGCTGGACAGCGAGTAATAAGTGGATGAAAAAAAGCATCTGGAATGAGCAGCGTGGAGCTCAATACCAGATGCTTTTTTCGTGTGGTGTGAGTGAAGTAACTAGGATTCAATGCTTTGCAATTCATCGACGGTGACGAAGGTATAGCCCTTTTGCTGGAGTGATTGAATAACTCCCTCGATTGTTTCGAGAACCTCGTCCGCATCGGCATACATCGGGTGCAGCAGAATAATCGAGCCTGGCTCAATATTTTCCTCGATATAATTGATTTTGTCGGCGGCGGTGCTGTAGAAGCTGTCAGGCTCCAGATTCCAGGTGATCGTTTCCTTGTTTAATCGATTTAAATAATACGGCAATCCGATAAGCTTTTTGCCGTATGGCGGTCGAAAGTCAATCACGTCCTTATACCCGGCCTCCCGAATCAGCTGATCGGTATTTTCAAGCTCTTCTTTGATATAAGAAGGCGATTTGAACACCATGCGTTTATGGGAATAGGTGTGATTGCCAATTTGGTGTCCGGCTGCTACCATTTGCTTGGCTTCGTCAGGATGCTGCTCGATATCCTGACCGATGAGAAAAAACGTCGCCTTCACCTTGTACTGGTCCAATAGCGGCAGGATTTCCTTGACGTTTTCACTCGGTCCATCATCAAAGGTCAAGGCCACGACCTTTTCCTTCGTCTCCACCTGATCCGTTAAGCCGCCAAACAGCTGAAACGTCCTTGAGGAGGCTAATTCATAGGTACCATAAAATAAAAGAAGAAAGAGCAAAAGCCCTGCACCGATATATATATATTTTTTCTTCATCATCAATCTCCAACTTTCTATAAGAATCATTGCCAGCCTATTATAGCATCAATGAAGTGGATGTTGTAGAAGCTGAATTGAACGGTCATTTACAACACTTCGGGATTGTTTTCAACAGCTTACCCACAGATTTTGGGGAAAGGGCTATTTTATTACTGTAAAAAGGTCTTATGTAACAGGCTATCCACATTTCCTTTCTAACAGCGACTCTGTTTATGTGGAAAAGGGGCGATTTTTACATAAATCATCCACAATATGAATCTTGATGTGAAGTAAGAGGGGTGGAATTATAAACAAATAGGCTGCTTTTCCCCAATAACTATCCACAAATTCAATCATTCCCCCCTCTTTTAAGACGTTTTTTCGGAAAAAGAAATGTGGATAACCTCCAGTTAGGGGATATCCGCGGATTTTGGGGATATATCCACGTTTATCGGCTAGTTATCCGCGCTTTTTAGCATCATATCCGCGGTTTTGACCACTATATCCGTATTTTTACATTAATTGTAAAAATGAAGGTGCCAACAGCTCATGCTTTCGTAAAAAAACTCCTGCTTCTAAATGGACTTGGACTTGCATATGTTGAAATAGCACGTCCGAGGGGGAATTGGGATGCCGCCAATTATGGGGGAAATCATTACGATTATGATTATGGGTATTGCGCTGGGGATGGATGCCTTTTCGATTAGCTTGGGGATGGGCATGTACAAGCTAAGGCTCCGGCAGGTTTTTAAAATTGGAATCACGATTGGAATTTTTCATATTTTTATGCCTCTGTTAGGAATGGTCGCCGGCCGCTTTTTATCGGAGCAGTTCGGGGAGATTGCGGTCTATATTGGCGGAGCGCTCCTGCTCATTTTAGGAGTGCAGATGATTTGGTCGAGTTTGGCAAAGGAGGAAGGAAGCCTGATTACACCGGTCGGCTTTGGTTTAATTCTATTTGCGCTGAGTGTCAGTCTGGATAGCTTCTCGGTAGGACTGTCATTAGGAATTTACGGTGCACAAACCCTGCTGGTGCTGGCTTGCTTCGGTGCGGGTGCGACGATTTTGTCTTGGACGGGTTTACTCATCGGCCGCCGCGTTCAGGATTGGCTTGGAAAATATAGTGAAGTGCTTGGTGGCGCCATCCTCCTTTTCTTCGGAATCAAGCTGTTGTTTCCACTTTAACTTCATTTATTAAAATCCAGACACAAATTCGATGCGCGAATAGGACCCTTTTTCGACATCCTTATAGGGGTGTCTTTTTTCTTACGTGAGAGTGACAAGAATCAAAGACTAATTAGTAAGAACGAGAAAAAAATTCTTGATATGACTATGGAAGCGGATAGATTTATTCTATAATCTATAATATGCAGACAATAGTAAAGAAGGATTTTTCATCCTTGTTCATTGATTAAAATAAATGTTTTTTCAGGCTAAAAGACCTAGAAGAGTGGAAAAGGGAAGCGAGTCTGCAGGTGGTACGTACATAAAAAGCTAGTGGGGTCTCAAAAGGCTGATAAGGGTGAAGTAAAGGAGCTGTTGAGATGATGAAAGTGTTATTTGTTTGTACAGGAAATACATGCAGAAGTCCGATGGCGGAATCGATTCTTCGAAAGATGGAGATTCCCGGGTTGGAAGTGCGGTCGGCTGGAATCTATGCGCAATCGGGAAGTGCGGCTTCTGTGAATGCGATAAAGGTCTTGGATGAACAGAAGATTCCCCATCAACATCAGGCCTCCACGCTTGATGAGGATCAGGTGGAATGGGCGGACTATATTTTTACGATGACAACTGGACACAAGGAAACCATTTTAGCTCGATATTCGCAGGCTCGTTCGAAAACGTTTACCTTAAAGGAATATGCGAAGATGGAAGGCTATCCTGATATTGCCGACCCATTCGGCGGATCTGTTGATATCTATCGAGAAGCCTTTCATGAAATTAAGGAAGCGATTGAAAAGGCTATGGAAAAATTACAGTAAAAGGATACAGGCGAAATGAGAATAAAAGCAGATTTTGAGCAGGGAGAGGGAGGCGGCTAGAGGTGCAGAAACGGCAGCATAAATCGGGACTACGAAAGCAGCTTGTTGTGTTTACAACGACACTTGCTATGATTACCTATACAACCAGTGCATTTTTTATCTATTTTGTATACCCGTTTGTCAAGGACTATATCAGTATTGGAGAAATCCCGTTCACCATTATGACCCTATTACTTGGCGTGATTTGGTCGGGGATCTTAGCCTTTTTTGCCGCAGGCTTTATCATCAATCCGCTGAAGAGGCTTGAACAGGGTGCCCTGAAGGCGGCAGGCGGAGAAATTAGTGAGGATATTGAGCTTTCCAAGGCGGACAATGAAATTCGCTCACTTGGGATTGCCTTCAACGAGATGCTAGCCAATCTCCGTGCCATGGTTCAGAATATCGACGCCAATTTTAACGAAACGAATCAAAAGGTTATGGCGATTTCGGCAGAGTCAGCGGCAGCCTCTGAACAGGCACAAGCGATTGCCTCGACGATAACAGAAATAGCCTCTGGTGCTGACAATTCAGCGGTTTCGATACAGGAAACAGCGGAAGCGGTTGATCAGGTCATTCATATTGCTGCCAAGGTGGAGAAAAAGGCGGTGACGTCTGAAAAATTGTCCGTCGAAATGGTTGATGATTTACATCATGCCAAAGAGGTCATTCAATCGCTGATATCTGGCATTGAAACACTGGCAAATGATAACCAGCATTCGCTGCAAACCGTGAAGATGCTGGAGGAAAATGCGTCACAGGTGGAGCGGGTGATTGGGCTTGTTGGAGAAATTGCGGCCCAAACGAATCTGTTGGCATTGAATGCCTCCATTGAAGCGGCACGGGCCGGCGAGCATGGCAGGGGCTTTGCGGTTGTTGCCGAGGAAGTGCGTGGGTTGGCGGATGAAAGCGCAAGGGCAGTGAAGGAAATCACCGGTCAAGTCAAAACGATTCAGCATGGCGTGCAAAACGTTGTTCAGCAAATCACAAAACAGGTCGACCATGCTTCGCATGAGGTGAAAAAGGGCACAGAAACGACAGCTGCTTTGGAGGAGGTGACGAACAGCATCAATCAGATGGCTGTCTCAACCTCTGAAATCAAGGAGCTTGTTAACCAACAGATGACAGGGATTAAAGCGTTATCGAACCAGTCTGAGGCCGTTGCGGGAATAGCTGAGGAAACCTCCGCAAGCACACAGGAGGTTACGGCTTCGATTCTCCAGCAGACCGCTGTTATCTCAAGTGTGGAGCAGCTGACAATTGAGTTAAAAGAACAAGCGGAAGTATTGAAAAGTACGATTATCAGGTTTAAAGTATAAATGGGAAAATAATGGTATCGAAATGGATGGCTGAGCAAAGGACTAGAACTATTAATTTTTCAGTTATATGACAAACTAAGCAGAGAGAAAATTCAAGTAAGGACTAGGAGGAGAACGAAAATGAAAGTAGCTATCGCATCAGATCACGGTGGAGTGAATATTCGAGAAGAGATTAAAAGCTTAATGGACGAAATGGGTATTGAATACCAGGATTTCGGTTGTGAGTGCGGTACATCAGTGGATTATCCAGACTATGCCCTTCCGGTTGCGGAAAAAGTGGCAAGTGGTGAATTTGACAGAGGGATTCTTATCTGCGGGACAGGCATCGGCATGAGCATTGCTGCGAATAAGGTAAAGGGAATCCGCTGTGCTCTTGTACATGACCTATTTACGGCAAAGGTAACTCGCGAGCATAATGATAGTAACATTTTAGCAATGGGTGAGCGCGTAATCGGACCTGGTCTTGCTCGTGAAATCGCAAAAACGTGGTTAGGCGGCGAGTTCGAAGGTGGACGCCACGCTAATCGAGTAGGTAAAATAACAGCATACGAAAATAAGTAATTGTAGAGGTTGGCTGGCTACTGGAATTTCTCTAGGAAAGGGATTTTGGTAGCCAATTAGGTTTATAAGCACCTGGAAAAAGGCAAGCTGAGCTAATTGGGTAGCATAGAAAGTGTATAGGTGACCGAAAAAGGCGATGTAGAGCCAAAAGGGTAGCGTAGAGGTCTTATAGGCTCCCGAAAAAGGCGATGTAGAGCCAAAAGGGTAGCGTAGAGGTCTTATAGGCGACCGAAACAAGCCAGTCAAAGGGAATTCGGTATCCAATAAGGCAGGGTAACGAACTAACCGAGCGAAAAAAGCCACATTCGGTACCCAATCGAGCAAAGCAACGAGAAAATGCATCCAAGCAATCATGAAAATGACAGGAAAGGAAAGGGATGAGCTTTCAAATTATGACGATTCAAGAGCAAACGCAAACCATCCTAACCGATATTCAGAACCTGGTTGAGCTGCGCAAAGGGCAAATTTTTGTGATTGGCTGCAGCACGAGCGAAGTGCAGGGAGCGACAATCGGGACATCGGGAACAATAGATACGGCGGAGATTCTTTTCACGGAATTTAAAAGGTTTCAGGAAAGCACAGGCGTTGAACTTGCGTTTCAGTGCTGCGAGCATTTAAACCGGGCGTTGGTTGTGGAAAGGGAAGTCGCTGAAAAGCATGGCTTCGAACTCGTTTCGGTAGTGCCGGCGAGAAATGCGGGCGGGTCGATGGCGACTTACGCTTATCAGCATATGACCGATCCGGTGGTGGTCGAATTCATTCGTGCCGATGCCGGCATCGATATTGGCGATACCTTCATCGGCATGCATCTAAAGCATGTTGCTGTACCGATTCGCGCATCGATTGACACAATCGGCAACGCCCATGTGACGCTTGCCAGGACAAGACCAAAGCTCATCGGGGGCGAACGCGCTGTCTATGAGAAATCCAAATCCAATAAGTCTTGCAGGTAATACCCATTTTTTACAAAGAAATAACCGGCAGGAAAACAGGAATGTTCGGATTTAGCATTTATTAACATGTGCAAGCTATGCCCGTTAAGGACATAGGCTTAATCAAAGCCCGCTACAAAGCCCTTGTTTTTCAAGCAAGGGCTTATAAATCGATTGAAAAGTCGAAAAACGTAGAAAATCCTTATATTTTGGAAAAATGATATTCAATTATTCGGAAAAACATGTTAAGATATAAAAAGTTAATTTTCAAACAAACAAGATAATTTTTCAGGATATAGGATGAGGAGGATATATATGAAACACGTAGCACAGCAGGATGAAAAAGTCTTTAAAGCGATACAGCTTGAGCTTGGCCGTCAACGCTCAAAAATTGAATTAATTGCCTCAGAAAACTTTGTCAGTGAAGCAGTCATGGAAGCACAAGGATCTGTTTTAACCAATAAATATGCAGAAGGCTATCCAGCAAAACGCTATTATGGCGGTTGTGAATATGTGGATATTGTGGAAGATATCGCTCGAGATCGTGCGAAGGAAATTTTCGGTGCTGAGCACGTGAACGTACAGCCGCACTCTGGTGCACAAGCAAACATGGCGGTATACTTCACAATTCTTGAGCCAGGCGATACAGTGCTTGGGATGAACCTTGCTCACGGCGGTCACTTAACACACGGAAGCCCGGTTAACTTCAGTGGTGTGCAATATAACTTTGTCGAGTACGGTGTTGACAAGGAAACACAATATATTGACTACGACGATGTAGCAGAAAAAGCACGTCAGCATAAGCCAAAGCTTATTGTTGCCGGTGCCAGTGCGTATCCAAGACAAATTGATTTCAAGAAGTTCCGTGAAATTGCCGATGAAGTAGGCGCTTATTTAATGGTGGATATGGCGCATATTGCGGGTCTTGTTGCAGCAGGCAAGCATCCAAGCCCTGTGCCACATGCACACTTTGTGACAACAACGACGCATAAAACATTACGCGGACCACGTGGCGGAATGATCCTTTGTAAAGAAGAGTTTGCGAAGGCAATCGATAAATCCATCTTCCCTGGCATCCAAGGCGGTCCATTAATGCACGTAATCGCTGCTAAAGCAGTGGCTCTTGGTGAAGTACAACAGGAAAGCTTCAAAGACTATGCGCAAAATGTGATTAACAATGCACAGCGCCTAGCTGAAGGCTTACTAAAGGAAGGTTTAGGTCTTGTTTCAAACGGAACGGACAACCACCTATTACTTGTAGACCTACGTACACTTGGTCTTACTGGTAAAGTGGCAGAGCACGTTCTTGATGAAGTTGGAATTACGGTTAACAAAAATGCGATCCCGTATGATCCAGAAAAGCCATTCGTGACAAGCGGTATCCGTATCGGTACAGCAGCAGTTACTTCACGCGGCTTCGGTCTTGAAGATATGGACGAAATTGCCTCCATCATTGGTTTAGTATTGAAAAACCATGAGAATGAAGCAAAGCTTCAGGAAGCAAGAGAGCGCATTGAAGCTTTAACAAGCAAGTTTGTACTATATCCTGAATATTAATTAGTATAGCCGGCCTTACAATAGAGGCCGGTTTTTTTCGGTTTTATTGGCTGCTAACAGGAGAATGGGGCTGGCCGCAGTACCTCTTTTTTGCCCAATGCGGACTCCCTTCACCATAAAATTGTCTGTTTATTTACACTTTTCACTTCGTATTGCTCTTAGAGATTTTTTTCTGTAAAATAGTACGAAGTGAAAATAGACACAGATTTTACAAAATTAGACAGTTACTAAAGGAGCGATTCTAGTGGCAAAAGTATATGTTTTTGATCATCCACTTATCCAGCATAAACTTACATATATTCGACAAAAGGATACGGGAACAAAGGAGTTCAGAGAGCTTGTTGATGAAGTGGCAACGCTTATGGCCTTTGAAATTACACGTGACATGCCTTTAGAAGAAATTGAAATTGATACTCCTGTGCAAAAAACGAAATCAAGAGTGTTAACTGGTAAAAAGATTGGGATTGTACCGATCCTTCGTGCCGGTATCGGAATGGTTGACGGCGTATTGAAGCTCATCCCGGCAGCAAAGGTTGGTCATATCGGTCTATACCGTGACCCGGAAACATTAATGCCGGTTGAATATTATGTGAAGCTTCCAAGTGATGTGGAGGAAAGAGATTTCATCGTAGTAGACCCGATGCTGGCAACAGGCGGCTCTGCGATTGAAGCGATTAACTCACTGAAAAAGCGCGGCGGCAAGCATATCAAATTCATGTGCTTGATTGCAGCTCCAGAGGGATTAGAGGCCTTAAAGGAAGCACATCCTGATGTGGATATCTATATTGCGGCATTGGATGAAAAATTAAATGACCACGGCTATATCGTTCCTGGATTAGGGGATGCCGGAGATCGTTTATTTGGAACAAAATAAAGTATAATGAAGAGAAGGTTAATCTGACCTTCTCTTTTATTAAGGTTTTTTAAAAGGTTGGTTAGTTGGTTAGCGGTTAGTTGGATAGGAAAACCAACCAACCAACCAACCAACCAACTAACCAACTGTCCAACTGTCCAACCAACCAACTAACCAACTGTCCAACCAACCAACCAACCAACTATAAATAGAGAAAGGGTGAAAGGCATGAGCCCGATTAAGGTGATGACAATTTTCGGGACAAGACCGGAGGCGATTAAAATGGCTCCGCTTGTACTGGAGCTGAAAAAGCAGCCGGAGCATTTTGAATCGATTGTGACGGTGACGGCCCAGCACCGGCAAATGCTTGATCAGGTGCTGAAGATCTTTGAGATTGTCCCTGATTATGATTTGAATATGATGAAGGACCGCCAAACGCTTGTGGATGTAACGACCCGGGGGCTTGAGGGGCTTGATGCAGTGATGAAAGAGGTCGAGCCAGATATCGTATTAGTGCACGGCGATACGACCACCACCTTTGTCGCCAGCCTTGCTGCTTACTATAATAGGATAACGGTTGGCCATGTTGAGGCAGGCTTAAGGACATGGAATAAGTATTCGCCTTATCCTGAGGAGATGAACCGTCAGCTGACAGGTGTGATGGCGGATTTGCATTTTGCCCCGACGGCGAAATCCGCTCAAAACCTAGTGCAGGAAAATAAACGTGAGGACTGGATTTTTATTACCGGCAATACGGCCATCGATGCCTTGAAAACAACGGTGAAGGAGGATTATCAGCATGAGATTCTAGAGCGGCTTGGTGACGAACGCTTAATCCTCTTGACAGCCCATCGCCGTGAAAACTTAGGCGAGCCGATGCGGAATATGTTTCGCGCGATTAAACGGCTTGTTGAGGAGCATAAGGATGTTAAGGTCGTTTATCCCGTCCATATGAATCCAGCCGTCCGTGAAGTGGCTGCTGAAATTCTTGGCAATGATGAGCGAATTCAATTAATTGAGCCACTTGATGTGATTGATTTTCATAACTTTGCCTCCCGTGCCCATCTGATTCTGACCGATTCAGGCGGTGTTCAGGAGGAGGCGCCGTCCCTTGGTGTACCTGTTCTTGTCCTGCGTGATACAACCGAGCGCCCGGAAGGAATTGAAGCAGGCACCCTGAAGCTGGCTGGGACGGAGGAGGAGACAATCTACTCTCT
This sequence comes from Bacillus tuaregi, assembly GCF_900104575.1. NCBI lineage: Bacteria > Bacillati > Bacillota > Bacilli > Caryophanales > Bacillaceae > Bacillus > Bacillus tuaregi. The sequence continues at coordinate 287,307 of NZ_LT629731.1, forward strand.
GGCAAACGAGCTTCTCACAGACGAGTCTGAGTATGTAAAAATGGCCAAGGCCGCCAATCCATACGGCGATGGACATGCCTCCCGTCGTATTTGTGAAGCAATTAGATATTATTTCAAAAAAATAGATTCAAGACCTGAACAGTATAAATAATCATGAATAGCTGACTCTCTTTGATGAGGGTCAGTTTTTTTGTGAAATCATTGTGAGGGAGGAGTTCTTTTTTTTCCAGAAAAAGGGTAAGTGGTGATATAAGGGGAAAAAGCGCGGATATATCGTCCAAAACCGCGGATACCCACTACCCCCTCCGAAAAAAGGTCGATTTAATCGTCAGAGAAAGAAACAAAACCATCCTTTTGCATACATTCCTCATGCTTGGAAAATCTAAGGGAAAAGGAGGGGTTTGTATGAGAGGGTGGATGATGTTTTTAGTCATATGGTTCCTTTTTTCAACGATACCAGCTGGACAGGTGTCCTCTGCTGCTACAGAAAAAAGAACACTCCAGCTGCCGCCGCTTCCGAAAATAGATGAGCAGGCTGAGCAAATTGCGATTTTCCTCACTAAAGATGGCTTAGCATCGGAAGAACTCCAGCAGCTCCTCCAGAAATACTCACATACAACCCTTCGAAATACCTTCAACTATGCGCTGAAGGGCTTTTCGGCGAAGGGACCTGCGGAGGAATTGAAAAGGCTGGCACGTGAATCAGTCATCGCTGATTATTCATTGGTCAATCACTATAAGGCGGCAGACATCAACGCCTTGCCAAATCAGGGTGATAATCTTGAGATGATTGGTGCTGACGTGGTTAGGGGGATGTTTGATGGGAATCACAGACGATTGACCGGAAAAGGAGTAAAAGTAGGGGTAATTGATACAGGCATCGATTACCGTCATGAGGACCTGAGGAAAAATTATGGCGGCGGGCAGGATGTCGTTGATGGCGATGGTGACCCGATGGAAACAACGGGAATTGGCGGTGCATCGACCCTTCATGGAACACATGTGGCCGGGATTATTGCCGCAAACGGACGGATTACAGGCGTTGCACCGGACGCGACGATACTTGCCTACCGCGCGCTTGGACCAGGCGGCATGGGCACGACGGAGCAGGTGATTGCCGCGATCGAGCAGGCAATCAAGGACAAGGTGGATATTATTAATTTATCGCTAGGCAACAATGTGAATGGGCCTGATCTGCCCTTAAGTGTGGCACTAAACAATGCGGTCGATCATGGCATCACCGCCGTGACATCATCAGGGAATTCTGGACCTAATGTATGGACGGTTGGTTCCCCTGGGACGGCAGCGAAGGCCATTTCCGTAGGCGCCTCAACGCCGACGATGAAAATCCCTTATATCGAGGTTGAAGGGGTGAAAATCAGGCTCGAGCCGCTGCTCGGGTCGGTAACCTGGGATTTGGACCGCACCTATGAGCTGGCAGACGGCGGGATTGGGTTGCCGAAGCAGTTGAGGAATATGGCAGGCAAGATTGCTCTTATCGAGCGTGGAGAAATTACTTTTTCCGAAAAAGTAGATTATGCGGAAAAGGCAGGGGCCACGGCGGTTATTATCTATAATAATACGAAGGGACCCTTTCTTGGTAACCTTGACCGAAGCAGCAAAATTCCAGTCATGAGCATATCCAAAAAGGATGGAAGAGAATTAAAGAAAAAAGCAGCTCAAGGTCAGGCATATGTAAAAACCTATATAATAGAAGAAAAAGATACGCTAGCAGACTTTAGTTCACGTGGTCCGGTTACGACTACATGGGATATTAAACCGGATATAGTCGCACCGGGGGTGGCGATTCTCAGCACGATTCCGGGGGGATATCTCAGCCTGCAGGGAACGAGCATGGCGGCCCCGCATGTTGCTGGAGCCTGTGCGCTTCTAAAGCAAGCGCATCCAAAATGGGGACCTGTGCAAATCAAGGCGGCACTGATGAACTATGCAAAGCCGCTGCAGGATAGAAACCATGATGATTATAAGACCTACGAGCAGGGGGCAGGCCGGATTCAGCTTGAAGAGTCGATTGCGGCAGCGGTCCTGGTCTATCCGGCGTCGCTCCAGTTCGGCAAGTTCCAGCTAGCTGACAGACCACATGAGCATCAAGCGATTATCACGATTGAGAATACCTCCAATGCTCCGCAGAAGATAACCTTTGAGGTTCCGAACAAGGAGCCTGGAATGACCTGGCATATGCCGATGCCTGTCTATCTGGAGGCTGGTGAGAAAAAGGAGGTAAAGCTGGAGCTCGAGGTTGACCCGCAAATTTTTAAGAAAAAGATTCACGATGGCAGCCTTACCCTACATGCGGATGGAAGGGATATCGGGATTCCCTATCTGTTTGTCCTGGAGGAGCCGAATTACCCCCGTGTCATGGGGTTTGACTTTGGTGCTGGTGATCGTGAAGGGATTTACCGCTATGAGGTCTACCTGCCGGGTGGAGCAGAGGAGTTTGGGATTGCTTTATTTGATCCGGACACGTACCAATTTGTGCAATACTTAGATTGGAAGCGGAATACGGGCAAAGGCATGCTTCAAGAGGATATTCCTGTCGAAAAGCTGCCGCCAGAGGGCTTGTACTTGTCGAAAGTCTTCGCAAGAAAGGCCGGTCAGGAGGATTGGATCGAAACGTACATTCAAATATCAAAAATTATAGATATACAACATTGATAATAACTTTTCAATAGTGAAAATAATGCAAATGTGAATAAAATGTGAACACGATTTTTGCTAATGTGACATTTTCAGACTTTTCACTACAAATCAATTGACAAGGGAAATGTGGCTATTGTATGCTAACAAAGGATATAATGAGAGGGTTTTCAGATAAAAAATGTGTCTAATTTTCGACAACTACAGTGATAACGCATACAATTCACAAAAACTTCACTTTTATTATTTTAAAATCTTTATTGGAATTTTCCTGGAGTGCGATTATAATGAAAAAGTATGGTTTTGTGAATCTTTTTTGAAATCGATTTTGTCGAAATTTCGAACGGCCTGAAGGAGACAGTAGCTATGAGTCAAAGTCGCCCTTTCAAAGCCATTGCGCTCATGTCAGCAATATTATCGCAGCTGGTTGGCACCATTTTGGTTGGAATTTTTCTAGGAAGATGGTTGGATGGTCTTATCGGGACTGCACCGCTTTTTTTAATCCTTGGTTTACTCATAGGATTGACTGCGGGAATCTTCGCAATTTTCCACACAATACAACATTTTAACCAGGAGAACGATAAATAATGCTGCAGTTTAAAACGATGTTCACAAGAGAGCGCAAATACATATTTTATTTGTTAGCGGTATATGTACTAGGATGGGGCTTTACATCCTACCAATCCATATTTCTAGGTCTCATACTTGGCACGTCCCTGAGCCTGTTTAATTTATGGCTTTTGGTGAAAAAGATTGATCAATTTGGTAATGTGATGGAAAAGGGCGGCAAGATGCGCTCTCTCGGAATGATGTCGCGCATGGCAGCAGCCATTTTTGCTGTAATGCTGGCGATGGAATATCCTGAGTATATCCATCCTATTTCTGTGGTTATCGGCTTAATGACAGCTTACATTGTCATTATGATAGATAGTATTCTACAGCTTTTTCATTCGCAAAAATAGTAGGGGAAGAGAGGTGAATAACAGATGAATCATGAAGCACCTATGAGAGAGTTTCTAGGTTTAAATTTCAATTTAGCCAACGTATTGATGATTACAGTTGCAAGTTTGATTGTATTCCTCATTGCCGTAATTTCTACCAGACGACTTGCCATGAAGCCGACTGGCATGCAAAACTTCATGGAGTGGGTCATGGATTTTGTCAAGGGTATTATTAATAGTAATATGGATTGGAAAACTGGAGGAAGATTCCATGTATTGGGAATCACCATTATCATGTATATCTTTGTCTCCAACATGCTAGGGCTTCCGTTTTCGATTACATATGACGGAGTACTGTGGTGGAAGTCACCAACAGCTGACCCTACTGTAACACTAACTTTAGCTGCCATGATTATTGGTTTATCACATTATTATGGGGTTAAGTTAAGGGGATTCGGAGCATACGGTAAGGAGTTCTTCAAGCCGTTTTGGTTCATGTTCCCAATTAAGATTATCGAGGAATTCGCTAACACCTTAACGTTAGGTCTTCGTCTTTACGGTAACATCTATGCAGGGGAAATCCTGCTCGGACTTCTAGCCGGAGGTCTGGCAACAGGGGTAGGCGGCACGATTGCAGCCATCATCCCAACACTTGCATGGCAAGGCTTCTCAGTCTTTGTCGGCGCAATCCAATCGTTTATCTTCACGATGTTAACAATGGTTTATCTATCACATAAAGTGAGCTCAGACCATTAATAATATATAACCTGTTCATACTATGGACAAAAAAGAATACAATTTTCATAATCTTAAGGAGGAACTTTATAATGGGTCTTTTAGCAGCAGCAATAGCAATTGGTTTAGCAGCACTTGGTGCCGGTATCGGTAACGGTCTTATCGTATCTCGTACAGTTGAAGGTATGGCACGTCAGCCAGAAGCAAAAGGTATGTTACAAACTACAATGTTCATCGGGGTTGCGTTAGTTGAGGCGATTCCTATCATCGCGGTTGTTATTGCGTTCATGGTTATCGGTGGCTAATACAGTCAGATCGATGGTTAAAATGGCGAAGATATCTTAAGGAACCTTCGCCTTTCCTTTATCTTTTTTTTGCAATAATGTATGAAAAATGGAAATGATGACTCTTAATTTTGGAAATGAATTCAATTTCTATAGATGAATCAATGAAGTGCTAAACTCTTGAAGGGAGTGAATCGAGGGTGTTAACAAACGGTCTAGTATTAGGTTCTGCAGCACACGCAGGCTTTAACAGCGGGGATATTGTATTCCAGCTAGTTATGTTCATTATATTAATGGCGTTATTGAAAAAATTCGCTTGGGGTCCGTTAATGGGAATCATGAAACAACGTGAAGACCATATCGCGGGTGAAATCAGTGCGGCTGAGCAAAGTCGTGTTGAATCCAAGAAGCTTTTAGAAGAACAACGTGATCTATTAAAGCAAGCGCGTTCTGAAGCGCAGGAGTTAGTAGAAAATGCGAAAAAGCAAGGCGATGTACAGCGTGAAGAAATTATCACGGCTGCACGTGATGAAGCCAACCGCTTGAAAGAAAATGCGAAGCTTGAGATCAACCAGCAGAAGGAGCAGGCAGTTGCGGCAATCCGCGAGCAAGTGGCTTCTTTATCTGTATTAATTGCTTCTAAGGTTATTGAAAAGCAATTAAATGAAAAAGATCAAGAGAAATTAATTAATCAATACATTCAACAGATAGGAGAAGAGCGATGAGTAATTCAGCAGTAGCAAACCGCTATGCGTATGCTCTTTTCCAACTTGCAAAAGAAAAAAAACTTCTTGAACCAATGGAAGAAGAACTTCGTGTAGTGAGAGAAGTAGTAAGTGGGAATACGGAATTAAATACGGTCTTGAAATCACCTAAGGTTTCAAAACAGGCAAAAGAGCAGCTGATCAAGAAGGCATTCACAGCTGTAAATCCGTATGTGCTAAATACTCTATTAATTCTCATTGACCGCCATCGTGAAGATGAAATGGCACAAGTGGCTGATCAATTTATTACATTGGCAAATGAAGAAAAAGGAATTGCAGATGCAACGGTTGTATCGACTCGACTTTTAACAGAAGAGGAAAGCAAGGCCCTTTCTTCCACATTTGCCGCTAAAGTAGGTAAGAAATCTCTTCGTATTGAAAATAAAGTTGATTCCAATTTGCTCGGTGGTATTAAAGTCCGCATCGGAAACCGCATTTTCGACGGTAGCCTAAAAGGCAAGCTAGAGCGTTTGGAACGTCAATTGTTACGTTAAGTTCGTAGATTAGATAGGGGTGAAACTCATGAGCATCAAAGCTGAAGAAATAAGCGCGCTGATAAAAAAGCAAATTGAAAATTATCAGTCTGAAATTCAAGTGAGTGATGTAGGTACGGTTATCCAAGTCGGAGACGGTATCGCCCGTGCTCATGGCCTCGACAATGTCATGGCTGGAGAGCTGCTTGAATTTTCAAACGGCGTTATGGGTTTGGCGCAAAACCTTGAGGAAAATAACGTCGGTATCGTTATCTTAGGACCATACCAGGATATCCGCGAAGGCGATGAAGTTCGCCGTACAGGACGCATCATGGAGGTTCCGGTTGGAGAAGAACTAATTGGTCGTGTTGTAAACCCAATCGGACAACCAGTTGATGGATTAGGTCCAATTAATACAACTAAAACTCGTCCAATCGAATATTTAGCACCAGGCGTAATGGATCGTAAATCCGTTCATGAGCCATTACAAACAGGTATTAAAGCGATTGACGCTCTTGTACCAATCGGCCGTGGTCAACGTGAGTTAATCATCGGTGACCGTCAAACAGGTAAAACATCTGTTGCGATTGATACCATCTTAAACCAAGCGGACCAAAACATGATTTGTATCTATGTTGCCATTGGTCAAAAAGAATCAACAGTCCGTGGGGTTGTTGAAACATTACGTAAAAACGGAGCATTAGATTATACAATCGTTGTTACGGCATCTGCGTCACAACCTGCTCCATTACTATATCTTGCACCATATGCCGGCGTTGCCATGGGTGAAGAATTCATGTTAAACGGTAAGCACGTTCTTATCGTATATGATGACTTAACAAAGCAAGCCTCTGCATATCGTGAGCTTTCATTATTACTTCGTCGTCCTCCAGGTCGTGAAGCGTATCCAGGGGATGTATTCTATCTGCACTCCAGACTACTTGAGCGTGCAGCGAAATTAAGTGATGCAAAGGGCGCTGGTTCAATCACAGCACTTCCATTCATCGAAACACAAGCAGGGGACGTTTCTGCTTATATTCCAACAAACGTTATCTCCATCACAGATGGACAAATCTTCTTGCAATCTGACTTATTCTTCTCAGGTGTACGTCCAGCGATTAACGCCGGTCTATCCGTATCCCGTGTTGGAGGATCTGCACAGATTAAGGCGATGAAGAAGGTTGCCGGTACATTACGTCTTGACCTTGCTTCATACCGTGAGCTTGAAGCGTTCGCGCAGTTCGGTTCAGACCTTGATGCTTCAACAAAAGCAAAGCTAGAGCGTGGTGCTCGTACGGTTGAAGTCTTAAAGCAAGACTTGAACAAGCCAATTAAAGTAGAAAAGCAGGTTGCCATTCTTTATGCGCTAACTCGTGGTTTCTTAGATGACATTCCAGTAGCAGATATCCGTCGCTTCGAGGGTGACTTCTATGCATGGTTAGATCAAAACCGTAAAGAATTACTAGATCATATTGCAACAACTAAAGAACTACCTTCTGACGATGATATGGCATCTGCGATTAATGGATTTAAAAAGACATTCGCAGTTTCTGAGTAATAGATCGTACTGATTAGAAATGCCAACCGTAGTGGTTGATCAAGGGTGGTGAGAACCTATGGCATCTTTACGCGACATACAGTCACGTATCACATCGACTAAAAAGATGAGTCAAATTACAAAAGCGATGCAGATGGTATCTGCTGCAAAAATGAACCGTGCAGAAATCAATGCTAGAGCTTTTGTTCCTTATATGGAAAAGATTCAGGAGGTCACAACCTCTGTGGCATCTGGAGCAAAGGACTCGAATCATCCGATGCTGAAGTCACGTCCAGTTAAGAAGACAGGCTATATTGTCATCACAGCTGACCGTGGTTTAGCCGGATCATATAACAGTAATATTTTGCGCCAGGTCCACCAAACAATTAAAAGCCGTCACAAGTCCAATGATGAATATGCAATCATTGCACTTGGCCGTGTAGGACGCGACTTTTTCAAAAAGAGAGGCATGACTGTTATCCTCGATATCGTTGGTCTTCATGACCAGCCTGCTTTTGCAGATATTAAGGACTTTACAAATAAAACCGTCAACATGTTTGCAGATGGTACCTTTGATGAGCTGTACTTATACTACAGTCACTATGTCAATGCCATCAAATATGATGTAACGGAGAAAAAGCTCCTTCCATTCTCAGACATGGGTGCCGAATCTGGGAAGCTAACTTCCTATGAATTTGAGCCGTCTGCAGAGGAAATTCTGGAGGTATTGCTGCCGCAGTACGCGGAAAGCTTGATTTACGGTGCTGTACTTGATAGTAAAGCAAGTGAGCACGCAGCCCGTATGACAGCGATGAAGAGTGCAACGGATAACGCAAATGATATTATTCATAGCTTAAGCTTGAGCTACAACCGTGCACGTCAGGCTGCCATTACACAAGAAATTACAGAAATCGTAGGCGGAGCCGCCGCCCTCGAATAAAGGATAGAATGGGAGTAGAGATGGTCGGAAAATCTCTATTCCCCTAAAGTTTTTTCATAGAACGGTAGGAGGGAAAATGATGAACAAAGGACGCGTTGTTCAAGTTATGGGTCCGGTTGTTGACGTGAAGTTCCAAAGCGGTCAGCTTCCAGAGCTCAATAACGCTTTGACAATCGCAACACGTAACGATAATGTTGAAATCAAGCTAACGCTTGAAGTTGCCCTTCACTTAGGTGACGATACAGTTCGTACGATTGCGATGTCTTCAACAGATGGACTAACACGTGGTGTTGAAGCTGTTGATACAGGTGCACCGATTTCTGTTCCTGTAGGTAACGTAACACTTGGTCGTGTATTTAATGTATTAGGAGAGGCAATCGACTTAGGAGATGCACTTCCTGCAGATGCCCGCCGCGACTCTATTCATAGAGAAGCGCCTAAATTCGAAGAGTTATCAACTGAAGTAGAAATTCTTGAAACTGGAATTAAAGTTGTAGACCTTCTTGCTCCATATATTAAAGGAGGAAAAATCGGTCTATTCGGTGGTGCCGGTGTAGGTAAAACGGTATTAATCCAGGAATTAATCAATAACATCGCGCAAGAGCACAGCGGTATCTCTGTATTCGCTGGTGTTGGTGAGCGTACTCGTGAAGGAAATGACCTTTTCTGGGAAATGACTGATTCAGGCGTTATCAAGCAAACGGCGATGGTATTCGGACAAATGAACGAGCCTCCTGGTGCACGTATGCGTGTTGCCTTGACTGGTTTGACAATGGCTGAATATTTCCGTGATGAGCAAGGACAAGACGTGTTATTGTTCATCGATAACATCTTCCGTTTCACACAAGCAGGTTCTGAAGTATCAGCGCTACTTGGCCGTATGCCATCTGCCGTTGGTTACCAGCCGACACTTGCTACGGAAATGGGACGTTTACAAGAGCGTATCACTTCAACTAACAAAGGTTCTGTTACATCTATCCAAGCGATCTATGTACCTGCCGATGACTATACTGACCCGGCTCCAGCTACAACGTTCGCTCACTTAGATGCAACAACAAACCTTGAGCGTAAGCTTTCTGAGATGGGTATCTACCCTGCGGTGGATCCACTTGCTTCAACTTCTCGTGCCTTGTCACCTGAAATTGTTGGCGAAGAGCACTATGATGTGGCTCGTAGAGTACAGTCTACTCTACAAAAATATCGTGAATTACAGGATATCATCGCGATGTTAGGTATGGATGAGCTTTCTGACGAAGATAAGCTTGTCGTAGCACGTGCGCGTCGTATCCAAAACTTCTTATCCCAAAACTTCCACGTTGCTGAGCAATTTACAGGACAACCAGGTTCATATGTTCCTGTAAAAGAAACAGTAAGTGGCTTCAAGGAAATCCTTGATGGTAAATACGATCACCTTCCAGAGGATGCATTCCGTCTAGTTGGTCGTATTGAAGAAGTAGTGGAAAGAGCAAAACAAATGGGTGTAGAGGTATAAATTCGGACCAGGAGGGTAAAAAATGAAGACGATCAAAGTCAGTGTTGTTACTCCCGACGGCCCGGTGTATGAGTCAGATGTAGAGATGATTAGTACAAAAGCTCAAAGTGGAGAGCTGGGAATTTTACCTGGCCATATCCCAATGGTAGCCCCATTACAAATCGGCTCCGTTCGTATGAAAAATGGGAGCAATACAGAATTCGTAGCCGTAACTGGCGGATTGCTAGAGGTTCGTCCAGATCAAGTAACGATTCTGGCCCAAGCTGCCGAAGCATCAGAACAAATCGATTTAGACCGCGCATTGAAAGCGAAGGAACGTGCGGAAAAGCGTCTAAACGAAGTTAAACAATCCAACGTCGACTTCAAGCGTGCCGAACTCGCGCTTAAGCGTGCGATTAACCGGATTAACGTATCAAAGAAAGATCTATAAGATTGAATTGATTGGAACACCTTATTTCGTCCTGCGGAATGAGGTGTTTTTTTATTTTAGAAGAGAGGTAGGTTGAGGAGATGTGCTAGGGAAGCGTGGAGACGGCAATTATCCTTATAATATGGAAGGAAAAGGTAATGTGGTGATAAGTAGCTAAAAAGCGCGGATAAGTAGGCGAAAAACGCGGATATAGGGCTGAAATCCGCGGATAACCTCTCCAAATGCGCGGATATCGTTCCGGAACAGCAAAATTGAGGTTTATACTTAAGGTTTTCGTCAATGAATTACTTTGGAGTAGATATATAGGGTCTATAAGTATACCTGTTTTTGGAGCTGGTTTCCCTCGTTTTCATATCTCCCCGCTGCTTTTCTAAAATAATCTCACCAATTTTCTTCAGTTTTAGAGTGTTATTAAGGAGGATGGATCCTTTAAGTGTTGAAGCTATGTTAACTGATTGAAACAAATCTCTAGATATTAAGAAATCTATAAATTACTTAGAAAAAAGTTAAAATTTATATTTTACGATAATAAAATAGCAGGGGATTTGGTCTCCGTAAGCGAATGAAATAGTACAAAACAAAAGGAGTGATAGGTTTGGATGAGCACCAAGAAAGAAAGATTCCTTTACGTCTGAGGCAAGCGGAGGCCCTTTTGAACAGACTGCCGAAAAGCCACCCAAAGGTTCCTGAACTGGAAAAGGAAATCGCCAGACGCAAAAAGGGATACCGTGGTGAAAAGCATGTAGATTATCATCTTACTTTTTTACCAAAGGAAAAGTTTTATACCATTTTGAAGGATAAGCGTCTGACTATAGGACAAACCTCTTTTCAAATTGATACACTTCTAATCTCTCCACAATTTCTCCTCATTATCGATGCCAAAAATTACTCAGGTTCACTTTATATCGACCGTTATTCAGAACAGCTTAGATGTACAATTGGTGAAGTAGAACAGGGGTATCCCAATCCCATCTCACAGCTGGAGCGTCAATGTCAGCTCCTGAAGGAATGGCTTCAGAAGCATTTTGAAGCGATGCCTGTTGAATATATGGCTGCGTTTCATGAAGGTAGTGGAATTTTTAAAACGGAGCTCATGGATAAGCGCGTATTCGATCGGGTAGTGTTTGCTGATAACCTCATCAGGAAAATCCAGAGCTACGAAAGGCTCCACAATAATAAGCCATCATTAGATGAAAAGAAAATCCGTAAATTGAAGAAATTGATCGTTAGACATCATCAGCCTGTATTAACGAGAATACTTGAGCAATATGGTATTTCTACCGAGGAGCTAGTGAAGGGTGTCCAATGTCCGAACTGCGCGCGATTCGGCATGGAGTGGATTTCGGGAAGCTGGAGATGTTCAAGCTGTATGATAACCTCAAAAAACGCTCATACGAAAGCCATCGAAGAGTTTCTTCTATTGAATAAATCTATGACTAATTCACAATGTAAAGAATTTCTAAACATTTTATCCTCGCATGCATCGTACAGGTTCATCAAGCCTCTTAAATTACCTTACAATGGAAATAACAAGGGTCGAAAATACTATTTCAATTTAAACAAGAATAGTAGCTTGTTTATTGAATAAGTTAGGTTTAGAAAGGCTTTTGTATGGAAACTAGAGCGAAAGTCTTGACAGGATATTCCAATATTTACAAGAAAAATATACAAGAATATCCATTAAAACTGTTATGTCGACACAAAATTGTAACAGTGTTATAATGTTATCGGTTACAATTTTAACTTTTCAGATAACAAAAAGGGGGAGTTGAGGCATGGATTTACTGAATATTTACCAGAATAATTATTTAATAGTTCTTATTTTTCTCATTCTAGGAATAATCTTGCCGATAGTAGCGTTATTTTTTGGAAAGTTACTACGACCACATAAACCTGAGACGGAGAAATATACCACTTATGAAAGCGGACTTGAGCCTTATGGAGATTCACGGGTCCAGTTTAATATCGCGTATTATGTTTTTGCTCTCATGTTTGTCATTTTTGATGTTGAAACCGTGTTTTTGTACCCATGGGCAGTTGCCTATGAGAAACTCGGCATTTTTGCGTTAATTGAAATGCTGATTTTTGTTGTTATGCTAGTCATCGGGCTTGTATATGCTTGGAAAAAGAAGGTGTTAAAGTGGAATTAAAATATGAAGGCTTCACCTTAGAGGAAATGGAAGAAATCAAGAGAAACGTCTTTCTATCAACGCTTGACCAAGTAAAGGGCTGGGCAAGAAGCAGCTCGATGTGGCCATTAACGTTTGGTTTGGCCTGCTGTGCGATCGAAATGATGGGAACGGGCGGAGCGCACTATGACTTTGACCGTTTTGGCGTTATTTTCCGGGCATCACCACGCCATTCGGATGTCATGATTGTGGCTGGGACCGTAACGAAAAAAATGGCACCAATTTTGAGAAGACTGTACGATCAAATGCCGGAGCCGAAATGGGTAATCGCAATGGGGTCCTGTGCGATTGCAGGCGGACCATATGTGAAATCATATTCCGTTGTCAAAGGGGTCGACCAAATTGTCCCTGTTGATGTATACATACCAGGTTGCCCACCGAACCCGGCTGCACTCATTTACGGAGTTAATAAATTGAAGGAGAAAATCCGTTACGAGGCAAAAACCGGGAAGAAGGTGATGTAACAAATGAGTGGAGAAAAGGATATCGAGCAACTGAAAAAGGAAGCAGCCGCGAAAGCGAAGGCCGCTGCGGCGGCAAAGGCCAAGGCTGCTGCTGAGGCGAAGCTGAAGGCTAAGGAGCAGGCTGAAGCGCCTAAGCCGTCTGATGAAGCGGCCCCAGCTGATGATTTAGCGAAGCAAAAAGCTGCCGCTGCAGCAAAGGCAAAGGCAGCCGCTCTAGCGAAGGCCAAGGCAAAGGAACAGACAGAGGCGAAAGCAGGGGGAGACGAAGCTGCGGGTGATGATTTAGCAAAGGCGAAAGCCGCCGCGGCCGCAAAAGCAAAAGCCGCTGCCCTGGCAAAAGCGAAAGCAAAGCAGCAGGCAGGGGACGCTAGCTCTGATGATGACGCTGCAAAAGCCAAGGCGAAAGCCGCTGCTGTTGCGAAGGCTAAGGCTGCTGCTGCCGCAAAAGCAAAAGCCAAAGCTGCTGGTGGAGATGCGGGTGATGAAAAAGCAAAGGCGATTGCTGCTGCAAAAGCCAAGGCCGCTGCTGTAGCTGCTGCGAAGGCCAAGGCTGCCGGAGCTGGAAAAGCTGCTGCAAGCGAGGCTGTTGAAGAGGAAAAGCCATCAGCAAATCAGCCTTATCTGGACAAATATGTCAAGGTGATTGAAGAGCATATTGGCAAAGACGCAATGGAAGATAGCTATATTAATAGATTATCAAAGGATATTCCGACTTTGGTCATTCGCAGACAGGACTATTTTAAAGTGGCGGAATATCTAAAATATAATGAACAGTTAAGCTTTGATTATGTATCAGAGCTACATGGCACGGATTTTCAAACCCATATGGAAGTATACGTAAGCTTATATTCTTATAAAAACTCGCAGCCGATTGCCATTAAGGTAAAGCTGGACCGAGATCAGCCTGAGATTGAGTCACTTGTACCTCTGTGGGCTGGTGCGAACTGGCCTGAATGTGAAGCATATGATTTATTGGGGATACACTTTAAGGGACACCCTGATCTCCATCGCATTATGCTGGGAGAGGATTGGGTAGGTCACCCTCTCCGTAAAGATTATGAGCCATATGATGTGGAGGTATAAGCAATGTTAAGAACGGAAGAAATGTTGTTAAATGTCGGACCTCAACACCCTAGTACACACGGCGTTTTCCGAATCGTTTTAAAAATAGATGGTGAGATCATTAAAGAAGCAAAGCCGGTCATCGGGTATTTGCATCGCGGAACGGAAAAGCTGGCAGAGAATCTGCAGTATACACAGATTATCCCTTATACAGACCGAATGGACTATGTCGCAGCCATGACGAATAACTATGTTCTCTGTCATGCGGTTGAAACCATGATGGACCTCGAGATTCCAGAGCGGGCTGAATACTTAAGGGTTATTGCGATGGAGCTGAATCGAGTCGCCAGCCACCTGGTTTGGTGGGGAACCTATTTGCTTGATATCGGGGCCACCAGCCCATTCATCTATGCCTTCCGAGACCGTGAAATGATCCTGAATTTATTAAATGAGCTTTCAGGCGGTCGGATGACGTTTAACTATATGCGTGTCGGCGGTGTTAAGTGGGATGCTCCGGACGGCTGGATTGACAAGGTGAGGGAATTTGTCCCTTATATGCGTGAACAATTGAAGGGCTATCACCAGCTTGTAACCGGAAATGAAATTTTCCTTAACCGGGTCAAGGGGATTGGCATTATTACGCCTGAGGAGGCACTGCAATATTCCTTAAGCGGTACCAATCTTCGCAGTACAGGGATTAAATGGGATTTGCGTAAGGATGAACCGTATTCGATTTATGACCGGTTTGATTTTGATGTCCCTGTCCAAACGGGCGGCGATTGCTGGGCACGCTATCAGGTGCGCTTGGCAGAAATAGAAGAAACCCTAAAGATTATTGAACAGGCGGTTGAGCAGTTTCCAAAGGACGGTCCGTTTATGGCGAAGGTGCCGAAAATCATTAAGGCGCCGCCTGGAGAAACCTATGTCCGAATTGAGTCTCCAAGGGGCGAAATCGGCTGCTATATTTCCAGTGATGGGAAAAAGGAACCATATCGCTTGAAGTTTAGACGTCCATCCTTCTATAACCTTCAAATTCTCCCTAAGCTATTGGTAGGGGAAAATATATCAAACTTAATCGTCATTCTTGGGGCGATTGATATTATCCTAGGGGAGGTTGATGGATAATGATGGCCGAGCTCTTAAACTCAAGTCCGAGTCTTGCCAGCTTTGGGATTTTCTTTTTACTGGCTACCTTATTTTTATTTGTTGTCCTTGGGTATGTAACCTATGTCATCCTAGCAGAGCGTAAAGTGTTGGGATTTATGCAGCTCCGGATTGGTCCTAACCAGCTTGGAGGAAAATGGGGACTATTGCAGACGGCAGCAGATGTTTTGAAGCTTCTTTTAAAAGAAGATATTATTCCAAAGCTTGCGGATAAGCCGTTATATATATTGGCGCCGGTCATTGCCTTTGCGCCATCGTTTATGGTTATTGCGGTGATTCCATTTACGGATAACTTTTATTTTGCCGACATTGGCGTTGGGCTCCTTTATTACATTGCCATCTCAGGAATTACCGTGCTTGGTATGGTGACGGCCGGCTGGGCATCGAATAATAAATATGCTCTGCTTGGTGCGATGCGTGGGGCGGCACAGATGATTTCGTATGAAATCCCGCTCGTTATGTCCGCTGTAGGGGTCATTCTATTATCTGGCAGCTTAAATTTAACTGATATCGTGAATGCTCAGCAAAACGGCTGGTTTATGATTGTGCAGCCGATTGGCTTTATTCTGTTCTTTGTTGCGGCTGTAGCTGAACTAAACCGGATTCCGTTTGACCTTCCAGAATCCGAATCAGAGCTTGTATCAGGCTATCACGTTGATTACTCAGGCTTTCGATTTGCGTTCTTCATGTTAACGGAGTATACGTATATGTTCGCCATGTCTGCCCTTATTGTTGTTTTATTCTTAGGGGGCTGGCTGCCGCTTCCATTCCTGGGCTTTATCCCTGGTGCAGTCTGGTTCGCGTTGAAATTTAGTGTGGTGACATTTGTTCTAATCTGGATGCGTGCCACTTTCCCGCGTGTCCGTCCTGACCAGCTGATGGAATTTGCCTGGAAAATATTACTGCCAATCGCCTTGGCCAATATCTTCCTAACCGCAATCATAAAAGAAATCATCAAGCTATTCTAATAAGAGATATACGTTAACACGTTAAAGCACCGGGGGTCAGACCCCCAGGACGTTACCGCGTTAAAGTGGCGGGGGACTGACCCCCAATGGTTTAACGTGCTAAAGGGGAAGGGGAACCTTATACCCCATTTACTCAAGAGGTGATCACATGATTGGATTAATGAAAGGTTTGGCGTATACGCTGAAGAATTTGTCACGTGAGAAAATGACGTATGACTATCCGAATGAATCGATCCCGCTGCCTGACCGTTTTCGTGGTATACAGAAATTTTATCCGGAGAAATGCATTGTCTGTAATCAATGCGCCAATATTTGTCCGACTGACTGTATTAACTTAACAGGGAAGAAGCATCCAGACCCAACGAAAAAAGGGAAAGTGATCGACACATATGATATAAACTTTGAGATTTGTATTCTATGTGACTTATGTACAGAGGTTTGTCCGACTGAAGCCATTATCATGACGAACAATTTTGAGCTGTCAACGTACAGCCGCGATGAATTATTTAAAAACCTCGAATGGCTCGATGAAAATGATGAGAATATTCGGCAGGTGAATAAACCATGAGTGGAGAGTTTCTTGCTTTTATCATACTCGCATTAATTGCCGTTTCAGGCGGCGTCCTGCTGTTGAACCTGACCAAGGTTGTGCATATGGTCCTGGCCTTAGTGGCGACCTTCATCAGCATCGCAGGTATCTATATTCTCTTATCAGCTGAGTTCCTAGCGGTCGTTCAGATATTAATCTACTCTGGAGCGATCACGATTATCATGCTCTTTGGTATCATGTTAACTCGGCATGATGACAAGGACGAAACAACGGCAGGCTGGGGGAAGAGAATTGCTCTTTTCGTCGGTGTGGCAAGCTTTGCCGCCGTTGTCTACCTGGGAATCTATAACCTTGATTTTCCGGTACAGGACGTGGAGCTCCATGTAAATAATACAGAACAAATCGGTGTTGCCCTTTACTCAAAATACATTATTCCATTTGAATTAACGTCGATTGTCCTGTTAGTGGCTCTGATCGGGGCTATTATGTTAGCAAAAAGAGATAAAAAGGAGGCCGATGAATCATGAGTGCAACCGTACCGATTTCGGCTTACCTGGCATTGGCCTTAATCCTTTTCTGCATTGGCCTTTACGGGGCATTGTCGAAACGAAATACGATCATTGTCCTGATTTCGATTGAGTTAATGTTAAATGCCGTCAATATCAATCTAGTAGCCTTCAGCAAGCTGGGTGTAGCGCCTTCGATTAACGGGCAGATTTTCGCCCTCTTCAGCATGGCAGTTGCAGCAGCAGAGGCAGCGATTGGCTTAGCTATTTTGATGGCACTTTATCGTAACAGAAAAACCGTTAATATTGATGAAATGGATACGATGAAGCACTAAACTAAACAAAGCTTCAGAGTTTATGAGGAGAGCGGATGATTTTCTTCCGCGAAGGCCCTATAGATGGGTACCTCAAAAAGGGGGATCTGAATTTGATGGAAAGCGCATGGCTCATACCGCTTTTCCCGCTACTATCGTTTCTACTTCTCGTCCTTTTCGGCAAGCGGCTGAAAGAGGCAAGCTCATATATTGCCATATTACTGGCATTTGCCTCATTTATTTATTCCGTGTTGGTGCTTTTTGATCGCTTTGCGGCGCCAACCTTTAAATCAGAAGCAGTTTGGCTGAAAATCGGGGAATTAGAGCTTACAGTGGGATTTGAAGTCAATCAATTAAACGCATTAATGTTAGTCATCGTCTCACTTGTCAGCTTTCTTGTACATACATATTCCGCTGGGTATATGAAAGGTGACGACCGATTTTCTGTTTTTTATTCCTATTTAGGTTTGTTCACATTTTCAATGCTTGGACTTGTTCTTTCACCGAACTTACTACAAACCTATATTTTCTGGGAATTAGTAGGGGTAGGTTCATTCCTGTTAATCGGATTTTATTTTTACAAGGAAGAAGCGAAGGCAGCAGCGAAGAAAGCCTTCATTATGACCCGTATCGGTGACGTTGGTCTCTTAATCGGGATGATTCTATTATTCTGGCAGGTCGGCAGCTTTGAATATGATGAAATCTTCAAGGCTGTGACAGCGAATGAGATTTCAAATGAAATGATTACGTTAACCGCCATTCTTATTTTTATCGGAGCCGTTGGAAAATCAGGTCAATTCCCGCTCCACACCTGGCTTCCGGACGCGATGGAAGGTCCGACGCCAGTTTCCGCACTCATCCACGCCGCAACGATGGTTGCCGCGGGTGTGTATTTAGTCGCATCCCTGTTCCCGCTCTTTGAAGCGAGTGAAGCAGCGATGTTAACCGTGGCAGTGATTGGAGGCGTGACGGCTATTTTTGCCGCATCCATCGCCCTGACACAAAAGGATATTAAGCGCGTCTTGGCTTACTCAACCGTCAGCCAGCTTGGCTATATGATGCTGGCTTTAGGCTCTGCAGGTTATGTAGCAGGCGTATTCCATTTAACTACCCATGCCTTTTTCAAGGCCTTATTATTCCTTGCCGCCGGTAGTGTAATCCATGCAGTAAATACGCAGGATATTGAAAAAATGGGCGGTCTCTGGAAAAAGATTCCGAAGACGAGCATGCTGTTTCTAATCGGAACAATGGCGATCAGTGGTGTGCCATTATTCTCAGGCTTTTTCAGTAAGGATGAAATTCTCGTGGCGACCTGGAATGCAGGCCATCCGTTCTTATTCACATTAGCTGTGATTACAGCCTTTCTAACTGCGTTCTATATGTTCCGTTTATTCTTTATGGTCTTTTCAGGTGAAGCACGTGAAAAGGTGGAGCATGTTCACGAATCACCGTCATCGATGACGATGCCGATGATGATTCTCGGTGTGTTAGCGGTGATTGCCGGCTTTATCAATACACCATGGTTCGGGACATATTTAGGCGATTGGCTTTTAGAAGGAAACGAGTTGCTTGGTCACGGACATCATGAGGCACCCGTTTGGATCATGCTTGTTGCGACGGTTGTTTCCCTTTTAGGTATTTACCTAGCCTGGTTAATTTACGGGAAAAAATCGATTTATCGTGATTGGTTAACGAGAAGATTCCCGCTTGCCTACAGTATTTCGTATAACAAATGGTTTATCGATGAGTTGTATGAATACACGGTGGTCAATCTCACGAAGATATTCAGTCTCTTCCTTCAATATATTGAATGGTTCATTGTTGAAGGCTTAGTCAAGCTTGTACAGGGTACAATCTCCACGCTGGCACACTGGGGCTCAAGGGTCCAGAACGGCCATATCCAAATGTATGGTGCGGTTGCCTTTGTCGGCTTGGCGGTCTTAGTTGTCATCTACGCTTTCACAGGGGGGTATTTTAAATGAGTCTACTATCGTTCTTGATTTTCTCCCCTCTTATTGGTGTGTTAGTGCTGTTATTTATACCGAAATCACAGGAAAAGCTCTTGAAGGGGATTGGCTTTTTAGCAACGATTCCAGCGCTTGTGATTTCCTTAAGTTTATTTTTCCAATACCGCTCAGGACTGGATTTAGCCACGTTGAGCGAAAGGCTAGACTGGATCGCCTTTAAAAATGCGATTCAATACGGGGACTTATTTACCATAAAATATGAGCTTGGCGTCGACGGCTTCCAGCTTGTGCTGCTTGTGCTAACAGCGGTGGTGGCGACCCTTGCAGCGATTGCTTCCGTTCATATCAAGAGCGAATGGAAGGGCTATTTCATGCTATTCCTCCTGCTGGAAACAGGGATGCTGGGTGTGTTCGCTGCAGAAAACCTAGTTTTATTTTTCCTATTCTTTGAAATGACCTTGATTCCAACCTTCTTCTTAATTGGAAAATGGGGCTATGAGGAAAAGGTCAAAGCAGCTTACAGCTTCTTGATTTATAACGGATTGGGTTCTGCGATTCTATTAATTATCATTATCGTGTTCTTTGCCCGTACAGGTACAACGAATATTGAAGCCTTGCAGACGATTATGACTTCAGAAAGTCCACAGCTGGTGGCCAGCATGTCTGACAATTTGAAGCTTGGCTTGTTCATTGCCCTGCTAGTGGCCTTCGGGGTTAAGCTGCCAATCTTTCCATTGCATAGCTGGATGGTGCGCGTGCACGTTCAGGCACCGCCATCCGTGGTAATGATTCACTCTGGTATTCTGTTAAAAATTGGTGCCTACGGTCTGATCCGCTTTGGAATGGGGATTTTCCCAGAGCAGTTTACGTCTATGGCCGCCATGCTAGCGGTTCTTGGGGTGATCAATCTGCTGTACGGAGCGTTCCTGGCCTTTGTGCAAAAGGACTTCAAGATGGTGCTGGCTTATTCATCGATTTCCCATATGGGAATTGTGCTCATTGGTTTAGGGGCTTTAAATGAAGCAGGGATTCAGGGTGCGATTTTCCAGGTCGTTTCCCACGGCTTGATTTCGGCACTGCTCTTCTTCTTAGTCGGTGTTTTTTACGAAAGAACGCAAACGACAGAGTTCGAAAAGCTTGGCGGGCTGGCAAAGTCTATGCCATTAACAGGCGGATTTTTACTGGCTGGCGGGATGGCGTCGTTAGGCTTACCGGGGATGTCTGGGTTTGTCAGTGAATTTATGGCGTTCTTAGGATTGTTCAAGGAAATGCCGGTGCTCGCCGCTGTCGGGGCCATCGGTATCATTATGACGGCAGTGTATTTGCTTCGCGCGGTGCTTGGCATTACGTATGGAACAGCGAATTGGGATTGGTATGGAGCGAAGGACCTCCGCGCGGTTGAGTTTGTACCGGCCGTTGTGCTGCTTGCCTTGATTGTGCTCATCGGTGTGTACCCAAATATACTGAGCGAACCACTGCAGTCAACATTAGATTTTATTATGCTTAGGATCGGAGGGTGATGAGGGATGGATCTTGAAACATTGTTATCATTTGAATGGGGTATCATGATGCCTGAGTTCATCATCCTTGGGGTCGCGACGATTATTACCGTGTTAGATTTATTTATGCCCAAAACGCAAGGCCGGAAAATTCTTGGCTGGCTTGGCTTTGTCGGGATTTTAGCGGCGATTGCCTCGCTGTTAGGGCTCTTGGATAAAGAGGTCACATCGATTTTAGACGATACCTTCAGGCTTGATGCCTTTGCGAAGGCGTTTAAGCTGATTCTACTTGCGGGTGCCGGATTGGTGATGCTTTTGGCCATCAGCTATGAGCCAAAGGAAGGCATGAAGGAGTATCGTGGAGAATTCTTTTATCTTTTCTTAGCTGCCTTACTGGGCGCTATGATTATGACGTCAAGTGGAGACTTGATTACGCTGTATGTAGGACTTGAATTGCTTTCACTTTCCTCCTATATACTGGCAGGGATTCGCAAGACGAACCTGCAGTCCAATGAGTCGGCGATGAAATATGTGGTGAACGGGGCGTTATCCTCTGCCATCACGCTGTTTGGTTTGAGCTATGTGTTTGGCTTAACGGGCACAACTAATTTGGCTGATATGCGAAATGTATTAATGGGAATTAATGATTCTCAGCAGGTCTATCTATTAGTCATTGCCTTCTTCATGGTCTTTGTTGGTTTATCGTTTAAAATTGCGGCAGCGCCCTATCATATGTGGGCGCCGGATGTATACCAGGGTGCACCAACACCGGTTACTGCCTTTTTAAGTGTAGTCTCAAAGGCTGCCGGGTTTGCCTTAATTGTTCGGATTATTCTTTCCATCTTTGCCAGCGTGGCAACAGATGGTCCAGGCTCCACGTCGATTCTGATGAATATGGAGCATTACATTGCGTTTATCGCAGCGGCGACGATGATTATCGGGAACGTGGTCGCATTGCGTCAGACAAATATCAAGCGTTTGTTTGCTTACTCGAGTGTCGCGCATGCCGGTTATTTATTGGTGGCTGTCGCAGCGCTATCCCTGTTCATGTTTGATTCGCTTTGGTTCTATTTAGTCGCTTATCTGTTCATGAACATGGGCGCCTTTGCGATTATCCAGCTTGTGACAGAGAAATCCGATTCAGAGGATTTGAGTCATTTTGCCGGCTTATATAAGCGGGCACCGTGGCTGGCAGTGGCATTGGCCGTACTCGTTCTATCGTTAGCCGGAATTCCGGGTACAGCCGGCTTTATCGGTAAGCTGAACATCATAACAGGGGCACTTGTCCGTGATGAAGCCAACTATGTGCTAGTCGGGATTATGATTGCCACAACGGTTGTATCGTATGTGTATTATTTCAGGATTTTGGCCCAGGTATTCTTTAAACCGGCTCCTGAGGGAAGCGAAAAGGTGAAAATTAAGGTTCCAGTTGGAATCGGGATTGTCATAGTCCTTTGTGTCGTTGCCAGCGTCGCCTTCGGAATCTTCCCGAACCTGGCGTTTGACTTCCTGCAAACACAATTTTATGAGTTTGGCGACTTTTTAAGATAAAGGGATAGGTAAAAAGAAGGAGATTTGCTTCTCCTTCTTTTTTTTTCGTATGGTGAGCTCGGACTTTGGAGTTGAGTGGAAGGGCTGTATCCTGTCTCCTGTTTCCTGCAAAAAAAGGAAAGCGATGGAATAACGTCTTTATTTTCCCGTTTAGGTTAACTTTTCTCTTTTCATTCATATGCTTAAGTATGAGGAGTGAAATGCGATGAAAAAGGGACAGGAGCCGTTTGAGATTGAAACACTTAAGCATATTCGAAATCGACTTGATTATATTTACTCCATTTCTAAGCGATACAGCCATGATCAGCCTGAGTTAATGGATACGGTCGCAAGCTTAGCCTCGATCGCGAAAATGTTTGCCAATGTAAAGATGGAAGAGTTAAAGGGAAGTGTGGAAACGGAGGGCTCTCAGGGATATATTGTGCGGAATCTCGGGAATGCCTTCTCGAGAATGCAGGATTATGAAAAACAGCAGGACCCGAAGTTCCCTGATTGGAAGCTGTGATGCCTGCTTGAGAGGGCTTCAATCGTTAGAAAAAAAATAAATCTCTTTAAAGGCGCCTGTTTGGCGTCTTTTTGTTTTGGACGCGTGACTAATTTTTTCACGATAAATCAGCAGTTGAATACGAATAATATAGATGGACGATAGTGTATAACTTCGAAATGTTTTTGAAATAATTTTGAAATATTTGAAACCTTTTTGTTGGTCATTCGTTAAATAAGGGGTGCGGCTTGTGTGTTTTTGCATTCCTCAGTCGTTTTATTCGTCGTCTAAGGTCCTTTTTATAGGAGAGTGATGGAAGATGTGGTAAAATATTGATTGGAGTGTAAAAAAAGGGGGAGATGATGTGTTAACGTCGTATGGACCACAAGCGATTTTGAGTATAATCTCGCATCTCGTGTTTATTGCGTTAGCATGGTGGGCCTTGATGGCGATAAACTTTGAAAAGTTTTTACGTCCTAATCGGGTGTTTCAAGCGAGATTGCTCTATATTTTGCTATCGATTGCGATTGGTTCAATCGTTAGTAACTTTTTCCTCGACTACCTGGCATGGTCACAGCAGCTTCCACTTTTATTGGAATAGAAATTGGAAAAAAGATAGGTCTTCATACACGTTTCCAATTTGGAGATTTTTCAGTACAATTCAATTTGGTATGATGTAAAACCTAGCTCACATACATAGACATCATTTTGTTCATTTTTTTACAAAGTCATTGTCAAAAAGTGACGGTATTTTCTAAGTATGTAACTTCCTCTCTTGGTAACAATGGTAGTAAGGAGAGGAGTACGGTACATGAAAAAAATACTCTATGTGGTCGTCGCTTTGTCAGCGGTTGGAATGATACTTTTGAATATGGCCAGTGCAAAGGGAAAGGAAGAATTAGATCTCTTTAAAATGGCTGAAGTTCTAGAAGGCGAAAAGATTGATATTAACAAATGGACCTTACATGCAAGAAAGAGTTTGGAAAATGTCCAAGCACAGGAGAAGATGAAGGAGTTAAGCTCTGAATACTCCGATATGAATTGGGAGATTTCGGAGGACAATGAAAAATGGCACGCAAAGGCGGTTATGTCAGAAGATAACGGCATAAACGAAACGCTTCAAATTCTTTCCACCGGTGAGGGTAACCAGATGCAAAGCTACTTGATCTATGAGATTACAGGTGAAGGCTGGCAAAAGGAAACGAAGGAATTTATCGAGCAGGTGATTGTCGAAAAACTTAGCGACATATTTCATGGAAAAGCCATTATTTTCTCTTGTATATTTAGCGAGTTCGGTGATAAGATGAATAAGTCTTTGCCGAGTCATGTAAACGAGCTGTTACGGGCATTTGAGGCAAATGAAATTGAAACCCTTGAAGAGGATTCCTTTATATCGACAACAGCTTATACGAAGCTTTTTTCAGAATCGTTTAAGGGACAGTCAGAAGAGATGAACCTTCAACTTGGAGTAAGAAATCAAGGATTGGGCGGGAAGACTACCCTCGTAGTTGGCACACCAATCATAACGGTTGAATATTAATATAGAGATAATGGACGCGGAGGGGAATACTTTGGAAAAAATCATCGTCCGTGGCGGAAAAAGGTTAAACGGGACCGTCAAAGTAGAGGGGGCAAAAAACGCCGTTTTACCTGTGATCGCCGCAACACTATTAGCAAGTGATGGAAAAAGTGTAATTCGGGATGTGCCTACGCTCTCCGATGTATATACTATCAATGAAGTATTGCGTTTTCTGGGTGCCGAGGTGGCATTTAAGGATAACACTGTGATCGTGGATGCATCAAAGGAGTTATTGGTAGAAGCACCGTTTGAATATGTACGAAAAATGAGAGCTTCCGTATTAGTCATGGGATCTCTTTTAGCAAGAAACGGCCGTGCAAGAGTCGCATTACCGGGCGGCTGTGCAATCGGCTCACGTCCGATTGACCAGCATCTTAAAGGGTTTGAAGCGATGGGTGCAACGGTTAAGGTTGGAAATGGTTTTATTGAAGCAGAGGTAGACGGACGCTTACACGGCGCGAAAATCTATTTAGATTTCCCAAGCGTCGGCGCAACCGAAAATATTATGATGGCGGCTGTTCTGGCTGAAGGAACAACAATCATCGACAACGTGGCAAAAGAGCCAGAAATCGTTGATTTAGCAAACTTCCTGAATAAAATGGGTGCAAAGGTAAAAGGAGCAGGTACGGGCACAATCAAGATTGAAGGTGTGAATGTGTTGTTTGGTGCTGACCACAACATCATTCCGGACCGTATCGAGGCTGGAACCTTTATGGTGGCGGCTGCGATTACAGGTGGCGACGTGCTTGTAAAGGGTGCCGTTCCTGAGCATTTAAACTCTCTTGTGGCAAAAATGGAAGAGATGGGCGTGAAAATTATCGAAGAGCCGGAAGGACTTCGTGTTATTGGCTCTGATAACCTAAAGGCTGTTGACATTAAAACGATGCCGCATCCTGGTTTCCCAACGGATATGCAGTCACAAATGATGGCGTTATTGCTGCAGGCAAAGGGCACTTCTATGATTACGGAGACGGTTTTCGAAAATCGTTTCATGCATGTGGAAGAATTCCGTAGAATGAATGCGGAATTGAAAATTGAAGGACGTTCTGTTGTGATTAACGGGCCAGCGAACCTGCAAGGTGCAGAGGTAGCGGCAACCGATCTTCGCGCAGCTGCAGCCCTGATTGTATCAGGACTTGTTGCCGATGGTGTCACACGCGTAACAGAATTAAAGCACTTAGATCGAGGATACGTGAACTTCCATCAAAAATTAGCTGCTCTAGGCGCTGATATCGAAAGAGTTCAAGAAGATGTAGAAGTCATCAACTACGACCAAAAATACATCTCCGATCTCAATGCCTAAACCCAACAAAATAGCTCTTACAAAAACCGCATGGTATCCCCGAATGCGGTTTTTTGCTGTTTCCGGGGGGAGGGTGAAACTGGGTGCCCCGCGAAAGCAAGGGAAATGTGGGGACGGGCGGTTCCATGAGGTCGAAAAAGTGATTATCTCAAACCCTACTATTATCCCCAATTAAATCTCTCCATATATTATTATTACCCATAAAAATCAAAAATATGCATAAATCAAAAAGAGTCATAAAAACTTGTCCAACCCCATAAGAATGAAATGTGAAGGATTTTCTGAACAACCGATCAAAGCACAACAGTTTAGCGCACCACCGCGCTGGGGGACAGACCCCCAGGGAATTAACGCATTACCGCAGTGGGGGACAGACCCCCAGGGAATTAACGCATTACCTTGGTGGGGGACAGACCCCCGGGGAATTAACGCATTACCGTGGTGGGGGACAGACCCCCAGGGAATTAACGCATTACCGCGCTGGGGGACAGACCCCCAGGGAATTAACGCATTACCGCACCGGGGGACTGTCCCCCAGCGCAGTAAAGCGGTGGTGTGCTTGTTGTTCACGTTTTGTGAGCATTTTATTCATTATGGAGGATAATCATGAAGAAATTCAAACCAGTCGTTCTACTAGCAGCACTACTATTCATTGTTACCCTGATGATTCCGACGATTGTAGTACTACCATTTGGTGAGGAAAAGGTGAGTGGTAAGCTTGGGGAGGATGTACAAAAGGAAGTTGCAGACAAACCGGCGGAACCGGCTACTACTGCCCCCTCGATTGACGTAGCGGTCTACAGAACCGCGAAGCAGAATGTAGAGAGTATTCCGCTTGAGGAATATGTTGCTGGCGTTGTTGCATCCGAAATGCCGGCCGATTTTGAAAAGGAGGCACTCAAGGCTCAAGCATTGACGGCTCGTACGTATATTGTGAAGCAACTGATGAGTAATCAAAGTGTTGAGCTTCCTAAGGATGCAAATGTAGCGGATACAGAGTTTTTCCAGGTCTACAAAAGCCAAGAAGAATTGAAGCAAATTTGGGGTCCCTCTGATTTTAACTGGAAGATGGATAAAATTAATGAAGCTGTCCGCGAAACACAAGGACAAATCCTGACGTATGACGGCAATCCGATTGATGCGACCTTTTTTTCAACAAGCAATGGTTTTACCGAAAACTCAGAAGCCATTTGGGCTAATTCATTACCCTATTTAAAAAGTGTAGAGAGTCCATGGGATAAAAAATCTCCTAAATACACAGGTCAAAAGGTTATTACGGTCAAAGACTTCGAAGCAAAGCTTGGGGTTAAGCTTCCCAATAATAAAACGATTGGTGAAGTAACAGAACGAACTGCAGGAAAACGGGTCGGGAAGGTCAATATAAATGGAAAAGAAGTAAGCGGGAAGGATATTCGCAATAAACTCGGGCTCATGTCGACCGATTTTACATGGGAGCGTAGGGGCGACAAAATTGTGATTAACACAAAGGGCTACGGACATGGTGTAGGGATGAGCCAATACGGAGCCAACGGAATGGCAAAAGAGGGAAAAAAATACTCAGACATTGTCCAATACTACTACCAAGGAGTCCAAATCGCCGACTCAGAGCCATTCATCACCACCATCACAGCCAAAAAATAACCTACAACCAAAACAGTGTTCAAAGAGGAATAAAAAATGAGGGGCTGTCTCACCACCGCGTTAAAGCGGCGGGGGACAGTCCCTCATTGTATTAACGCGTTACCAAGCTGGGGGACTGTCCCCCAGCACGTTACCGCGTTGAAGCTTCTTTGATCTTCCTCAGTAGTTTCCCTAGCTTTAGGAATCGTTTCTTATGATAGGCACTATACAGGATCCAGGAGGCCACTAGGACTCCGGTGATGTCTTTGACGACGTCAATCATTGTCGCTGAGCGATAAGGAACAAAGGATTGATGAATTTCATCAATAATCCCATAAAGAGACGCAATGATGATCAGAATTATATTCCACTTGGCCGACAATCCCCTAAATGTCAAAAGAGCCAAGACAAGCAATACATAAAGGATTCCAAACTCAATTAAATGAAGCGATTCTTTAATTCCGGCATCCCAGCTTGAATCCGGCAGCTCGACCACTGCATTATCTGGCATACTCGACATTACCCAGACAGCCACTATATAAATGAAGGGAAATACTCGTAAAACTAATTTCAACATAATAATTCCGCTAACCACCAATCTATCATAACTAAAATGAAGAACTTGTATAATCGGGCAATTTCCGTCCGTACATTACCCGAGTGTATCTTGCTAAGCAATTAGAAAAGCCTCTACAATAGCCAAGCTCACATACAACAAGAAGAAAAAACAAACCATCCGCAAACCTTATTACATTAACGCGTTACCTGAGCGGGGGACTGACCCCCAACGCTTTAAAGCTTTCCCGTGCCGGGGGACTGACCCCCAATGCTTTAAAGCTTTCCCGTGCCGAAGTGTTGTCTTTCGATATTTTTTAAGTGACCATGAATAATTATAAACGGTTTGTCGAAAAATAAGGAGTAAAAATTTTTTTCTAGGAAGGTATATAAACCTCGCAATTTGTTCAGAATGATTGCTGAGGTGATGATAAATGAGAGAGGAAGAAAAAAATACTTCTCGAGGTTTTAAACGCTATTTCAAAAAGCGTTGGGTATTTCCAGCTGTTTATATTGCGAGTGCAGCCCTTATTCTAACCGGTGTTTTATGGTATCAAAACAGCAGCACGGACAATGCAATTGATTCAGATAAGTTTAGTATGAACGGGACAAATAATCCTGGTCAAATCGGTAAGGACGAGGCGATTGAAGTTACCCGTGCGATGGAAAACGTGGTGCTTCCAATGAATGCGAAGGAACGCAGCAGTGCGGTCATCCAGAAGAAATTCTACGAGGACAACGCAAAGGCTGAAGAGCAGGAAGCCGCTCTTGTGGTTTACCAAAATCAATATCATCCAAACACAGGGATTGATATTACGGTAAAAGACGGCGAAGCGTTTGATGTAATCGCTGCTTTGAGCGGAACGGTTACGAGAGTCGAAGAGGATGCGCTTCTAGGCAACGTGATCGAAATCCAGCACGATGACGATATCGTGACACAATATTCATCTATTAAAGAGATGAAGGTTGAAGTTGGAGACGAAATTGAGCAGGGACAAGCTCTTGCGACAGCTGGAAAAAGCTTGTTCAACGAAGAAGCAGGCACACATGTACATTTTGAAATCCGTAAGAATGGTGTACCTGTAAATCCTGAGAAATATCTAAATAAACCGGTTAGTGCATTACAAGAGGAAGCAGTCGTTGAAGAGCCAGCTTCTGATGAAAAAGAAACAACTGGTGACCAGGGCGTTAGCGAAGAAGAAGAGCTAATGAACGAAGAAGGCCAGGAAGAGACTAAGAAAGAGCCAGCAGCTGATAAAGACAGCTCTGATGCAACAGAAGGTCAAGAGCCTGCTGAAAAGCCGTCTGATTCAGATAAATCTACAGATGAAAAAAAGGAATCAACAGATTCTGAAAAGCCAGCAGATGAAAAAGACGCTGACGAAAAGCAAAATAAAGAAAATAAAGATGCATAATAATTGCATAAATGAAAAAAGGTGTCGGGAACAATATTATGTTCCCAACACCTTTTTTACTTTTTCAAAACAGTGAAGACAAAAAAATGTAAGCGTTACCTATGATATGATCAGTCCATTCTGTCATACATTTGTAATATAAACCCATATCGTAAAAAAATTCCCTAATTTTTGCTTAGATTGCTGAAATTGTGCATATTCCTGCCTCCATGCTAATAAACTGTTACAAACCTTACAAAGAGAGTGTATGAGGTGAGGAGTCGTTTGAGATGAATCTAGTTATAGCTCTGGACCTGATTAGCCATTGTAAGTTCAGAAAGCATTGCTTTCGGGCCGCATGAAGAACATGGGGAAATCATGCGGGAATCCAATCATTCATGAAAAGAAGCGAGTCTCATTTCACACTTCTCACATCCAAATTGGGGAGGGCGAGTGTGTGCACGATTACATCAAAGAGAGAACTATCAAGATTGGAAAGTATATCGTGGAGACGAGAAAAACAGTTCGCGTGATTGCGAAGGAGTTTGGCGTGTCCAAAAGTACAGTCCATAAAGACCTGACGGAAAGACTTCCTGAAATCAATCCCGATTTAGCCAACGAAGTAAAAGAAATCTTAGATTATCATAAATCCATACGCCACTTGCGCGGGGGCGAAGCTACCAAACTCAAATACAAAAAAGAGGAATTCGAGGAAGAACCGGTGCAATAAACCGGTTTTTCTATTGATAATAATGGGATGTAAGGTTTTGACTCCCATCTGGTTTGGGGGTTTTTTACATATTGAGGTTGTGGCGTGAAGAAGAAGTAAGTGGCTTTCTCTGGTGCCCGTAAGGACGTGTTGGGTGTGGTGAAGGACAGCACGAGGGGAATCTGTTGCCGTTTTGGAGGCTCCCCTCTGGTAGAAATTCATCAAACAGGCTGCAAACACACATTGTATTTTTTTTAAAACCTCGTATTTGCCTTTTTTTAGTGAAAATAACCTGCCGCGTGTCTCCGAAAGCAATCCTTCGCAAATAATCTCTCAATCCCATAGGATATTTTTTTCAAAGGCTTTGTTAAACATGAGTGTTGATTTTCGTTCCAGGCACTTCGCTTTCCTGCGGGCGACCGCCGAGCCGACTCGGGCACTACGTGTCTGTGGGGTCTCGACTGCCTCGCTTCTCCCGCGGGAGTCTTCGTGCCTTCCACTACAATCAACCTGCTAAAAATCAACAATGTACTTTAACACAGCCTTTTCAAAAGTAAAGGGTAGCATTTCTAGGTTTCCTTGATAGAAATTCATAGGATATTACATAAATAGGAATAATGAAACATATAGAGAGAAAATATGAATTAATTTTGACAAAAACGCACAAAAAACTACAAGTTTTTTAATCAAACTGTTACTTGTCAAGAAAATTATGGTATAATCAGCAATTAGGATAAGGACATGGTTGAGATTAAAGCAGAGAATTTGTCAGGCCTTATTGTTTCTTTTTTTGAAAAATGAAACAATTGGAGCCGTCAGATAGCATCAGGAGTCCAAAAAATCGGAACACCGGTGCTCAAGAATCGTTGTAGGTGCATAGGGAGTAAATCGCATTGAATCGAAAGTCATGCATGTGACGATAATAAAGAGAAGCATCCGGCCATTGTACAAGGAGGAAAGCTGAAAATGTTCGCAAGGGATATTGGAATTGACTTAGGGACGGCAAACGTATTGATTCATGTTAAAGGCCGTGGGATCGTATTGAATGAACCTTCAGTTGTGGCGATAGATAAAAATACAAACCGAGTATTGGCCGTTGGGGAAGAAGCACGCCGCATGGTAGGACGTACACCGGGGAATATTGTGGCCATTCGGCCGTTAAAGGACGGAGTTATTGCGGATTTTGATGTCACTGAGGCAATGCTTAAGCATTTTATTAATAAGCTGAATGTCAAAGGATTTCTTTCCAAGCCGCGCATTCTGATTTGCTGCCCGACGAACATTACGAGCGTGGAGCAGAAAGCTATTAAAGAAGCAGCGGAAAAAAGCGGTGGAAAGAAAATTTATTTAGAGGAAGAGCCGAAGGTAGCTGCGATTGGCGCGGGCATGGATATATTCCAGCCAAGCGGAAATATGGTCGTGGACATCGGCGGTGGAACGACGGATATTGCGGTGCTTTCCATGGGCGATATCGTGACGTCCTCTTCAATAAAAATGGCGGGAGATAACTTTGATTCTGAAATTCTCCATTACATTAAGAGACAATATAAGCTGTTGATCGGTGAAAGAACGGCTGAAAATATTAAAATTACAATCGGAACGGTTTTCCCTGATTCAAGAAATGAGGAAATGGAAATCAGAGGCCGTGATATGGTATCCGGATTACCGCGTACGATTACGGTAAAATCGGATGAAATCGAAAGGGCCTTGCGTGAATCTGTTACGGTGATTGTACAAGCTGCTAAATCTGTACTGGAGCGCACACCGCCTGAGCTGTCAGCGGATATCATTGACCGTGGGGTCATCCTAACCGGTGGAGGTGCTCTGCTGCACGGCATCGACATGCTGTTAGCAGAGGAGCTAAAGGTACCGGTATTGGTTGCAGAAAATCCAATGGACTGCGTAGCTATTGGAACAGGTATCATGCTCGACAACATCGACAAACTACCAAGAAGAAAAATCGGATAACCTATAAAATAAGCCTGTTGCGAAGAGAAAACTCTCCAACAGGCTTTTTCACATTAAAGCGCTGGGGGACAGACCCCGATGAGGTGATGCGTTAAAGCGCTGGGGGACAGGCCCCCAATGAGGTGATGCGTTAAAGCGCTGGGGGACAGACCCCCGATGAGGTGATGCGTTAAAGCGCTGGGGGACAGACCCCCGATGAGGTGATGCCTTAAAGCGCTGGGGGACAGACCCCCAATGAGGTGATGCGTTAAAGCAGTGGGGGACTGTCCCCCACTGCTTTAGAGGGGTAAATTGTGGGTTGGGGGCCAGTGTTTGCCATAATTTTTCGATTTTTTGTCTGATTTTCGGAGAATGTACCTAGTTTCTCTGAAAAACGTGCTGATTATTTCTGGATTTTTTCTTATAATAGTGAATAGGTATGAGTGTGCGACATTTTTCGAGTTTCACGAAATTCATCATAGATACGAAACATCAATGCAAGGTGGAAGGAAGGTGCTGGGCATGTTAAGAGGCTTTTATACGGCGGCGTCGGGAATGCTGGCGCAGCAGCGGAAGACAGAAATGCTGGCGAATAATATGGCCAATGTGAATACGCCTGGTTTTAAGGCGGACCAAACGTCGCTGAGGGCTTTTCCTGAAATGCTGCTTAAACAAATAGAGGGGCAGCCGTTTCCTTCACAAAATGGGAGAACAACCTATAACTCAATTGGCACGTTGAATACAGGCGTATATTTGCAGGAGGCAATGCCGCTGTTTCAGCAGGGCTCTTTAAAGGAAACGACATTGAGTACGGATGTTGCTCTATTGGATATCAATCTACCGATCAATCCGGATACTGGGCGGACAGGCTCGGTCTTTTTTACCGTTATGAATGCGAACGGGGAAACCCGCTACACACGGAATGGTAATTTTACGCTGGACAGTGAGGGTTATCTGACGACTGGAAGCGGGATGTATGTGCTTGATCAAGAGGGAAATCAGATTCAACTCACCAGCGACCAATTCCAAATAAGTGAGGATGGCTACATTACCGGTGCGAACGGTGAAACGGCCCGGCTGGGAATCGGCTACAGCGACAATCCGTTAGCGATGGTAAAGGAAGGCGACGGCTTGTTCCGGGCAGACGGCGAGCTGGCTGACGCTTATACGACGGCAAATGTCACGTTTAAAATGCAGCAGGGGTTCCTTGAGCAGTCGAATGTGGATTCTGCTCAGACCATGACGGAAATGATGACGGCATACCGAGCGTTTGAGGCGAACCAAAAGATTTTGCAGGCCTATGATACGAGTCTGCAAAAAACAGTCAATGAAGTCGGGAGAATCGGCTAATGGTTTTTTGTAAAAAAAGCCATTCCAAAGCGGGGGGTCAGCAATGAACAGAACGATGATTACAGCGACGAATACGTTGGGACAGCTGCAAAAGCAAATGGACGTGATTAGTAACAATATATCAAATGTTGAGACAACCGGCTTTAAGCGAAGGGAAGCGACGTTTACCGATTTGCTTGTCCAGCAGTTTAACAATGCGTCTGAAGATACAGAAGCGGCCCGGTTAACGCCGGATGGCATTCGCCAAGGGTCTGGTGCAAGGCTTGGTCAGATCCAAATGATTATGGCACAGGGGGCTATAAAAGCAACAGACCGCCCGCTTGATACAGCTTTTACAAAGGAAGGCCTGTACTATCGGATTCAGGTGCAAACCGCTGATGGCTATGAAACACAGTATACAAGAGATGGAGCTTTTTATTTATCGCCGTTGTCGGATAGCGAAACGATGCTCGTGACAACCAGCGGCCATCCCGTTTTGGATGAGGATAATAATCCCGTGATTATCGCTGGAAAGGCAGAGGAATATACGATTAATGAAACCGGGACGTTGACGGTGAGTCTGGCGGACGGAAGCGAGCAAAGTATAAATTTGGGCGTATCACTCGTTAATCAACCACAATTTCTAGAGAAAAAAGGAAGCAATCTGCTCGGGCTTCCGGCTGGAGCGGAAGCGGAGGGTATTTTCACTGACCTTGATGGAAATTTGCGGGGTCAGATAGCGATTCGTTCCGGTGCGCTTGAGCTTTCTAATGTGGATTTATCAAAAGAAATGACAGATCTGATGACCGCACAGCGCTCGTATCAATTCCAAGCGCGGTCGATCAATATGGCTGATCAAATGATGGGGCTAATAAATGGAATTCGTTAAAGGGGAAACAAACATGGCTGTAAACGAAAGTAGCCGGGAGGCCATCAAGGCTGAGAAAAAACAAAATAAAGAAAAAGAGCAATCTGAAAAGAAAAGCAAAAGGATCCGCGTGCGCCTCATACCGATTTGGCTCCGCGTAATCATCGTGCTGCTGCTGATTTTCCTCAGCACAGCAATCGGTGCAATGGTTGGCTACGGTATGATAGGTGACGGAAAGGCATTCGACATCTTTAAACCATCCACCTGGACCTACATCATCGACCTCGTCGAAAAGAAATAATGGATTGCGTTAAAGCGCTGGGGGACAGTCCCCCGTTAAGGTAAAGCGTTAAACCGTTGGGGGACAGTCCCCCACTGAGGTAAAGCGTTAAACCAACGGGGGACTGTCCCCCATTCGGCTAAAGTGAGAATAGGACTTTTCCATTGTATTCGTTTATGAATTTATGTAAAATTATTCCTAAAATAGGAGGGATACATACTATGTTAGATATAGATCAGATTAAAGAGATTATTCCACATCGTTATCCATTTTTGTTAGTGGACCGCATTGTGGAAGTGGAAGAAGGAAAAAGAGCGGTTGGAATCAAAAATGTGAGTGCAAATGAAGAGTTTTTTAATGGGCACTTTCCAGAATTCCCAGTTATGCCAGGTGTGTTAATTGTGGAAGCATTGGCCCAGGTTGGTGCGGTTGCTATGCTGATGAAGGAAGAAAACCGTGGTCGACTTGCTTTCTTTGCTGGGATTGATAACTGCCGCTTCAAGCGTCAAGTCCGCCCAGGCGATCAGCTGAGATTAGAAGTGGAAATGACACGTCTGCGCGGCTCCTTTGGGAAAGGAAAAGCGATTGCGACGGTTGACGGCGAAGTGGCCTGTGAAACGGAAATCATGTTCGCGCTAGGCGATGCAAAGGAAAACTAAGAAAACCAATTAAAATTGGATAAGCACTTTACTACGGTAATGAGATGGGGGACAGTCCCTCAATGCTTTAAAGCATTGAGGGACTGTCCCCCATCGCTTTAGAGCGCTAAACTACAATCTTGCTCTTTTCTAACCCTGTTTTTACATATTATGGTCGACTGTTACGATGCAAGAATGAGGGGCGGTTGGGTAACCTAAAAAAGACCAAGACAGGGTCTAATATGAAACAATAGTTGAAAGGGGAGTAAGAAATGAATAAGAAGCTATTAACGTTAATTGGTGGTTCAGTCCTGTCCGTAATGCTTTTAGGAGGTTGTGCAGATGATGACACGGACCCGCCTCCAGAGGATGATGTAAACATTGAGGAAAATAACGGAGATAACGGCCTCAATGGAAACAATAACAATGGCAACAACGATGACGATGGATTAATGGATGATAATAATGACAAAAACCGAAACAACGGCAACAATGATGATGGCATACTGAACGACAATAACGGATTAGGTGATGATAATAATAATGATATCAATACTGACAATGATCTTGATCCGGCGACTGATAACAATACGCGCCAAGAAGATGTGATTGAGGACGCAAATGATATGAGAGACGATAACAATAAAGACAGATAGTCAGCATTGATTGAAAAATAAAAAGGATAGATAAATCAAAGTCATTTTGTCTATCCTTTTTATGTTTTTCATTTATGTGGGCAATAATTTCTTCTTCCATGTATCAGGAGGACGTAGCTATTTTGTTAAGTGCGACCGAAATATGTCTAATCGTTTTTTTAAAAAGGCTCTGTTAAACATGAGTGTTGATTTTCGTTCAAGGCACTTCGCTTTCCGCAGGCGACCGCCGAGCCTCCTCGACACTTCGTGTCTGCGGGGTCTCGTCTGTTTCGCTTCTCCTGCAGGAGTCTGCGTGCCTTCCACTACAATCAACCTGCTTGAAAATCAACATTGTGCTTTAACACAGCTTTTAAAAAAAGCCATTTCAAAAAGAACTGCACAAAGTATGATTATCAAAATTCACACGATCTTACACAAACTCAACAGCTTAAGCCATTCCCCTTAAACCACACACTATAAGGCAGCCAGTCAATTGGTACTGACCACCTTAATACCGGCACAGCTACGCTTGGACCAAACTCCCATCATCAAGCCTCAACTCCATCACAATCAGTTATCATTCTCGTCCTCCAGCTCTTCTTCCATTTCCTGTTCAAAGCTGTCGCGTTTGCCGTCCTCTTCCTCGAGGTCCCTAGCCTTCTCAAGCGGATCCTCGACAGATGGCTCTTCTTCCTGTGGGTCCTCTGGCGGCGGTTCGGGGTCCTCGTTATCCTGACAGCCACCCAACATTCCAGCCAGCAGCACACTGGCCAGCATGAAATACCACTTCTTTTTCATCATCATACCCCTTCCTGATAGATTCCTTGCTTAGCTTTTCCCATCTGCAGGAGAAAATCCGTGCAATTTTCGATAGGAGGTCTTGTTTTTATAAAAAAAATCTCTTCATAATAATTTGCCAAGGGGTATCCAGGCTTACTCATTTTCAGTAAAAATCACCTGTTCAGCCAGATCCACCTACCGTACGCATCCCCCCAAGGCAATCGAAGCATCAACACTAGAATTTAGGCAAAAAAAAAGAAACCAAATTGGCCTCTCTATTTTTTCGGTGAAAGCTTTGGTTTTGTTAGCATTTTTTCTTTAAACTCACGCAGCAGCTCCTGTCCGGACAGGCCGTTTTCAATTAAAGCCGCCAGCAGCAGCTCGGGGTAGGTGTTCGCCTGATTAATTTTTCCTTTGAATAAGAGACTCAAATGTCCATCGGCAAGCTTTTTCATCAACAGCGATTTCGCCTGGAAATAAGCCGGGTCGTTCTCGGCACGAGAAATAACAACCTGCAGCGAGATTTCATGCCCCGCATCGAGCAGCGCTTGAAAATAGGGCTCGTACGTGGCGGCAACATAGGCCTCCAATAACCAGGTGCGGTCGGAATCCTCCTTGTTAATCGCGAGACCGTCCTCAAGCCTAATATCAATCAGCCCGGATTTCTCCGCGACCTGCAGCGAGATGAGCTTAAACGTCTTCATCCATCAACCCCCATTATGACTATTTTGTAAAAATTATAACACAATCTCGGTTGTAAACCCTTTCGAAAATTTTTCAGCTGTAGAGGGGAAAATTCATAAATCAAGGCTCTGAACACCATATCCAACTCAATAGAACCGGCAAACATCAATTTTCGACCGCATTCCTCCTTGAAAATTCAATTTCCATAGTTTTACGAAAATAATCCAGCTAAGGTATGATGAGACCATCAACTTATGTGAGGAGAGGAACTTATGATCAATCAGGTCACACTTGTAGGCAGGCTTACGAAGGACCCTGAGCTGCGGATTACACCCGATGGCATTGCGGTCACGAATGTCACGCTGGCCCTTAACCGGCAATTTCGGAATCAGCAGGGGGAGCAGGGGGCTGATTTTGTCCAATGTACGATTTGGAAAAAGACGGCCGAGAACACGGTCCATTATTGCCGCAAAGGTTCACTCATCGGCATTACGGGACGGATTCAAACACGTAGCTATGATAATCAGGAGGGGCGTAGGGTATATATCACCGAGGTCATCGCCGACACGGTGCGGTTTATCGGGACAAAGCGGTCAGAGGAGTCGGTTCACCATCTAGAAAAAGAAATACCTGTGCCTGCCGGTTCCCATTAACAGGGGATAAGGGAAATGGTAAAAAGTAGTCAAACATAATAGGTGAATATTTATTAATAAAATAATGATATTGAGATTGGTATGCATAATAGACCAAGTTTTATAAATCCACAATAAAATTATAGGGGTGTCCCATGACGGAACAAAATTTTGAACTCCTGCTCGAGCATATGATACGAATGCAAGCCAAGCTGATTGAAAAGGTCGACACCCTCAACAGCCGGATGAATCAAATGGAGTACGTCTTGAAGCAAGATGATCAACGACTTTTCAAGTCTTTATTATATTGTAAAAATACGGCAGACTTTGAAATGTCTATTGAATCATAAATTCAGGTAAGCCCCGCAAGGTTCTTTTTTTAGAAAAAAACAATTACCTCCCCGCTTTGCTTCCTCCATCCTTCCATCCGCCGGAGTATAATGCCGGCGGTTATTTGTGTTTTGACAGGAGGAGGGAGTGGTTTCAAAGGCAAAGCGCAAGGAGGAAAATAAGGCACTATGCTTTCCGCAGGTGACCACCGCGCCTCCCTCGACACTTCGTGCCCCACCCTCAGTAGCGCTGCTTCATGCTCGCGCGAATTTCCTGCATTTTCTGTACGACGAGCGGATAGAAGTAATTGGTGGCGCTTTGGGTCGTGTTGCCGCCGAAAAACGCGGTGCCTGGACAGGTTTTTACATCATATTCAGGTCCGTTATCAAGCACTCTTTGTTTCGTCTTCAAGCTCCACCAATGATGATAGGTGATGCTGTCGATGGAGGGGGCGAGCCCGAATTTCATGCAGAGGAGGGCGGTAATATAGACGATCGTTTCCTTCTGCTCGGCGGTCATGACGTCATGGCCGAGGTCAAAGTTACCGATATGCTCGATGGCGATTCCAACTGAGTTGGCCGTTGGACCAATTGTCCCATCCGGTGCGACGTCAAAAGGGCGGCAAACCGCGATTTTTCCATCTGGAAAGGTGGTGATGTTCTGTGCAATATTCGACCAGCCCATCTTCCTCATATGAAAGGTCTCCATTCCCTTCAGCATGGAAAAATGATTATTGCCGTAAAAATGCTTGTAGGATGGCAGCCAGGTGTGATGCTGCTGAATCAGACTGATTTTCCGAGTAAAAACCTGATGAAACAGCCAGTCCTGGAATTCCTCACGCGTCATCACGATATACTGGCCCTGCATCGTCAATCTTTTCGGAGGAATCTTTAATATTTGGCCAATTTCCAGCTCCGAAGAAGAAAGTCCGTTCGTGGCTTGAATCAGCTCCACGGTTGAGTTATAGGTATTGGCGATCTTATCAAGCGTGTCACCGGTCATCACTTCATACATCATTGGCACAAACAGTCTCTGGCCAATACGTAACGAATCAGAAATCAGCCCATTCGTCGCCTTCAGCTCCTCAACCGTCGTCCCATACTTATCCGCGATCACAGGCAGACTATCGCCGGCGCGCACTTCATAAAGATGGCTAAAATCCTGCTTCACGGCATCTACCGGAGCAGGCGCATGCAAAAGTAATAACTGGACCATTAAAATACAAACAAAAGCAGAACTCTTCCTCATCATAATACCCCTTCATTTCGTTCAAAATAGGAAGAACAACCAACACATAAATCCACTACTATTGTTTAAGAAAGTGAAGGAACTTATACAAAAGAAAAGCTGGTAAAACATCGTGCTTTGTCACATTAAAGCGCCGGGGGACAGTCCCCCGGCGCTTTAATGTGACAAAGCAGCTGACTCCTTATTAACGGGAATCAGCTGCTGTTGGTTTTTGGTATGTGAGTTTTTTAGAATATAAACAGGATAACAAAGTAGATGGCCATGATGAATAGACCGACTGGTAGTCCAAATACTGCCCATTCTTTACTTGTGATGTTTAA
Organism: Bacillus tuaregi; assembly: GCF_900104575.1. Lineage (NCBI taxonomy): Bacteria > Bacillati > Bacillota > Bacilli > Caryophanales > Bacillaceae > Bacillus > Bacillus tuaregi. Next base: position 327,130 of record NZ_LT629731.1, read on the forward strand.
TTTACCAGCTGCGATAATGTTCGGGATGTTACCCGGAATCAGCATTCCACCGGCAATCAATAATCCAAGCAGGATGGCGCGGATGGTTTCAGTGTCCATCGCCGGGCTGATTTCAGCAGCGGCAAGGGTTGCGTTATCCAGCACAGCCGAAAGCATATTAATCCAATACAATAATTCAGGGGCTAAGCCTAGGATATATTTTTCAATTAATGGCTCGAAACCGTGACCTAAGAAGGTTAAACCCATGACGAATAGATAGATTTTAGCTGCACGGATGATAATTTCCTTATAGGATTCAGCCGGCTGATCAGTCCCTAATGTATCGGAGCTTTCCTTTGTTTTAACAAAAAACATCGAAATAACGCCAAGCACGATGACGGCCGGAATAACCTCGGCTCCGATTAAGGAGAATAAGTAGCTAAAGTCCTCGCTTAGCTTGCTGACCACAATGGTTGAAAGCGGCTCTCCAATTGGAGTCAGAGCAGCGCCCATTCCAATGGAAAAACAAGCTAGGATGGTAAAATGAACCTCAGATTTGCGTTCAAGCGGCAGTACATTCACAATAATAACGAGTATAATCGCAGCGATAATCGCGGTAATAATACTGGCAGCTAGTCCTAAAATAATTACCATAAGGGCAAGGAAAATCCGCGGTGTCAGTGCCTTACTAGTTGCCAAAATCGCTGTTTCTAGCGGCTTTTGCGCCCATTTGGTTATTAAGCCGGCAATTAAGACAGCTAGTGTAATATTAATTGGGTCAATAAGCGCCTTCTCAATCAGATGAAAATTCATCATTCCGCTGACCGTTGCAGCGGCAATCCCCATTACAAACAGGAAGGCTTCTAAATTGTGCTCCACCTTTTTAATTGAAAAAGGCAACAGCAAAACCAAGAATAAGATAATAAATAAACCAATCATTTTTCCCCAGATCCTTTTCATTTTTTTGTCGAATATATTAAGCTGGTATAACCTGTTGTAAAAAAAGCCCATTCAAATATTCTATTAAAATAGACCGGAACGATTTGATATAAAAAACCAGACAACATTAAAAAGGCTATCCTCAAACCTGTTATAAAAATGAAGCCCCGGGACTCTAGCATATATTGAAAAAAACGGTATGTAAGGGCTTAACTGATAAAAATCATAACACTTTCAGTGAAATAATTTAAGTGAGCAAAATCACATTTGAATATATAAATATATTAGTATACGAATGTACTACTTTAATGCACTAACGAGATGGGGGACAGTCCCCCGGCACGTTAATACGCTAAAACATCATCTCCAGCGCAATTCGCTTTCGTGCGTTAAACCGCCGGGGGACAGTCCCCCAGCCCTTCACCGCGCTAACGCAAATTCACCAAATCCTTCAATTCATCTGTCGACAGCTCGGTAATCCAGCTGTCACTTTGAATCACTTCATCATTCAATGCCTGCTTCTTATCAAGCATTAAATCAATTTTCTCCTCCAGCGTCCCGGTACAAATCAGCTTATGTACGTGAACAAACCGCTTTTGCCCGATCCGGTAAGCCCGGTCAGTGGCCTGGTTCTCAACCGCCGGATTCCACCAACGGTCATAGTGTATCACGTGATTGGCGGCCGTTAAATTCAAGCCCGTCCCACCGGCTTTCAACGACAGCAGGAAGATCGGAAACTCACGCTCCTGGAAGCGGGCAATCATACCATCCCGCTGCTGCTTCGGCACACTACCGTTCAAGAACGGCACCTCATAGCCAAACTCAGCCTTAATCATCTTTTGAATCATATGCCCCATCTCAATATACTGCGTAAAGATTAAGCAGCTCTCCTCCTGCTCAACCACCGAGCCGACCAGCTCCTGCAGCTTCTCAAGCTTCGCCGACCGCTCCAATAGTCCCGCCGGCTGAGCCTCCTTTAGATACAACGCCGGATGGTTACACAGCTGCTTCAGCCGACTCAGCATCTGCAGAATCAAGCCCTTCCGCTCAAACGCCGACAGCTTATCAATCTCCGCCAGCGTATCCTTCACAAGCTGCTCGTACAACGAAGCCTGCTCAGCCGTCAGCGGGCAATATTCCTTCTGCTCCAGCTTATCCGGCAAATTCAACGCCACATCCTCATCCTTCTTCGTCCGTCGCAGTAAGAACGGCCGAATCAACGTCTGCAGCTGCTGAATCTTCGGCTTCTCCTCATCACGCTCAATCGGCAGCACAAACCGCTTCTGGAACTGACCGCCTGACCCTAGATAACCATGATTAATAAAATCAAAAATCGACCACAGCTCGGTCAATCGATTCTCCATCGGCGTTCCCGTCAGCGCAATATGATGCTGACCCTTCAGCTTCCTAACCGCTCGCGACTGCTTCGTCCCGGCATTTTTAATATTCTGCGCCTCATCAATCGAAATCGAACTCCACGTCACCGACTCCAGCTCCGCAGCATCTAACGGCGTCAGCCCATACGACGTCAGCACCACATCGGCCTCACGAACCGCGGCCGTAAACTCATCCTCCTTCAGCCGGCCTGGCCCATAATGCAAATGCACGTTCAATTCAGGCGCAAACCGCTCGAGCTCCTTCTGCCAATTTCCAAGCACGGACGTCGGACAAATAATCAGCGCCGGACCAGCCTCAGGCTCCTCATCCCGCACCTTCAGCAAATACGAAATCAGCTGGACGGTTTTTCCAAGTCCCATATCATCCGCCAAGCAGCCGCCAAAGCCATACTTGCGCAGGAACAACAGCCAGCTCATCCCCAGCTGCTGATAAGGCCGAAGCTCACCATGGAAATCCCCCGGCACCGTCTCAAGCGGCAGCGACTTTAAATCTCGCAGCCCCTTGACCATCTGGCGCCAATTCCGATTCAGCTCAATCTGAATCCTCGCAAACGCCTTCGGATTCTCCAGCTCGTCCTCATCCAAGCCCTCCTCGGCGAACAGCTCCTGCTCAATAATATCGCGAACATGCAGGCCTTCCTTTTCCGCCTTCTTCATCAGCTCCTGAATCTGATGGATAAACGCCGGGTCCAGCTTAATCCAGCGCCCGCGGATATACACCAAACGCCGCTTTTCCTCGACCAGCTGACTGAATTCCTCCTCCGACAAATCCACGCCGTTCATCGAAAAGCGCCAATCATAATCAAGCATCGCCTGCAGGCCGACAAACGAAGGCCGGTGGCTCGTATTCCCCTTTACCTTCGCCTTCACCTTTAAGCTCGCACTCTTCATCGCCTGCCACCAGGACGGCAAGAGAATATCGACACCTAACGCCAGCAGCGTTTCACTTGCATCCGTTAAAAATAACCACGCTTCCTCCTCAGTCAGCTTATCCGTCAAGCCTTTATCGCCCATCAGCCAAGGAAACAGCCGCACCCAGCGCTCCTGCTCCGCTTCAATCCGATCGAGATACGGCAGCCATCGCTTCGGAAAGCCTGCTTCATTTCCAGCATCGACCGCTACATCCGGGTTTCTTTTATCACGTAAAAAAACCTCCAAGGTCCAGAAGCTATCAACATCACTCGGTTCCTCCAGCTTCAGCCCAAGGGTAAACGGCACGGGATTTTCCACAATCCCCATCCACTCGCGAAAGCTTTGCTCATCAAAAAAGGCTGCCAGCTGGCGGGGCGCAATCGAGCCCTCACGCAACGCCTTCAGCTTATCGCCAAACGCAAGTTTAAGCTCCTGATTCTGATTCATATAATCGTTCAAGGCATGATTAAACCATTTCCGCATAAAGCTGCGCACATTCTCCCGCTCCCAAAAGGCAGGCAAAAACTCATCCCATACCCTGTCAGGGAGCATCCAGGCGAACTCATCCTGCTCCCAGGCCGCAAAGTCAGGCAGCCATTCTTTTTCCCTAATCGCATCCTGAATCGTATGGGCGGAGGCAAGACATAGCTCAGCGGTCTCATTCCAATCCCAATCCACCATGCGATTCAGCTGCTCGCTCGCAAACAGAGTCGCCAGCTCCCAGCCGTTCAACACAACGCCCTCGACACCCTCCACGGTCGCCGTCTCCACCATCGTTCCGAAAAACGTCTCCTGATGGTAGTTGAAGAAGAGATACTGCCAGACAGACGGCACATAGAAGCGCTCCTGTTCATCACTTGCCGAAATAAAATAGCGGTCCTCATCTAAATCTGTTACATGAATCTTGATATATCTAGACTTAAGCATCGATCAACTTTCCCCTTTTACACTCTTCCTGGAACGCACGCAGCCGTTTCGTCCGGACTAGCAGCCTTTCTAAAAATAAGTTCCAGTCGTCAACGCGTTTCATTTTTTTATAAAGCGTCCGAAGCTTCTTCAGCTTGCGCACCGCCTGCTTGTACGCATCACGGTTTTTCAACTCAATATCCGCCTGTATCGCCTGATGATAGAGCGGAAGCAGCACCATGGCGCCCTCCGCCGACAACGTCTTAATCCGTTCCTTTGACAGATTCTCAAAGCTGAACCCGACATACGTCTGCAGCTCCATCCACTTTTCGTACTCCTTTTTTTCAAAAAGAAAATCCTCATAGTCGTGGAAGCTGTATGGCAGCATCTGTACGAGCGCCTTCTCGTAAAGGTCAAGGCGGTTGGTCTCGGCACAAAACGGTGTTAAGGCCTGAGAAGCCATCCTCATAAAGGAGCGGCAGGCATAATAATCATTCTGCCAGCGCAAATACTCCTTAATCCGCCCGACAAACTCCACGACAAATGGCTCGGCCCGCTTCGTATCAAGCAGCTCCATCCAATAGAAGAAATACGGTGTGATTTCCTCGTCCAAGGACTGAATCTGGGCCATTGCCTTCTCATCCTCGCGGAGCAGGAGATGAATATGGGCAAGCCCAGCCCGCACCGGTAGCGTCTTGTCTGGCACTTCCTCAAGCTGTGCCTTCACGTCCTCACGCCACTCTTTTTTCTTAAAAAGCTCACTCCAAAGGAGACGGAATAAATGAACGCGGTCAAACTGAATCGGATAACGAGATAATAGGAGCGGAAGGGTATCGTTTTTCAGCTGCTCAATAAACTCATCAAAGGCAAACGGCATTGATTGAACCGAGAGCCGATGGGACAAATCCGCAATATCATCAAGGATATTTTGAAAAAGATGAC
>NZ_LT629731.1:339704-348894 GCF_900104575.1 Bacillus tuaregi
TGGAAATACGCTGGTCCGGTAGTTCAGTTGGTTAGAATGCCTGCCTGTCACGCAGGAGGTCGCGGGTTCGAGTCCCGTCCGGACCGTTTATTTTTTTACAGGTATCTATGTTATATAAATAGAACCTTTTTTTTATGAGGCTCAGTAGCTCAGTCGGTAGAGCAATGGACTGAAAATCCATGTGTCGGCGGTTCGATTCCGTCCTGAGCCATCATATGGCGGCTGTGGCGAAGTGGTTAACGCATCGGATTGTGGTTCCGACATTCGTGGGTTCGATTCCCATCAGCCGCCCCATTTTTGGGCTATAGCCAAGCGGTAAGGCAACGGACTTTGACTCCGTCATTCGTAGGTTCGAATCCTGCTAGCCCAGCCATCTTTTGCGGGTGTAGTTTAGTGGTAAAACCACAGCCTTCCAAGCTGTTGTCGAGGGTTCGATTCCCTTCACCCGCTCCATAAATGGGCCTATAGCTCAGCTGGTTAGAGCGCACGCCTGATAAGCGTGAGGTCGATGGTTCGAGTCCATTTAGGCCCATCAAAGTTTTTTGCGGAAGCAAAATAACTCTCCTTTATTCCGCAGTAGCTCAGTGGTAGAGCTATCGGCTGTTAACCGATCGGTCGTAGGTTCGAATCCTACCTGCGGAGCCATTTTTAACAATTAATACATAATATAGTAGAGACCTAATTCATATATTTGGTCTCTTTTTTATTAAAAAAGCACAGTAGGGGCTAGATAACTGTTTGTTTAAAATTATCCAAAGTTAATCTAAATTACTTAAATTAAGCAAGTAAATATGTTGCACTTCATCTACAAAGGTGAGGTGTTTTTATTATGTTCACAATTAGAGAAGCGGCGGAAATGTTAGGAGTGGCAACATCTACGTTAAGAAGGTGGGAAAACGAAGGAAAAATTAAGTCCGTTCGTACAACAGGCAACCACCGTCGGTATACTGTTGAAGAATTATCTAAAATAAAAAAAGTGAAGCCATTAAATGAAAAAATAACCGTAGGTTATTGTCGCGTTTCTTCTTCTGATCAAAGAGAAGATTTGAAACGTCAGGTAGAACTGGTGAGTATGTATTGTACGGCAAAGGGGTACGGTTTCGAAATANGGATTTCAGCAAGATATCACCATTTTAACAAATACTACCAATTATTGAACGGTTTAATATTAAATATACTTCAGAGAAGTAGACTCGACAGTGGCATAGATTCTGTTAAAAAATAAAATCCGCGGATTTTGCCAACATATCCGCAGATTCCGGCTAAATATCCGCACTTTTTGGCTAGATATCCGCGGATTTCAGCACGATATCACCATTTTAACAAATACTACCAATTATTGAACGGTTTAATATTAAATATACTTCAGAGAAGTAGACTCGACAGTGGCATAGATTCTGTTAAAAAATAAAATCCGCGGATTCCGGCTAGATATCCGCACTTTTTGGCTAGATATCCGCGAATTTCAGCACGATATCACCATTTTAACAAATACTACCAATTCTGTAGCGTGAGAACCGTCTCGCTGCTTCGCTATTTCGTCCAGAACGCCACCACCAGCAATCGTTCGACTAAAAATGTGGTAGCTAGTGCGCGAATCATGTAAAATAAAGTATTAGATAAAGTAGAGTTATGGGAGATGAACAATCATGTATCATATACGGCTTTTCAGGGGGTTACGAGAGCCTTATGTTCAAGCGCAGCAATTAGTAAAAGCCGAACAAGTAGGGGGATTTTGGAGAAAGGGACTCCTGCTCTTATTGATGACGTTTCTAGTCGCCGCAGTCTCGGCTTATTTTGGCATCGGAAACGAAATCCTGTCAAAGGAAATACATACCCGCTCGAACACTGAATTTGAGGCGATCAAGCTATTCTTTGCTATTGGGCAAATCATTTGGTCCTTACTGCAAGCAATAATCATTCTCACAATACCATCACTCTTTTTCTGGGCATTGTCAGACATCGAGTGGAAGAAATACATAGCGATGCAATTTTACGTCTTAACGATTCTGTTAATTGGAAAGATTATTACTATACCTTTTACGGTTTTATTAGGTTTGCCGGACATCTCAAACCCATTTTCACTGGGCGTTATCGGACAATATCTTACATCCCATGACCTCACGCTGCAATTTTTGAGCGGCATCACCATCTTTACTATCTGGGCCATGCTTCTGCAATACAAATTTGTCAGAGCCCTGTCGCAACGTCCGCGATGGCAGACGATGCTATTCGTGCTCGGCTTCAATCTGTTCCTTCTGGCTATATCTGTCTTTTTGCAAATCATGGATCTTGAAAAATTGCTATAGGGGGTGGTCCACGTGAAATGGAAGTCCAAAATCATCATTGCCGCTGCTATTGTATTAGTCGCAGCGAATCTATATTTACTTTTAAAGGATAATAGTAAAGTTGCCCGCTCCTTCTATATATCGGAATGGACAACGGCCAAGGTGCAAAACCTACGTGAAACGATGAAAACAGAAGGGGTCACCACGCCGCTTGAGGAGCAGCAGGTTTATTTTGACGAAAGAAAAGGCAGCTTTGAGGGCTTTTTAGTTAAAAAAGGGCAAGAGGTTCAATCCGGTAAGACGTTATTCTATTATTCTACTGAAACCTATGAAGACGCCATTGCCGTGCTGGAATCTGAGCGTGACAGCCTCGAGAACCAGCTGGACGCCCTTGAGGATAAATGGGACGACCTGAAGGACCTTGATTACAAGGCAACCCGCTCTGTGCTCGATGATGAGCTTTTGATTAACGATTATTCGGTTGAAATCGATCTTTATCAAACAGAGGTGGAAATCAGCCGTCTCGAAAGCGAAATTGAAAAATACGATGAGCAAATTGATTCTATTGACCGTAAAATGCCGCATCTAGAGGAAACTAGCGACATCGACGGAGTCGTCAAGAATATGAATGAGGATCTTTCTAACCCGATTATCACGATTGTTTCGAAGGAAAGCATGGTCAAGGGAATGCTCTCAGGCGACGAGCAGGCCGATATCGAGCCGGGCATGGAAGTGACGGTTTCGCTGAAAAATAAGGATAAAACCTATAAAGGCACGATCCAGGAGGTTTCGATTTTTCCTGAAGACGAGCCGAATGTAAAGATGAAGAGCCAGTATCCGTTCACGGTTGTCCTCGACAAGCAGGTCGAAAACCTGGCACACGGTACCCCGGTTGAGGTGAAAATCACCAAGGATGAAGTCAAAAATGCGATTACCGCACCATTTTCCAGTATGGAAAAGGACGGCAAAACCAACTGGGTCTACACGCTCGAAAACGGGAAGGTTCAACGTCAAAAGGTCACCACCGGCCTTCACGTGAACAGCGTCCAGCAAATTAAGAAGGGTCTGAAGAAGGGCGACACGCTCGCCATGGCGCCACAGCAGGTCACAAAAGGCACCCCAACCTTCTACACCCCGATGCAGCTGGATAAATGGGAAAAAACCATGTACAAAAACCTCCGCAAAAAAGAACTGCTCAAGCAAACCGGAAAAGGATTTTTATCCTTTTAGTTAGGTGTGATGAATTGGGTGCCTGGCACCGCAAATACTATTTGAATATAAAATAAAAAAGGATGGGATTCCCCGTCCTTTTTTATTTAGGGTCAGGATGACCTTTCTATTTCTTGTATATTTTGGTATTTTTATAGTATGTTCTTGGGCAGCAGGTGTGGAGCGCTTGATATGGAATTAATATACTATCATAATGTTGGCGTTGGCAGACGAAGAGAAGTAGAAATTTTCGCCTAATCCTCAAGCCTATGCTCCAACTCGACGCACAGTAGCCCCTCATTTTAGATACGAAATTTTTGCACCACTGAAGGAGCGATGAAAATGTCTAGAACCTTTTTAACACAGGCAAAAATATATACTGGCGAAGCTTTTTTTCCAGAAGGCTTTCTTTTAATAGAAAACGATCAAATCGCGGCTGTGGGGAGGATGGAGGAGCTACCGGACATAAAGGCTGAGGATAAGGTCATCGAGCTTCATGACAAGGCGACGGTTATGCCCGGGTTCATCGATGTCCACATTCACGGGGCAGGAGGGGCGGATGCGATGGATGCGACACCGGAGGCCCTTGCGACGATTAGCTCGGCGCTGCCAAAGGAGGGGACGACAAGCTTTCTTGCTACCACGATGTCGACGAACCGTGATCAAATAACCGCTGCCGTCCAGAATGTCGCGGCGTACATGGATAATCAGAATACCGCTGGAGCAGAGGTGCTCGGAATTCACCTGGAGGGTCCGTTCCTCAATCCCAAACGAGCCGGTGCCCAGGACCCGGGGAACATCATCGAGCCGTCGATTGAACTTTTTCAAAAATGGATCGAGGCGGGAAAGCATCAGATTAAGCTGGTGACGCTGGCACCTGAGCAGGAGGGCGGCTGTGAGTGTGTCCAGCACATGGCTTCCTTGCAGGTGATGCCGTCGATTGGCCATAGCGATGCCGTTTATGCTGAGGTTGAAAAGGCGGTCCAGCATGGGGTCAAGCACGCGACCCATCTGTTTAATGGCATGAGAGGGCTCCATCATAGGGAAGCGGGAACGGCAGGGGCGGTCCTGCTGATGGACGAGGTTAAGGTGGAAATGATTGTGGACGGCATCCATATCGCATCTGAAATGGTGAAGCTGGCTTATAAGCTGAAGGGAGCCGAGGGAATCGTCCTCATTACCGATGCGATGCGTGCGAAGGGGCTGGGGGCAGGCAGGTACGACCTTGGCGGCCAGGAGGTTATCGTGGATACCGAAAAGGGCCGTGCAACGCTGGAGGACGGCACACTTGCGGGGAGCATCCTGAAGTACAGGGACGCCGTTGCGAATATGATCGATTACACAGGCTGCTCGCTCGATGAGATTGTCACGATGGCATCGGTCAACCCGGCAAAGCAAATCAATGTCTTTGATCGAAAGGGCAGCTTGAGCGCGGGAAAGGATGCCGATATCGTGGTTGTGGATGACAGCCTAGAGATACTGATGACCTTTTGCCGAGGGAAAATGGTTTATACAAGGAGTGCAGTTGAATGAAGATAATAGAAGCAAAGGATTATCAGGAGCTGAGTCAAATAGCGGCCAGCTATATCATGGAGCAGGTGAAGCAAAAGCCGGAATCGGTCCTGGGACTTGCCACTGGTGGCACGATGCTGGGCACGTACCAGGCACTGATTGAGGATTATCGGAAAAATGGCGGCGATTATCAGCACGTCCAAACCTTTAATCTGGATGAATACGTCGGTTTAGCGAAAAGCGATGAAAACAGCTACCACCATTATATGTGGGAGCAGCTGTTTAGCCATATAAACGTAGCGGAGGATCGAGCGCATTTGCCCAATGGAAAGGCAGATGATATGGAAAAAGAATGCCTGGAATATGAGCGGCTGATTAAGGAATCCGGTGGCATTGATTTGCAGCTCCTCGGGATTGGTCAAAATGGCCATATCGGCTTCAATGAACCGGGCAGCGCCTTTGACTCGATTACCCGCATGGTTCCGCTCAAGGAATCCACGCGTCAGGCGAATGCCCGTTATTTTCCGACGCTGGAGGATGTCCCAACACATGCCATTACCATGGGGATTTCAACGATCATGAAAAGCAAGAAAATCGTTCTGCTTGCCTCAGGCAGCCAAAAGGCAGACATCCTATATGACCTGTACCACTCAGACATTACCGCTGATATACCGGCAACGATTCTTAGAAATCACCCGGACACGACGATTATCGCTGATTGGGATGCATTAGCGAAGATTCGGCAAGCGGTGGGGTAAATAGATCGTGGAAAAAGAACGCTTGGGTTAATAATGGATGCCAGGCGTTCTTTTTATTAGGCTAAGTTAAACAGGAGTGGCCTTCCACAGAAAAAAGGTGCCAGGCACCCGCAAAAATCAGTAAAATGACACTAGATTTAGGCTTGCGGTGCCAGGCACCATTTATTTTTGATCGTAACCATGGCGCAGATGCGACGGGCGAAGTGAATGATGGTCCTCGTTTATCACTAGTCATTCTGCAATGGAATTGATACTACGATTGGATTAAAACTCGAATTGCTTCCAGAGGTGCCACGATTAAATACTATTTTTACATAGAGATGCTCCATATCCTGCTGTGGTGGATAAAGCATGTCGACTGTTTCAATCGATTTACCGGCTGCGAGACTATACTGGGGAACGTCTTGTGTACAGCCTCCGCGATTTTCCCAGCGGCTTCCGACTCTCACAGGACCATCTGCAGTGTCCTTGTATAATTGGGCGGTGATTCCAGGGTCACACCCATTAAACCCGACATAAGGAATGGCTTCAGCTGTCGTATTCGTTGCTTTGACCTTCACCAGTATCTTTTCCTCCTGCTGGTCTAGGTTGACCTCCATTTGTACACCATCCTCTTCGAAGGACTGAGTCATGTCGAAGTCAGGATGATTAGTCTGGAATGGAATCACCATCGGCTCCATCAAGGCATTTCCCAATTTAGATTGAACATCCCTTTTGATATAAAGTGTATAGGTCTCGTCCATATCATAGAGACGAAAAGCTAATTGAACCTTCACCGATTTCGGGTCGGAGGACTCAACCTGTGGATAGACGTCATGTTTTTGACCATCCCTGTCGCGAATGACATAAATATTTTCATCCAAGGTTCTGCTATCAACGCGGTCATTAAAGGTAATCACCCATTCCGTATCCACGTCAGCCTTAGTGATTTCTGTTCCTTTTTCCCAGCCGGATATAGAATCTACTGTAAAAATAGGACTTCCTCTAAAGGACGGCTCGAGGGCCCGTGCTAAAAAGGCAGAAAACTGTCCACGGGTGACGGTTACATCCGGGCGGTAGGTCCCATCCTCATAACCAAAGGTGATTCGGCTTGCACTTATGTTTAGAATGGATTCATAAGCCTTCATGTTGGGCGAAATATCACTAAATCCAGTGGAATGCGGATTGTCCTTGAGCTGAAAAGCCCTGTCTAAGAAAATCGCCATCTGACCGCGTGTCACAGGTTCATGTGGGTGGAAGGTGCCATCGGGATAGCCGGCAATTAAGCCCTTCTCAGCGGCTGACGCAATATAGCCGGAACCGGTAACCCCTGAAGTGACGTCACTAAATGCAGTGTCCTGTGCTTCCCCATTCAACTCCAGAGCGCGCCCAATCATAATGGCTGCTTGCGCACGTGTCACAGCCTGAGTGGCGCCGAAGGTATCATCGGAGTAGCCTGCGATAATTTTTTTCTCCGTCAGGTATTGAATATCGTCATAGAAAAGATAGGAGCGCGGCAAATCCCTAAATACCTCGGCATGGCCAGCAATCGGTGCAATCATAAAAAAGGCGGCAAGCATCACAATAACTTTGAGTAATTTTTGCAAAATCTCCCTCCTTAAAACTAGTATTTTTTTAATTATAACATGGGAGATTAAGGTAAATGTTGGGATTTTACGAAAGGTAGATAGTATGCTTCTGTCAGGTTATCACAGAAGTGGTATAGCCATAACCTGGTGGTAGAGCTCCTTTTTACTTAAGGAAGCAATGCAGCCGGTAACAAAGAGTGACCTGAATTTTGCCACACAAACCCCGCCTGTTTACTCGATTTTAACTGAGGTCATTTCAACTGGAAAAATTCTTCTTGAAAATCGGGCGAAGCTAAACCTCGATTTTTACTTGCTTCAGGAGCAGCTTGAGTAGGCGGGAATCAGGTATGTGGAGGACGGTTCTTACACGGAAGTCATGTAGGACGGCTCATGGTTTGTGGGCAGCCGGGACCAGCTGCTACATTAGATGGGGATGACTGAAAAACAAGACCTCCATGAAGTCTTGTTTTTTTCAAGCTTAGGAATATGACGGGCAAGTGGAGGCGGAATTTTGAAGGGGTGAAAAACGTCTTGTCGAATCAAGCCTTCCACTTAACCAGTTGAACTTCATTCAGCCTTCATCCCCCACTTCTATAAGTGGGGGATGAAGGCAAATGGTCCTTCGATTCAGTGGGGGTACAACCCCCGGCTGATTGAAGTTAAGCCTCCGGCGGATGTTACGGATTTTTTAAAGGTAGTTTATCGAGCGAGCTCGATAAAAATCCGGACGCAAATTCGATGGGCGAATTTGATCTATCTCGCATTACGCCCAAGTAGTAACCGTATCCACTGGCAGCCGGTAGGATGGGTACCCTTCCTTGTCTGCTTTTCCAACCGAAATCAGCATCACGGGAATATATCGCTTGGAGTCGAGCCCGAATGTCTCAGCGACCTTGCCTTTTTCATAGCCGCCCATCGGGTTTGTGTCATAGCCGTGGGCACGGGCGACCAGCATCAGCTGCATCGAGACAAGGCTCGCGTCAATCAGCACCAGATCGCGCATGTCTCTGGCGGCCATGTTCTCGTAACCCGGCTTGAAGGCGGTGAGCAGCTGTTCCTTGACCTCCTCGGGCATATAGCCGAGCTCCACTTGTTTAGTGTAAATTTCCTCGGCATATTCCACACTCTTCATATCGCCAAACACGGCAATCACCGCAGACGAGGTAGCGACCTGGGTTTGATTGAACATCGCCAGCTTAGCGAGCTTTTCCTTTCCCTCCTGCGTTGAAATCACGACAAACCGCCACGGCTGCATATTGACAGACGAAGGGGCACGCGTCGCCTCCTCAAGAATCTCCGTCATTTCCTCATGACTGATTTTCACCTCTGGATCATAGCTTTTCACCGAGCGGCGCCCGAGGACAATCTGGTAAAAATCACTTTGCTTCGAAGCGGCTTCTTTTTCCATTAGGCTTGTATCCTTCATATTGGTCACTTTCCTTTGAAAAATTTGAGGGCTTTTCCAGTTGGTAAGCAACGGGCGGGGGAAATGCCCGCTCCCGTACCATGTCTACTAGAACCCTCCCTTACTAACATGTACAGAAAAATCATTGTTTATCAGTTGATTTGATTGGAAAGCAGGTCGATGGTGAGTGCGGATAAAGGAAAGACGGTTAAATGAGTTAAAGCAATGGGGGACAGTCCCCCGCCTGGGTAAAGCGTTAAAGCAATGGGGGACAGTCCCCTGCCTGGGTAAAGCGTTAAAGCAATGGGGGACAGTCCCCCGCTTGGGTAAAGTGTTAAAGCAATGGGGGACAAGCGACGGGGGACTGTCCCCCAGCGAGGTAAAGCGTTGAAGTGTCTTGTTTCAAGAAAAACCCGCCATTGGCGGGGTTTTTTTTTGGTATTTTTTTTT
>NZ_LT629731.1:3881556-4011556 GCF_900104575.1 Bacillus tuaregi
AATAAGTCTAATTCCTCTCCATTTTTACCGAGGAATTAGACGAATGATACACAACAATCGCGCCCTTTAATTGAGTATATACAGGTTAGGTTAGTTCTTTGATATAGCTTGTAACATTTGCCAAGCAACAACTACCTTGAGGGTTATTCACATCACAACCACATCGGTTTTCCTTTATGTTCTCTCGAATATGTTCTACTGGATTAGGAGTAAGGCCTTTTTCTACGTATTCCTTTATTTTCTCTTTTGTCCAATCAAAACAATAACAAATTGGTGTAGTTACTGAGGCATCTTTTTGATGAACGACCACCTTTATGTCAGATAAAAGGTACTCTTTATTATTCGTATCAAAATAGACTACATCACAATCTTTGGTTGAACAAAAATAGTGATTTTCTTTAGCATTTAATGTTTCTAATGCAGATGGTTTAAGCATTGATTTTAATGTTATCAACTTTACATTTTTAGATCTATTTTTACAAGATGGACACTTTACAACATTTTCATTTTTAATTTCTTTAGTGTTATTACAACAATCTGACATCATTCTCCCACCTTATTATGATACATATTTTGTGCTATCTTTTCTAATTCATCAAAGTTTCAATAATAGGACATTCATGTAGAGATTTTTCATCAGGACAACAATCTTTTAAATTAATTAGCATGTGTTCGATTCTTTTTAAATCCTTAATTTTCTTTTGAACTTCATCAATTTTATGAACAACAAAATCATACATATCCTTACATCGTTCGTCGTCTTTATCAACAACTCCAAGTAGTTTATCGATCTCGGCTAAAGAAAAACCTAAATCTTGCATTCGTTTAATAAATTGTAGGCGATCCACAGACTCTTCTGGATACATCCTATATCCAGCTTTTGTCCGAGAAGGTTCCGAAAGGAGACCCAATCTTTCGTAATATCTTATAGTTTCTTTATTGACCCCACACCTTTCTGCAAGTTCACTAATGCGATAATTCATTTCATTCACCTCAGATAAATTATAAACCCTGTACCATAGTACAGGGTAAAGAGTAAAAGGTAATTTTGAAATTTTTAATTTGCTCAAACATAATCAACTAACTTTACTAATTATTATTTTTCTGTACATTCCATTCATCATTACATTTTTATCTTCGTTTATCATTAGATTTATACTATTTCTACGGTACAGATCTTCAAAATTCAATCCAATATCTGTTCCTAATACTTTTATTAGTGGTCTAAGAAGCTTTTTTGAAAAAGATAATTTATGTTCTTCAGATACGAATTTGTCAAAAATAATTATTTTGCCTCCTTTTCTTAAAACCCTCGTCATTTCTGTTAAACACTTATCTGCATCAGGCACTACAGAAAGAATTAGACTAGCAACTACATAATCAAATGTTTCATTATCAAACTCCATATTTTGAGCATCCATTTCTATGAATTTAATAGGTGAATTTTTAAATTTCGCACTTGCCTTTTTAAGCATATCAGGTGAAAAATCAATTGCCTTTATATCTAAATCAGATTGAGTTATTAACTCTAAATCAGCACCTGTTCCTACACCAACAAAAAGTACCTTTTGATTACTATGAAAGGGGATATCTAGAAATATTTGTCTGCGTGCATTTAAAAAAACACCCGAATTAAAAATCTTATCATAAATTGGAGACCAAATTTTATAAATCACTCGATTCCAAGAATTATTCATTATCTTCACTTCCGAATGACTGAATTTAAATATCCTTTAAGAGTATCCCTTTTTTAAAAACAAGAAGGGCGAAAAATCACATTGAAGCATCATACCTTTTCATTCAGTAAGAAATCATATAAAGGGATAATAAAACCATTATCCCTTTATATGAAACAGTATTTTATTCTTTAACTTTTAATAATCGTAAGCTGTTTAAAGTTACAAGCAATGTTGCCCCCATATCGGCAAATATAGCTATCCATAACGTTAACCAACCCGGTACAACTAAAAGTAAAGCAATAGCTTTAACTACTAGAGAGAAGGTAATATTTTGCTTAATGGTTCTCAATGCTTTTCGACTTAGTTTCATCGTAAACGGTAATTTACTTAAATCATCTGACATTAAAGCAATATCGGCTGTTTCAAGTGCTGTATCCGTTCCAGCTCCACCCATTGCAACCCCAACTGTTGATGCCGCAAGAGCTGGAGCATCATTTACTCCATCTCCAACCATCGCCACACTATGATACTTTTCGCGAAGTTGTTTAATATAGTTCAATTTATCTTCTGGAAGGAGATCGGCCTTAATATCAGATACACCAACCTCTTTACCAATTGCTTCTGCTGTACGTTGGTTATCACCAGTAAGCATAACAGTTTTTTCAATTCCTAGTTGATGAAGTTTTTGAATAACTTCTTTAGATGTTTTTCTTACTTGATCAGCCACAGCAATTAAACAGAGAATTGCGTTGACGGTTCCAAGAATCATGACCGTTTTTCCTTGTGTTTGTAGGGTTGAAATTTGTTCAGAAATGGTTTTATCTATACCATTTGGAAGAATTTCCTCAAACATACTAGGACTTCCTACATAATACATCTCGTCCTTAACTTTTGCTTTTATACCCTTACCAGTTATAGATTGAAAATCTTCAACAGATACTTCATTATAATTTAATCCGTTTGCTTCTGCTTTTTTCATAATTGCTGAAGCAAGTGGATGTTGTGATCCTTTTTCCAACGCTGCTGTGATGGTCAATAACTCATTTTCATTTCCGCCAAATGTTACGATTTCTGTTACTGCTGGAACCCCTTTTGTTAATGTTCCTGTTTTATCAAAAGCAATAACCTTCAATGCACCGGCTTCTTCTAGGTGGATTCCACCTTTGATTAAAACACCATTTCTTGCTGCGTTTCCTATTGCGGTCACAACAGAAACAGGCGTAGAAACAACTAATGCACAAGGACAACCAACGACTAGTACGGATAACCCTTGATATATCCATTCGCTCCAATCTCCGCCAAATAATGGTGGGACAATAGCGATTAAAAAGGCTAATACAACAATTGCCGGAGTATAATATTTGGCAAATTTATCAACAAATGCTTGAGAAGGAGCGCGTTCTGCCTGAGCTTCTTCTACTAAATGAATTATTTTCGAAAGAGTAGTATCTTCCACTAATTTAGTTACTTTTACTTCTAATAATCCTTCTTCGTTCAAAGTACCAGCGAATACTTCATCATCAATGGTCTTTGTCACCGGGACAGATTCACCTGTAATCGCAGCTTGGTTTAAGGTAGATGTCCCTTTTACAACGATTCCATCCATAGCCAACTTTTGACCCGGTTTCACGATCATAATGTCGCCTACTTGAATGTCATCAACGCTAATCATTAACTCTTGATTTCCACGTCGTATTAAAGCTTCCTTTGGAGCTATATCCATCAAGGACTCAATGGATTGACGAGCTTTGTCCATAGAATAGCGTTCTAAAGCTTCACTAATGGCAAAGAGAATAACAACTGTTGCTCCTTCTCCCCATTCACCAATTAATGCAGCCCCAATAATAGCGATTGTCATAAGAGTATTCATATCAAACTTAAATCTGCTTAGATTTTTAAAGCCTTTAATAAATAAGGAGTAGCCACCAATTAATATAGATGCCGCATATCCGATTGTTGGTACAATATGACCTTCTCCGAGTTGTTCTCCTAATAACCAACTAACGATTAATAATAGGGCTGAAATATACACTTTAACGTTTTCTTTTTGCTTCCAAAAAGGTTCACGTTCTACTTTTTGTGCTTTTTCATCTCGTAATTTTAAGTTATCAAAAGCTCCTGCTTTTTCAAGCGCTTCAACCGTTGTATTTCCTACAACTGTTATTTTAGCAGCACCAAAATTAACTTGTGCATCCAAAACGCCATCCAGACGTTTCACGTTCTCTTCGAACGTTTTTGAACAGTCTGCTCAGGTGAGTCCTTGAACTCTGTAAGTTTTAGCTTCTTGGTTGTTTATTTTAGCTTGTTCAGACATTGACTTTCATCTCCTTTTTATGAGTTAATGCAATAACCATTAACTGTCTAATATGTTCATCATCAAGCGAATAAAAGGCTAGTTTGCCTTCTTTTCGGTATTTTACAATCCCTTGTTTATGAAGGGTCCTTAAATGGTGAGATGTCGTTGCAACAGTAGCCCCAATGATATTAGCTACATCACACACACAAAGTTCATCATCTTGACATAATGCATAGGAAATTTTTGCCCTATTTTCATCTGCAAGTGCTTTAAATAATTGGGAAACACTAGATATATCTTCTTTTTGCATCTCACCTTGTATTCGTTTGACTTTTGCTTCGTCATAACAATAAATATCACAAGTATCTTTCTTACTCATTACTCATTATCCCTCCTTTTATTCAAGTGTATGTTTGAATATATTATATATTATTACCCTAACATTATTCAAATGATTATTTGAATAATGGATAAAAAATTAAATAACTCAATAAATTCCATATCCAAACCTACTTATATTAGCAAATGATCATAACGATCAAAACTGTTACATTATTTGAATAGATTTATCAAAGAAGTAAATAGTTCATTTTCTAGCATGATATATATTCCCAATCCTATAAATACAATTGGAATAATCCATCGCCCGTATTTCTCAAGTGTTTCAGAAACAAATCTGAATCTCGCAAGACGGTAACCCAGTAAACACCAAATTGCAACCATTATAAAGAATGTAACTACAGTAATAATTAATTGATTTGTTTCTAACGTTGAAAAAATCGGAACATAAATTCCAATATTGTCTCCACCATTAGCAAAAGTGATAAAGGCTACACTTAAATAAAACTTATTAAATTTGTTTAACCTAGAAAGAATATTATCATCATCATCATCTTCACCTTTGATGAACAGTCTAACTCCTAAATACATTGGAATTAGGCCAAGTAAACCAACCCATTGATCAGCAAGAAGTGTTATCCCAAAGGTTGCTAAAAGACTGATTAAAACTAGAAGTGCAAAACCTAGATATTGACCAATTACTATATCTCTTGAGTTAATACGTTTCGAAACCTTGTTAACCGTTTGACCATTACTTGTTTTAGATTGTGACCTTGCCATAGAGAATAACATCATCAAGACAAAAATATCATCAATATTGGTTACAATAAAAGCACCAAGAGCAGAGATGATTATTAAAATTAAATCCACCTGATTCAACCCCTTTATTTTTTATTAATAATTTAATACTCATTAACATTCAAATATTTATTTGAATGTTAAATTTCATTTTCTATTTTACGTTTACATAAACAAATAGTCAAATGGATATTTGAATAAAGAATAAATCGACATGAAATTAGCACTTTGAAACTAAAAAAGGATGATTACTTTTCTATTAGGTAATCATCCTTTTTGGTTATCCAACCATTATTTATTATGAACTGTTACTGTAAATACCATGTAACCCTCTGGACTGTCAGGATCATAAGAGTCGATTTTTATTGCTTCTTTCTGAGTATCCGGACCATCTATTCTGGGGATTTTTGGTATTGTTTATATCTAATTGGGAACGTTCCGTTAGGTTTGGTTTGGGTGTACAACAATTATCAGTCATAATTTCTCCTATATTTCACAATAACATTGTTAATTAACTTACTATGTATTATCAATAACTTTCTTTATAGGTGTTACTCAATTATATGGCCCGATTGTAGAACAAGAAAAAACCCTACATATCAATATACAGGATTTATGATCAAAATTTATACAAATTATAAAACCTTATTATAAATGGTCAGACTTTTTATAATTAATTAAGGAATTCCCAAAGAAACAATTATGAAACTAGTTAGCATTTATATATAAAAAACTCTAGGATTTAATTTCGACATACCTTAAAAAAATTTTCTAATTGAAAAGCGAATAAATTGATTATTGAGACTGAACAAGAAACGACTGACTCTTTTCTAAATCATAATTTCTATTTTAACAAAGTTGTGAAAGAATTTACTATTTAATAGTGTACATTAATCGTGTACAGAGTATAGTTAACTAAATAGGTCAACCGTTCCCGCTGTTTCTAGAACAACATTTGCTATACTATGCTCAGCGTAGCTATATCGTCGTAAAGATCTTTTTTTGCTAACAGCACTAGTTCCGTCTAAATGAACAACAGCCTTATTTGTAAAGCAATACTCATCCGTTTTCGATTTAATTAAGAAGAAAATTTTTTCATTTTCTTCATGCATCACATAATCATCCGCATCTACTTTATCGTAATCTACAGGTTTAATGACACTTCCAATATCACTTAAACCAAGTACATCAGATGCAACCTTTTTAAACATGAGCCCCAACTCCTTATCATTTCTTTAATCATGTACAGTTCCATATTCATTATAGTGTATTAAACACACAAGGCATTTACATACTCTTTACTATTTTATGAAAAAAGCGAAAAAAATAACTTCTATTTTTCATATCTTTTTATTACATTTGAATATATAGATTAGCTACCAAAGGATGATCTCATGACATTATTTATTTCTATACTGGCTTATGCGTTAGGTTCCATTCCAACTGCCTTAATCGTGGGTAAAGTGTTCTTTCATATTGATATACGTGAGCACGGAAGTAATAATCCGGGTGCCACTAATACCCTTAGAGTTCTTGGCAAAAAAGCAGCTATACTCGTCTTGCTGATAGATGTTGGAAAAGGAGCGTTAGCAGCCTTAATGCCTGATCTTTTACAGGTTGATATTGCCCCACTTCATTCCGGACTATTAGCGGTCATTGGCCATTGCTTTCCTATCTTTGCTGGCTTTCGAGGTGGAAAAGCCATCGCTACTACAGCAGGGGCGCTGGTTGTCGCAAATATTGGGCTATTTTTTATTACATATATCACTTTTTTTTCTTGTTATCTTTATTACAAAATATGTATTCTTCGGTTCGATTTCAGTAGGAATTGTCTTACTTCTGTATTCACTAATGGAGAATGGCTCTGAAAATGACATCCTTTTTATTGTTTTCCTATTATTGCTCATTTTTCTCCATCGGACAAACATTCGTAACTTTATCACTCATCAGGAACCTAAAATTAACGACAAGAACTTAGCAAAAGACCGGATTAAATAGAGTGTCAGGCACTGCAAAAAGACAAAATAGACCATTTTGTCTTTTTGCAATGAACACCATTTAGTTATTTACGCTTAGTTAATACCGATATAATACTATCTGCAACGGTATGCCAGATTTCTTCCTCTCGCATATATCTTTCTCTTAAGTGCTTATACATTTCCATTTGTTTATCTTGAAAATCCGGGCTCTCTTGGTCAGGAAGCTTATTGCGTTCACTAATGACAAGTTCCTGGAGCTTTTCTGCCCGTGGACCCCAGACCGCCTTCTCCTGACCATTATCATTAATAAAAATAAAAATCGGTATGGATCTGGCTGTTCCATTTGTTAAATATTGATCCATTAATTCAAGATTTTGGTCACGTAATATAAATCGAACTTCCATCCCAGCTTCTTCGGCTAACCTAAGTAGAATAGGGTTATTTAACATGGCATCACCGCACCAATCCTCTGTTAGGACAATCACCTTTAGCCCTTTGTTTTTTATCGTTTGTATTTGTTCCCTTTCTACCTGATTCAATGAATACTCCGAGTAAATCTTATTCATCTCATCCTTATTTACCTTCATCCCAGCTACATACTCTTCGAATGTTAGACCCTTCTGATACCAATTTAATAAATTCATTGCCAACCCACCTTTTTCCCTTTTTAAAAGAATTATTTTATCATTTTACCCATACTTTCACTGTGCTTATCAAATGTTTTGACTCAAGTTACTAAAAATACTCTCATTATATATTTCAAACTAAAATTATAACTTTATCTATTACTCTTAACAAATCCATAAATATTATTAATTATCTCAAGCTTATCTATTGTGAATACTTGTACTATGCGCAAAATATAAACTATTATAGGAATAGATAGAATACAATATCAATATAATAATACTTTAAAGGAGAATTTTTATGTCAAACGAAACCTATCAGCTCATTGCTATTGTGTTATATATGGCAGTTATGTTGTGGATTGGTTGGTATGCCTATAAAAGGACAGCTAATTTAACGGATTATATGCTAGGAGGTCGTTCGTTAGGACCCGCAGTCACTGCATTAAGTGCCGGTGCAGCAGACATGAGTGGATGGCTTTTAATGGGATTACCTGGGGGCATCTATGTTTCAGGTCTAGCAGATGCTTGGATTGCTATCGGATTAACGATAGGAGCCTATTGTAATTGGTTTTTTGTAGCACCTCGTTTGCGCTCCTATACACAAATTGCAAATGACTCGATTACCATTCCTAGTTATTTAGAGAACCGATTTCATGATTCCACAAAACTATTGAGAATTATTTCCGGTTTAGTGATCCTCGTTTTTTTCACCTTCTATGTGTCCTCTGGAATGGTTGCCGGCGGCGTTTTCTTTGAAAACACCTTTAATGTCAGCTATCATACTGGACTCTTAATCGTCAGTGGCGTTGTTGTAGCCTATACATTATTTGGCGGATTTCTAGCAGTTAGCTATACTGATTTCCTTCAAGGACTTATGATGCTATTTGCTTTAATACTTGTTCCTGCTCTTGCGGTCTTTCATACAGGCGGTCCAGCAGAGACGATCAATACCATTCGTACAATCGATCCTACTCTTCTTAACCTTTTTAGAGGTACGACCTTCCTCGGAATTATATCAGCACTAGCTTGGGGGTTAGGCTATTTCGGACAGCCCCATATCATTGTTCGCTTTATGGCCATTACTAGTGTAAAAGAAATTAAGAATGCCCGCCGAATTGGAATTGGCTGGATGATTTTTTCCTTAATTGGCACTATGTTAACCGCATTTATTGGAATTGCCTTTTTTGCCAAACATACAGAATATACATTAAACAATCCTGAGGCAGTGTTCCTTACTTTAGGTCAAATTCTTTTTCACCCGCTTTTTGCCGGATTCCTATTAGCCGCTGTTTTGGCAGCCATTATGAGTACTATTTCTTCACAATTAATCGTTACATCAAGTGCACTTGTTGAGGATTTATACAAGGTACTGCTTCGCCAGGATGCTAGTGATAAAGAATATGTCTTCTTAGGAAGAATGGCTGTACTAGCGGTGGCAATTGTTGCTGCGTTTATGGCATTTGAGCAGGACAATACCATTTTAAATCTGGTCGCATATGCTTGGGCTGGTTTTGGTGGGGCTTTCGGTCCAATAATACTTTTAAGTCTATTCTGGAGGAAAATGACCAGCTGGGGAGCATTTGCCGGAATGGTATCCGGTGCTGTTACTGTTATTCTATGGGCCAATTTTACAAAGGCAGGAATAATCCCATTTCAGCTGTACGAGATTGTTCCAGGGTTTATCATAAATCTCATCTTTTCTATTGTAGTTAGCTTATTCACCTTCAAATCTAACAAAGGAATTGAGAAAGCATTTGATGAAACGATAGCTATGACGAAAAACAACCAATAATAAGCATGAAAAGGTCATAGCTGCAGCCGTTCTTTTTTGTCATATTCCATCCTTTCCCGGGAAATTATCAATATATTTGTCAATTTTCCTTTGGTATTCTTAATCATTTATATGTGCAATCAAAAAAGCTGATGGAATAGCCATCAGCTTTTTCATATTACCGTTTTTGCAATTCTTCCATTAATAGCTTATTAACCATTTGCGGATTGGCTTGTCCTTTTGATGCTTTCATGACTTGACCAACAAGAGAACCAATTGCCTTTCCTTTTCCGTTTTTAAAGTCTTCCACTGACTTCGGATTTGCATCAATTGCTTCTGTTACCCATTTTAAAAGGGCACCTTCATCAGAAACCTGCACAAGCCCTTTCTCTTTTACCACCTTTTCTGCATCGCCGCCGTTTTCAATTAACTCTTTAAAAACCGTTTTGGCAATTTTGGATGAGATGGTTCCATCTTGAATTAATTTAATCATACCTGCAAGAGATTCTGGTGCAAGCGCTACTTCATGTAATTCCTTTTGCTCTGCATTTAAGTAGGCTGATACATCGCCCATCATCCAGTTGGAAGCAAGCTTTGCATCTGCACCGGCTTGAACAGTCGCTTCAAAGAAATCAGACATTTCCTTTGTTACCGTTAAAACTGCTGCATCGTATGCTGGAAGCCCTAGCTCCTCCACATAACGTTTTTTGCGTTCATCCGGTAGCTCAGGAATCTCTGCACGAACACGAGCCTTCCAATCTTCATCGATATAAATATCTAATAGGTCCGGCTCTGGGAAATAACGATAATCGTCAGATCCCTCTTTTACACGCATCAGGCTAGTTGTATTCGTTACATCGTCATAACGGCGTGTTTCCTGTTCAATCACACCGCCTGAACGCAATACCTGTGCTTGCCTTTTCTCTTCATACTCAAGTCCTTTGCGGACAAAGTTAAAGGAGTTTAAGTTCTTTAACTCCGTCTTCGTACCAAACTCCTTTTGTCCGACGGGACGAAGTGAGATATTGGCATCACAACGAAGGGAACCTTCTTCCATTTTACAATCAGATACACCCGTGTATTGGATGATAGACTTTAGCTTTTCCAAATATGCATAGGCTTCATTCGGCGTACGGATATCAGGCTCCGAAACAATTTCAATTAACGGTGTTCCTTGGCGGTTATAATCACAAAGTGAATAACCAGGACCGTGATTCAATTTGCCGGCATCCTCTTCTAAATGGATACGAGTAATGCCAATTTTCTTTTTATAGCCGTCAACCTCAATTTCAATCCAGCCATGCTCGCCAATCGGCTTGTCAAATTGTGATATCTGATATGCCTTTGGATTATCTGGATAAAAGTAGTTCTTACGGTCAAATTTGGTTTCTGTCGCTACTTCACAGTTTAACGCCATACAAGCCTTCATTCCGTAATCGACTACCTTTTTATTTAGTACAGGCAGTACACCAGGGTAACCTAGCTCAATAACGGATGTGTTTGTATTAGGCTCTGCCCCAAATTTATTTGGGCTGGCAGAGAATATTTTTGATTCTGTTTTTAACTCAACATGGACTTCTAGTCCAATAATCGTTTCAAATTCCAATGTTCTCCCCCCTTACAATGCAGGCTTTTGCTTATGATAATCTGTTGCCTGCTCATACGCATGGGCAACACGGTAAACAGTGCTCTCATCAAAGTGCTTTCCAATAATCTGTAATCCCAATGGCATACCATTACAGAAACCGCAAGGAACAGATATTCCCGGCACACCTGCCAGATTTACTGGTATCGTTAAAATATCATTGACATACATAGTTAACGGATCAAGAATCTTTTCACCAATTGTGAAAGCAGGTGTCGGAGTAGTCGGTCCAATAATGACATCATATTTGGCAAATACATCATCGAAATCCTTTTTAATCAGTGTACGTACCTTCTGTGCTTTCTTATAATAAGCATCGTAATAACCAGAGCTTAAGGCAAAGGTACCAAGCATAATACGTCGCTTCACCTCATCGCCAAAACCTTCTGATCTTGAATTCTTGTATAGATCGATTAATGTTTCAGAGTTTGGTGAACGATAGCCGTAACGAACACCATCAAAGCGTGCCAGGTTGGCAGATGCTTCTGAGGATGAAAGTAAATAATACGTCGCTAACGCATATTTAGAATGTGGCAGCGATACTTCTTCCCAAACAGCCCCAAGACTCTCTAACACCTTCAAGGCATCTAAAACAGATTGACGTACCTCTTCATTTACACCCTCGCCTAAATATTCCTTTGGCACAGCAATCTTCAAGCCCTTTACATCTCCTGTTAAAGCTTGGACAAAATTAGGCACTTCAACCGGTGCTGAAGTCGAATCCATTGGGTCAAGCCCTGAAATAGCCTGCAGCAGGTATGCGTTATCTTCAACATTCCTCGTAATCGGACCAATTTGATCTAATGAAGAGGCGAATGCTACGAGACCGAAACGTGAAACACGGCCATAGGTCGGCTTTAAGCCTACTACACCACAGAAAGAAGCCGGCTGTCTAATCGAGCCGCCTGTGTCAGAACCTAATGAGAAAGGTACCTCTCCCGCAGCTACAGCAGCAGCCGAGCCGCCTGAAGAACCACCTGGAACCTTTTCTAAATTCCATGGGTTATAGGTTTTTTGAAACCCTGAGTTCTCATTCGAAGAACCCATTGCGAATTCATCCATATTTAATTTACCAATGGTAATGGTCTCTGCTTTATGTAAGTGATCAACAACCGTTGCATTATAAATAGGATCAAAGTTCTCAAGTATTTTACTTGCGCAAGTTGTACGTAAATCCTTCGTGACAATATTATCCTTTACACCGATTGGCATACCGAACAGAAGACCTTTCGATTCGTCAGTCCCGATTTTCCCATCTAGCTTTTTCGCAGTTTCCCTTGCTCTTTCCTCATCTAACGTTAAAAATGCCTGTACCTTGTCATCTACCTCTTGAATTCGTTTATACGATTCATCGACAAGATCAGACACTGTAATCTCTTTTTTATGTAACAGCTCATGAAGATCTGATACTTTATGATCAAACAAACTCACAGGGTCTCTCCTCCTTACTCAATAATAGCTGGTACTTTTATTTGTCCGTATTCATGCGCTGGTGCATTTTTTAGTACGTCTTCAACCGGAATTCCAGGCTTCGCTACATCATCCCGCATGACGTTCTTCATATCTAAAACGTGTGATGTAGGCTCTACATTCTCTGTATCTAGCTCATCCAACAGCTCAGCAAATGTAATAATGGCACCTAATTGCTGGGCAAACTTTTCAGCCTCCTCCTCCGTAATCGCCAGTCGAGCCAGGTTTGCCACGTGCTTCACTTCATCCATTGTAATTTTTGTCATTATTGGTCACCTCCTAAGGAATTCGAACAATTACACAATAATTTGATAATATCAAACTTTAGTATGCTAAACAAGAGTGTCAGGCTTGCATATTAGACAATACCTGACACTTTTTTCATCATGGAATTAGTTTTTTAAAAAAGGAAAATACCCCTTTTTTCTCCTCCTGGACCTCAGGCACAGCCGGTTTTCTTGTGACAAAAATATTTTCCTTATCTACAGCATTAGAATGGGCAAGAATTAAGCCAATATCAGTCTGATGCTCCTTGTTCGTGACAATGGTGAATTCTATTTTATATTGATTAGCCTTTTGAATATATTTAGATAAAAAACGATAATCAATCTGTCCATTTAAATAAAGGTGTGTTTGCGGGTGCTCCTTCATTTCCTGCTCCACATCGCTGTATATCTCTTCCTCCATTACTTGCCCTTGTGTCAAAGCAACCTCGATTCTTTCCCGTAAAGTCCCTAGATACTTTCTTCTTTCATCGGGGTTCGTCTCTTTTGGACCATGAATACCTTGCTGAAGATACTCTTCAACCTTTGATTTCTCCATGTGCCACACCTCCATGACTATTGAACCTACTACTATGTATGTTTGCCGACCTATACAAGTGAATAATATCAGCTTTTCCATCCTCATACCAAAAAATTCCCTCTTTATAATGAAAGAGGGAATTTTTCGAATGCATATTTGATTTACATTATTTAGAGTTAAACTGCTCTGCTTCTGTTGATCCTTTCAGGGCTGTTGTGGAAGACTGTCCGCCGGTAACTACCATTGACACTTGATCGAAATAGCCTGTTCCAACTTCTCTTTGATGCCTTGTTGCTGTATAGCCATATTGCTCGCTGCCAAACTCTGCCTGCTGCAACTCTGAGTATGCTGCCATACCGCGATCACGGTAGCCTCTTGCCAGTTCAAACATACTGTGATTTAAGGCATGGAAGCCTGCCAGCGTAACAAACTGGAATTTATACCCCATTTTGCCGAGCTCTCTTTGGAACTCTGCAATGGTTTGCTTATCAAGCTTCTGCTCCCAGTTAAAGGAAGGTGAGCAATTATAGGCTAACGGTTTCCCTGGGTATTTCTCGTGAATAGCTGAAGCAAATCTTCTTGCTTCTTCAAGATTTGGCTCTGATGTTTCACACCAAACTAAATCTGCATACGGTGCATAGGCAAGCCCGCGTGCAATAGCCTGATCCAAGCCGGCTCTAGTACGGAAGAAGCCTTCAGATGTCCTCTCACCTGTAATGAATGGCGCATCGTATGGATCTACATCACTTGTAATTAAATCAGCTGCATTCGCATCTGTACGGGCAACTAGGATTGTCGGAACCCCCATAACATCCGCCGCAAGCCTAGCAGCAACTAAATTACGCACAGCCGTTTGAGTTGGAAGTAGAACCTTACCACCGAGGTGTCCGCATTTCTTTTCAGATGAGAGCTGATCCTCAAAGTGAACCCCTGATGCACCTGCTTCAATCATGCTTTTCATGAGCTCAAAACAATTCAACTGCCCGCCAAAGCCTGCTTCGGCATCGGCCATGATTGGGGCAAACCAATCAACTCTTCTATCGCCCTCTATATGATGAATTTGATCTGCACGCTGGAGAGCTTGGTTAATACGTTTCACCACATTTGGTACACTGTTTGCCGGATATAAGCTTTGGTCTGGATACATTTGACCGGCAAGATTAGCATCTGCTGCAACCTGCCAACCGCTTAAATAAATCGCCTTGAGACCTGCCTTTACCTGCTGAACGGCTTGGTTACCAGTCAGGGCGCCGAGTGCGGCAACATAGTCCTCTTCATTTATCATTTTCCAAAGCTTTTCTGAACCTCTTTTAGCCAATGTATATTCAATATCGATTGAACCTCTAAGTTTAATAACTTCCTCAGCCGAATATGGTCTTTTAATGCCTTTCCATCTTGCTTCATTTCTCCAGCTTTCTTTTAATTGTTGGATTCGATTTTGTACCATTTACAAACATCTCCTTTGTTCGTACAGAATGAGTTCAAAATTCACCTCTAAGAGAACGATGAGTATGTTTCCTATCAATCTATCTATCCTTATCCACCATACATACTTTTTTAAAGAACAAATTAACAATAAGTATTGTATTATAACGAACGCTCAGTCTACAGAAAACCTATTCTAATATTCCATAGCCTGGTAAGGTTAGAAAATCTACGAATTCATCGTTTAGAATCAGCCTGTCAAATAACTGAATCGCATCATGAAAGCGCCCATTTTGATAGGCTTCTAAGCCGATTTCCTGCTTGATTATCTCCATCTCTTCCCTTTTAAATCTTTCATACATCTCTCGTGTTACTTTTCTTCCATCATCCAGAACTCCCTTTGGATGACGAATCCATTGCCAAAGCTGAGCTCGGCTGATTTCCGCTGTTGCTGCATCCTCCATTAAATGATAGAGCGGCGCTGCTCCTCTTCCGCATAGCCAGGAAGCCACATATTGAATACCTACTTTAATATTCATACGGACTCCGTCTTCGGTAATCGTCCCCTTTGGTACGGCTAGAAGATGACTGGCATTCACTTTAATCGATTGCTGCTTTGATGAATCGATTTGATTGGCTTCCGGCATTTCACGATTGAACACTTCCATCGCTACCGGTACTAAACCAGGATGCGCTACCCATGTTCCATCATGTCCATCACGAGCTTCCCGTTCTTTATCTGCACGAACCTTGGCAAATGCCTCCTCATTCGCTTTTGGATTCCCGCTTACCGGAATTTGCGCGGCCATACCCCCAATTGCCGGTGCCTTTCTTCGATGACAGGTTTGAATGGTTAATAGGGAATAGGATCTCATGAACGGAACAGTCATTGTCACCTGGGATCGATCAGGTAAAATAACATGATCCTGGTTGCGCAGCTTCTTCAGATAACTGAAAATGTAATCCCAGCGACCGCAATTCAAGCCTGCTGAGTGGTCCCTCAGTTCATAAAGAATCTCGTTCATTTCAAAGGCTGCCATAATGGTTTCAATTAGAACGGTTGCCTTAATCGTACCTTGAGGGATATTAAGATAATCCTGTGAAAAGACAAAGACATCATTCCACAGTCTTGCTTCAAGATGGCTTTCAAGCTTTGGCAGATAAAAGTAAGGCCCTGTCCCTCGCTCAATCAGCTGCTTCGCATTATGGAAGAAATACAAACCAAAATCAAGCAAGCTGCCAGAAATTGTCTGTCCGTCTAAGAGGATATTTTTTTCTTCTAAATGGAATCCTCTTGGGCGTACAAGAAGTACGGCGGTTTCATCCTTTAATTTGTATTCTTTCCCAGCAGGATTATGAAAGGAAATCGTTCTTCTAACGGCATCTCTTAAGTTAATTTGCCCTTCAATCATATTTCTCCAATTCGGTGCCGTTGCATCTTCGCAATCCGCCATGAACACCTTAGCACCGGAATTAAGAGCATTGATAATCATTTTTCGATCAGTCGGTCCGGTAATTTCCACACGTCGGTCTTGAAGATCCTTCGGAAGCGGTCGAATGGTCCAATCAGCTTTTCGAATATGAGCCGTTTCAGGCAGGAAATCCGGCAGCTTTCCTTGGTCAATCTCTTTTTGCCTAATTTGTCTTCTCTTAAGTAACTCTTTGCGCCGTTCGCCAAACCGTTCTTCTAACTGCTCGATAAAACTTAATGCTTCTGGAGTTAAGATTGTCTCATAGCCCGGCAATAATTTTCCGATAATTTGAATGCCAACCTTTTGTGTGGACATATTATTAAATCCCCTCCCTGTTATAAAACATTCATCGTCCTCATGTAAAGTATTATATAACAGAATTTTCAAAAGTGTATAACTTTTTTAAATTTTCACTAATATACTTTTCGACAAACTCTAATACTAGAGGACGGTGATTGCTACCGCTGAACGCTGACTCACTTTTTCCACCAAATAAGTAATGCATGCGCCTGATCAAGCTATAGTCTGCATAAGACGCACCTAAATAGAAGGCGTTCCTGCCTTCCATTAAGATGCGGCTGGGCTGACACTGGGCGCTGGAGCTAAACAAAAAAAAGATAGAGAAACGCATGTCTCTCTATCCTATTACGGATTAATGATAAATATGAACAAATGGTTCTTTTTGATCGACCTCTTTCACAATTAGCGCTTCAGGCCCATTTACAGAGGATATATTCACTTGAACGGAAATATAATTCGGAAAATGCTCCATTACTTTACCGGTTACAAATTGTGTAAAGCCGATTCCCTCTGTTTTCCCATAAAATTGAATTGGAATATCAATATTTAGATCTTGAAGATGACCTCCTGCATAAAAAGCCCGTCCAACGACACCATTAAAGTTAGGAAAATACTTTTCAACATCCTGTTTGAAGTTAGAGAAGGACGTTGCATCATCTCTGTGCTTTTCTGTAGCTTCACCAGACGGAAATAGAACATATTTCTCATCAATTGTCTTCCAGTCTCCTAGTTGAGAGCTTCCTTTACCAATATTGGTATAAGTAAAAAAGCTACCAGGCACGACAGAGGTCCTGCTCTCCTGATGGAACAAGGCTATGGTGATCGGGATATCCTTCAATCCGTCAATATTCCGTAATCGTTTGACGATTTCTTCCGCCATTGCCTTTCCTTCCTTTTCTATTGTTTCAGGTGGAATTTTGGTTTCAAACGTTGCACCGTATTCTTCCTTTTGATAATAATGGATTGAATTCATGGCTAATCCAATGACAACACCACCAAGACTTACCTTGCCATTATCCCCTTTTACTAGGTAATTGTGCTCTAATATATGGGCTAGATAAATCGGACTCTTTTCATTCCTTTCTTCTATTGTCCCCTTCTCATCATCGAGCGGGTTCAAGCCGAGATTTTCTGATTCCTTCATGTCTCTTGCTTCTAGCTGCTCGGGAGTAAACTTACGATTCAACCATGATTTTACCGTTTTTGCCTTTAAGTATTGGCCTTCCTGAAACAAATACTGATCAGCATCAAATGTATTCTGTGCTACTCTCATCAATCCCATCTCAAACTCATTCAGATCATATCTTGAATTCAAATTATTAACGACTAACCCACGCGCCTCTGATGGTTTAAAGGGTAAAATAGTCCGATAATAGTCATCAGAAATATTATATTTAGGAATAATCGCTTTTTCATCTGATTTCTTCTGATCCTGTACAACCTCTTCTTGTTTTTGGAAGTTTGGTGCACAGCCTGACATCAATAAGACTGAACAGAGAGCTATACTTAAGATTTTCCTCACGTACAACACCTCTTATTCCGATAATTCTTCAACCAGTCTCTCCTCATTCCACACCATAATGCCTAAGTCTTCCGCCTTCTTTAGCTTGGAACCGGCATCTTCACCTGCGATAACCAAATCTGTCTTTTTACTCACACTTCCAGCGACATTTCCACCAAGTGCTTCAATTTTTTCTTTCGCTTCATTTCTAGTCATTTCAACTAATTTACCCGTTAAAACAATAGTCTTACCAAAGAAAAAGGAATCCGATTGCTCTATAGCAGCAGGCTTTGCACCCGTATACTTCATATTTATTTCTAATTCCTTTAACTCCTGAAGAAGCTCTTGAACCTCTTCCTGTTCAAAAAATGTAACAATCGAATCGGCCATCTTTTCGCCGATTTCATTAATGGCGGTTAATTCTTCAAGGGTAGCTTGCGAAAGCTTGTCCATCTCTTCAAACTGCTGTGCCAGCGTTTTCGCTGCCTTCGCTCCAACATGGCGAATGCCTAATCCAAATAAAAGCTTCTCAAGTGAGTTGGATTTAGATGCCTCAATGGCCGACAATAAATTGGTTACAGACTTTTCTCCCATCCGCTCTAGACCAAGTAATTGCTCACGCGTAAGCTTATAGAGGTCTGCAACATCTTCAATCAGTTTTTCAGCAAATAGCTGACTGATGACTCTTTCTCCAAGACCGTCAATATTCATCGCATTTCGAGAGACAAAGTGGATTAAACCTTCACGAATTTGTGCCGGGCATTTAGGATTGATACAACGTAGTGCCACTTCGCCCTCGATACGAACAAGCTCACTGTTACACTCTGGGCAATGCGTCGGCATGTAAAATTCCTTTTCCTCGCCTGTTCTTCTTTCCGGCAGCACATTCACCACTTCCGGTATAATATCTCCAGCCTTTTTCACTACGACTTGATCCCCAAGCCTAATATCCTTTTCCCGGATTAGATCCTCGTTATGAAGGGATGCTCTCTGTACTGTTGTACCCGCAACCTTTACAGGACTTAGAATCGCGGTTGGTGTAATCACGCCCGTCCGGCCGACGTTTAGTTCAATATCCAGCAAAGTCGTGACAACTTCCTCAGCTGGAAACTTATAGGCGATTGCCCAACGCGGGCTCTTCGCCGTGGTCCCTAGCTCCTTCTGCTGGGATAGAGAATCCACCTTAATAACTATGCCATCAATTTCGTAAGGGAGATGAGGACGTTTCTCCGCCCAGCCCTCAATATATTTCAATACTTCCTCAATATTGAAGCATGTTTTTCTTTCCTTATTGGTTTTAAATCCAAGCTGTTCAAGCCAATCAAGACCCTCGCTATGGGCGGTGACTCTTGAATCTCCCATATTGGCAATGGAATATAAGAAGATGTCTAGGTTACGGGAAGCGGCAATTTTCGGGTCCAGCTGACGTAATGAACCTGCTGCAGCATTTCTAGGGTTTGCAAATGGTTCTTCACCGTTTTCCTCTTTCAGCTCATTCAGCCTTAAGAAACTGCGCTTTGGCATGAAGGCCTCACCACGCACTTCCAATGTCATCGGCTCTTTAAGACGAAGCGGAATCGAGCGGATCGTTTTTAAATTAGCCGTAATATCTTCTCCTACCGTTCCATCACCACGGGTGGCCCCTTGAACAAAAAGTCCCTCTTCATACTTTAGGGATATTGCTAGGCCGTCAATCTTCAGCTCACAAACATATGAAAATTGATCTCCGACAGCCTGGCGGACTTTACGATCAAATTCCCGTAAATCATCTTCATTAAAGGCATTCCCAAGACTTAACATTGGGCTATCATGGGTTACTTTATGAAACATGTCCAAAACCTGCCCACCAACACGCTGCGTTGGCGAGTCAGGGGTCACAAGCTCTGGAAATTGCTCTTCAAGCTTTCCTAATTCCTGCAATAATTGATCATATTCCGCATCCGGAACAGTTGGTTTATCCAGAACATAATATTCGTAGTTATACTGATTTAACTGCTTTCGCAAATCAATTATTTTCTTTTCAGCTGTTTGAAGATCCATATATACTTTCATTCCTCCAAACGTAAATATTCTTAATCCTTTTTCTTAATAGGCGCAAATTGGGCCAGTAACCGTTTGATACCGGTTGGGCTCGGAAAGGCAATATCAAGCTCTGTCCCATCTCCGCTTCCTTTCACACTAACGACGGTTCCAACTCCCCATTTTCCGTGCTCCGCTCTATCTCCAACCTTCCATTGGACGCCATCACTGCCAGTATTCGTCACGGCAGGTCTCATAACAGCCTTACGCTGCTGAAGTCTTGTGCTTGACTGTGCTGCTCGAAATGAAGTGTTTTTCTTTGCCGGCTCTAATCCTTCTAATAACTCCGCAGGAATTTCCTTAATAAAACGAGAAGGAGCATTTATGTTTGTTCGACCAAATAAGGTTCTCATTTTCGCATTTGTGATAAATAATTGCTCTTCTGCTCTGGTGATCCCGAATAGTGATAGGTAAACCTTTGAAATTATCTCCAGCTTTTCCCCCACTCCACACCGTGCGTGCGACTTTCACCGCACACGGCGTTCCATCTAATATACTAGTTATAATAATGCACTATAATGGCATCGCCTTCTTTTCCTCTAGGGATAGCGATTAACCTGTATACTAGACTAGGGGCCTTCTCTCCACTCTTTATTATCAGAGTTTCACAGATACTACACCCCAACTGCCATCCCTATTCATAACTCTTTCACAGTATTTGGATTACTGTTCCCCAAGTTATTACTCATTCGTTAGGGACTTCTGACGTTCCGAAACTGTTAGGTATATAACTATACTTAGGTCTTGCCTTTATCCCGATTATCCCTCTATAAGAGTGAAACAACCCTTTAGCTTCATCCATCATAGACTCTACGATACCTATTTTGGAGAATAATTAATTCGCCTTCATTTCTAAAGACGGCTATACGAGACGTACATTCGGCAATTCGTCATTGATTTAATCAAATTCTGACCATATATAGCTCCCTGTCCGCATCACTTTCACAGTATGTTTAACCTTTCCTCAGCTTAACCTGTTAGGGCTACTCGATGCGACTTCACCCCGCTTCACACGCATTCGTTACCAAACACGCATGGGGGAGTATTAACAGCCATCTAGTCGTGGGATTTATTTGGGTATCCCACCGTGGTCTCACAGTTTCAGTTGTTACTAACAAATTGTTAGTCCAGACAATCCTTCGAGTAAACTCGATTTCTGTCTAACGTCACGCACCATAGGCCAAGCGCCTCTCCTCTTCCATTTCAACCTCTTCCATTAATGAGCGGCTGTGTGGGAACACGCCTTCTTCCAGTCCGATTAAAAAGACAACTGGAAATTCCAAGCCTTTTGCCGAGTGCAGGGTCATGAGAATAACGGCGTCTGACTGTTCTCCATCATCATCAAGCTTATCAATATCGGCAACTAATGCAAGATCTGTCAAAAAGCCAATTAAGCTTTTATCATCATTATTATCCTCAAAGTTTTTCGTAACAGACAGAAATTCATCAATATTTTCCAGCCTGCTTTGGGCTTCGATCGATTTCTCTGCTTGTAGCATTTCCCGGTAGCCTATTTTGTCTAATACCTCTTCTACCAGTTCTGTAACAGATAAATACTCCTGCATATTAGTAAGGTTGTTAATTAAATCTCTGAATTGTGCTGCTGACTTGGTAATTTTCGGGCTTAACCCCATTAGTTCAACAGAATCAAGGGCTTTGAAAATAGAAATATCATAATTGCCGGCAAAGTTAGCCATTTTGTCAAAGGAACTTGAACCAATGCCCCTTTTGGGAACATTGATAACCCTTTGTAGACTGATATCATCATCAGGGTTGGCAATTAAGCGAAGATATGCAAGAATATCTTTAATTTCCTTCCGATCATAGAACTTTGTTCCGCCTACAATCGAATACTCGATATTTGATTTGAGTAATGCTTCCTCCATGACACGTGATTGCGCATTTGTTCGGTAAAGAATCGCGATGTCAGACCACTTGCGATTTTGCTTTTGGACAATTTCTTTCATTTTACCAACAACAAATTGTGCTTCTCCTTGTTCACTATCTGCACGATAGTAGTGGATTTTATTCCCCTCAGGATTATCCGTCCAAAGATTCTTTTCCTTTCGATTCATATTATTGGCAATTACCTTATTGGCCGCTTCTAAAATACTCTTTGTCGAGCGATAGTTTTGTTCAAGCAGAATAACCGTGGCATTAGGATAATCCTTTTCAAAGGAAAGGATATTCGTGATATCCGCTCCGCGCCATCGATAGATAGATTGATCCGAATCGCCGACTACACATAAATTTTTAAATCGTGAAGCCAATAATTTCACTAACAAATATTGGGATTTATTGGGTGGCGATAGGTAAGGTATTGATGTTATCTCTTCCTTTTCCCCCGCTTAACACCGTGCGCGAGAGTTTCCTACTCACACGGCGTCCCATCAACTCCTAACTCTTCACATTAAATTATACAGTTACCAACTTGTTTACGAAGATTGTTAATTTTTCTCAATTGAATCTCATCCGGTTTAATTTTTATTAAGTATTTGTCTATGATTTCATCTTTCACCGCATGTCTTATTCCCAAATACCACATTTGCTTTAAAAAGCTTACCGTGGTTTACGTTATCGAAGAACCCCTTTATATCCACATCGACGACATAATGAAGCTTATTTTTGTTTGCTAGTGTCACTGCTCTTGAATATGCGTGTATTGTTCCACGATTAGGTCTAAAACCATAGCTGTGTTTGTGGAATTTTGCTTCACATATTGGTTCTAATATTTGCAAAAGACACTGTTGTATAAGTCTGTCTTCAATTGTTGGGATACCTAGAGGTCTTATTCCTCCGTTTTTCTTGATATTTCTAAAAGCCAATTTTATATTTTGAGGACTAATAACTAAATCGTAAAGATTTTACCTTTTTGACTTTGGTCATATAACATATCAAACATTTCTTGTGTGTTGTAATATTCGTTATTTCTCAGCTTTTGCTTCTTTAACTTCTTCGATTGTAAGTTAGAATCAGTCAAGTACTCACTTCTTTCACGAACTATAGTTCATGATTTCAGCTTTCTTTTCTTTTAGTCATACCGGAACCTGATTTTCTGTATTTTAAAGTTAGTTTTCTAAGAGTTGACTAGTGGCTATCCCTCCGCTGCTTGTTATCACAGCTTCATCGGTACTGTGCCACCACCTTCACCAACATAAAAGGAGTTATATAAGAGCCTTTTCAGGTATTCTTACTTTCCTCACTACCGTTTCTCAGGGTGTATGCCCTCCACGTTGTTGGCTTACCACGTTCCGAGAATCTTATCTGTACATATATCCTTAGGTGTTCCCTCTAACCCTGTTAGCTTGATGATGCCTGTAACATCATAGGGTATTTCATAAAGACAAGTCTTACTTTACCCCACTAACCCTTAACTTGTAAGGACTGACCTTTCGACCAGTTATACCTCTAGAGCCGTACATTCGGGAATTCGTCAACAGATGGTTGTTTCATCTGATTTCTCACCATAGATATTTTATAGAACCCATACCTATCAGGTATACCCTCTGCCTCCAGAGAGATTTCCTCGTCTTTCTCGTTAGGATACCTTTCAGCAGTTCTTCACCGAGCTTAGAACCCTCACTATCATACAATAGTGAACGCACTTCGGAGCCTTAGGCGAGCCTTTCAGGGCGTTACCCCGTCATTCGACTCTTCAGATTCTCAGTTCTCCTAGCTGTTTGCCAGTGGCTAATCTTTTCAATTAGCAACGTGTCGCACTATCCTGATACTCATCGACGTGAATATATTGAAATTTCCTTTGGTAATTTTCAAGCACCTCAGGGACTCTGCGGAATAAATTAATTGTCATCATGATGAATGGTGATAGGTAACAATTTGATGTTATCTCCATGTTTTCCCCCACCCCACACCGTACGTGCACCTTTCAGCGCATACGGCGTTCCAACAATGCTAATCTATTTCAATTTCACTTTTTCCTTAATTGAAATTTACTTTAGATATTTGCACTGTCTAAGGGCTATCCCTCCACTACTTGTTATCATAGCTTCTCAGGTACTGTGCCCTCGCTCTCACAGACATTAAACCCACTTCGTTTCCTTATAGGGTTAGATACAACCTGGTAAAAGTTATACGTATCTTGTCTGCTTTCCACGTTCCGAATTTACTAGCTGTACATATAGCCTTAGGTCTCTGCTTTAAGCCTGCAACATATATATCTTTTTGGTGATATCCCGAATTTCTTAACGACCACTCATACTTTTCGGTATGCTGCACTCCATTTTAAGGAGCTAAGAAGTTTCCCTCTTATCTTCGTCTAGACCCGTACATTCGCAGATTCGTCAGTCTACATTTAGACATTCTAACCATAGCTATTTTATAGCGCCCCACGCTATCACAACCATATCCTAAGGACTTAGGTTATTTCACGTGACTTCATCCCGCTTTATACCTTGCAGAAATACCACTCTGCAACGCATAGGGAAGTATTAGGCTGTATGTTTCATAAGACCATAACTTATTTCATTCCATACATCGTAAATTCAGTTGTAACTAAGTTTACTTAGTCCTCACCTTTACCGCATTTAACAAATGCTTAGGGTGAAACGTGTCGCACGGTCGTCGAAATCTAGTGCTTGGTTTTTCTGCAGGCGTTTTTGATATTCGGTGTATACATCACTTACTATCTTTTCAATATAGTCTCCAACATTCTTTGCATATGTTTCCGGATCAATCAATTCATTCTTTGCTGAACTAATTGAACCTAAAATAGCTCGAGGGTCATGCTTTTTCGGGTCGAGGTTTTTATCCTTTAGGATTTGTTTAATAACGGACAACTGATCCCCTGAATCTAGGATGGTAAAATTCCGGTTAAAGCCGATGCGATCAATATCTCTTCTTAATATCCTTACACACATGGAGTGAAAGGTAGAAATCCACACCTCATCTGCTGCCCCGCCCATCAATCGATATATTCTCTCCCTCATTTCGCGAGCCGCCTTGTTCGTGAAAGTGATCGCTAGAATGTTATAAGGGTTCACTTGCTTTTCTACCATTAAATAGGCAATTCGATGGGTCAGTACTCTTGTCTTTCCACTTCCCGCTCCTGCCATAATTAATAATGGACCATCTGTCGTTTTTACCGCTCCCTGCTGCTGCGGATTAAGACCGTTTAACAGTTTATCTGTTAAAAAATTCATTATTATTCTTCACCGCCATTCAAACATATGTTCTGTTATAATTTTACACTTCATACTACAATCATTCAATCATTTTCCCTTTACTGCCTTAACAGTCTTTAAAGCTTCTTCTATATCTTCATAAAGACTGTTTCCTACTACAATTACATCGGCAAGTGCGGCCATTTCTCCTGCTTGTTCACGGTTAGAGATACCTCCACCATAGAATAGCAGTGTGTTTTCTAACGAATTCTTTGCTTCCTTAACCACTTCAGGGTCACCATATGTGCCACTATATTCTAAATAAAAGACTGGTAGATGAAACATCCGTTCAGCCATCGACGCATAGGCAGCTACATCCGCTTTAGATAACTCAGTATTTGCCTCCGTCAGTTGCGCTGCTTTACAGTCCTTATTTAAAATGCAATAACCAAGGAAGGAAAATTCCTCCCAATTCATGATATCCCCATATTCTTTGATTGCCTCTTGGTGAAGACCTGTAATCCATTTAGGATTACGGCTGTTTAACACAGTTGGGATAAAATATAAGTCAAATCCCGGTGTAATTGTTTCAATTGAAGAAATTTCCAATACACAAGGTACTGTGTACCGGCGCACTCTGGCCATCAAGTCTAACACATTTTCGATTGTGACTCCATCGGTCCCGCCAACAATGATGGCATCTGTGCCAGATTCACATATCCTTTCCAGTTGCTCATCTGAAAGTGATTTGTTCGGATCAAGTTTAAAAACATGCCTCCACTCACATACATCATACATGCAAACTTCCTCCATTCCATGTTTACATTAAACCATTATAGCATTAGAGAATTTAAATGAAAAAAGAAATTAGGCTGTTGTATTTGCAGGCTTTCCAAGTTAAAAAACCTCAACTTAGATGACTTTTTTACATAAAAAAACCGATGGGTCATTCCATCGGTTTTTTGTCAATTATTCTTCTACAGCAGCTGGTTGATCTTCTTCTTTGATACGCTCCAGTGCCATTTCGTATGCATCATTCCCATAATTTAAACAGCGCTTTACACGTGAAATAGTGGCTGTACTTGCCCCTGTCTCTGTCTCGATTGTATGATAAGTTTTGCCTTCACGAAGCATTCTCGCAACCTCTAAGCGCTGCGCTAATGACTGAATTTCGTTGACCGTACAAAGATCATCAAAAAATCGATAACATTCTTCTAAATCATTCAATGAAAGAATGGCATTAAATAACTGATCTAGTTCTTTTCCTCTTAATTTTTCAATCTGCATGAAGACTACTCCTTTATATTCACTACAAATGACCATTTACTCGAATGAGATTAGCTGCTCAAGGCCAGGGTCAGACGGAATTACATTAATCCATGTCTTTCCTGGTACAAATCCTACCTCTTTACCATCTGCAAAAGGTAAAATTCTACCGTCAACATTTCTCCATTCCACTTCAATCATCTGACCTTTTTGTAATAGGTAAGCTCTTCCACCACTTGTTAAATCAATGTCACGCAAACCTGCATTGTCATCAATAATCCAATGCTTCATCTCCACAATAAATACATTATCAACTACTACTGGATCCTTTGTTTGCTGATCAACCGTCTGCTCTCCATTTGAAGCACGCTTATATTTTTCTAATTTTTGGTCATACTCAAAGGATGAACTAAAGGTTTTGTCATAGTAGGAGATAGATACTGTTTCGGCTTTTTCACCTGCCAAATCATCTGCTTCAGCCTCTGTTAAGAATACAAGTGATTCAGGTGCTTCCTCCATCTCAAAATGGTTTTGGTCAGCCCCTTTTAAAATATTCTTAAAAGAGATATATGAATTATGCGGTGCTTGACGGAAGTTCACTCGTTCAAATAAGCTTCCATCATAGTATAGACCATTTAAATGGTCTATATATCCGCTATCTAGTAATTCTTTGGCACCCACACTATTTCCGTGAGCAATATAAAGACTATCATAGCCATTTGCGAGCTCGATATAGTATTCACGGGCACTTCTCACAGAACCAATAATTTCAGGTTGTTCACTCTGGAAAATGGCAAGAAATCTTGTCACATTTCCCTCTGCCAGAATTTCGTAAACGATATCCGCTTTATAGAGTCCTGATTGCGGCCTGGCTTTAGGATGATTATTCACCATCACTGCAACTGCTCTGCCATCCACTTCATCAGCACTTCCCAGACCTGTTAGCGGATAATGAAATGGCAGCTCACTTTCCTGCGGATCTGATTTCTCGTTAACCCCTTCTTGATTTGGCTCTGACACTTCTCCATTCTCTGTTACTGCCTCTTCTTTCGAATTACAGCCGGCAAGAAGGAAGAAGGTAACAGTTGTCAAGGTTAGCCATTTCTTCCACATATAGAACACACCTCATTTATTGTCCTATTTTTCCACTTCTCCATTTTAACGCATTATAGTCGGAAAGAGTACCATTTTCTTTTTGACCTCATACATTCCTACTGGTGTAATTCGTATATATGGAAGATGGGTAGCTGAGAAAAATAATAAAGTTTGAAAGGGATCTGTATAGCGATAGCCCTTTTCCTGCATATAAGCAACAAATTCCTTTTGCTCAGCAATTAATTCCTCAACCGGCTTCTTAGATACCAACCCTCTTATTGGCAGTGAAATTTCTTTTACAATGACACCATCTTCAGCAATGACGATGCCACCACCAATTTCTTTCATATGTTCAAAAGCCTTCAGCATATCCTTTTTATTTTTCCCAATTAAAATAATATCGCCGGTATGGGTAAAGCTACTAGCCAATCCCGAAAGATTTTTGGCAAAGCCTTTTAGTATCGTATTGATTCTCCAATTTCCCTGCCGGTCAACAAACATAAAGAAGCATTCATCCATGCTATTCCTTAGTTGATCACGGGATACATCAATGGACAGCGAATACGGCTTTGTTATGACGGCATTTTCCATAGCAATTCCTACAGGCATAGAAAACTGCAGGTCCTCTGGCGACAAATCCCAATCTAATTGCAGTGGGGTCATATCAAATTCATCAGCAGATGACAACCTATACCCATCTTTGATTACCACTCCATCACGCTTAACCCATTGCCCTTTAGCTAATACTGATATTGGTGTTGGATTATTTTCATCTGTTAACAGATTAATATTAGCAATCCGACCTGTGGCGATATTTCCATGTAAATATTCAATGTTATAGTGGCGAGCCACATTGATTGTTGCCATATTATAGGCATCAACAACCGGAACTCCCTTTTCTATTGCAATCCTAATCATGTTGTCAATAATTCCCTGCTCATAAAAATCAGCAGATGAACCATCTGTAGTAAGCATAAATTTATCATATACATCAATGCCCAGTTCATGAATTTCATCTAAAAGCTTTGGCAAATCTGGGCGGGTACTAGAATACCTTAATGAAACGGTATATCCCTGCATGAGTCTGTTATATACTTCTTCCCCATTAATCGCTTCGTGATCACTGTCAGCCCCGAGTAAGGTCATTTTCGCCAACGTTTTTTCAGACGCTCCTGGGAAATGACCCTCAATTTTCTTTCTCATCCGTTTGGCTTCTTGAATCCAATGAAGCATCATATCATCACCATCAAGCAGCTTTGGCCATCCGGTTAATTCTCCTCCCTGCAGGACTGCATCATGCTCTAGCCAGGATTTTACATGACTATGAGAAAATGTAACCTCTTCATCCTTTATTTCAGTTTCAGGATCAAAACGGCTCCACCAATACATCGTAGAAGGAATTTGTCTCATTTCTCTCAGGAAGGTAAACGCTTTCTTTTTATCGAGCTGTAAAAATAACCATAGGTTATCATTGATCATCGTCGTTGTACCAAACTGGGATGCATATGCGGCCAGTGTTAGGGGATTATATAAACGAAATGGATGTGCATGTGGCTCAATATATCCTGGAACGAGTGTTAATTTGGTACAATCAACCACTTCGCAGCCTTTCGTGTTTTGTGGCAAACTATTTCCAACATAAACAATTCGATCATCATAAATCCAAATGTTTGCTGTCATCCATTTTCGAAATGTCTGGTTTAAATAACGAGCATTTTTTAACAGTATGGTCGGGGCAATTTTACCATCCATGACAGCAACATGTTCTCGTAAATGTTTATTTTTCCAACGGTAGCGTTGTTCAAGCATGTTACGCCCCTCCTTTATTTAATAAAATGTAAACCCTTACAAGGTTTTTCACTATCAATACTAACATATTTCACGGTTTAGCGCACTAAAGTTTAGCGTAAATTTATTGTAAATTTCTACT
The DNA here is from genome assembly GCF_900104575.1 of Bacillus tuaregi. Taxonomy (NCBI): domain Bacteria; kingdom Bacillati; phylum Bacillota; class Bacilli; order Caryophanales; family Bacillaceae; genus Bacillus; species Bacillus tuaregi. The sequence continues at coordinate 3,911,155 of NZ_LT629731.1, forward strand.
TAGAAAGGATTGGTAACATGATAAAAGTAGAAAAAAATATTGGGAAGACATGAAGCTTAAAGATTAGAGGCTGCTATTTAAATAGCAGCCTCTAATCTTTAAGCTGTTTCTATACACATCGTAAAAATCTCTATTTTTTTGCAATAATAAAAGGATTATATACGTTGATCATTCAAGAAATTCACTTGCAAGTGATTTTCTTCATTATATACGCCGAACTCATATCCCTGTTCCTTATAAAATTGAATAATATCGGGAAGTGCTTGTAGTGTTTGTGATTTTTCATGCATTAAGATCACTTCTACTTTTTCAGTCGTTTGGTTTTTTATATTTGTTATAATCTGATCTGGATGGTCTTTCAGTTTCCAATCATACGAATCGATGGTCCAATCCCAAACTTTAATACCCGCATCTACAATTTGATTACGAATTTCTTCAGGCTCTAACCCTGGTACAGAACCATAGGGTGGACGAACTAATTTTGATTTACTACCTGTAATATGATAAATAAGGGCTAACGTTTCTTTCATCTCAGGTACAAATTGTTTATTTTGATACAGCTCATTACTATTATGTGTCATACTATGCGCGCCAATATAATGCCCCTCTTTAACTGCTCGTTTTACAATCTCCTGATAACATGTATTTAGCAAATTACTTCCCTGCATGAAGAATGTGGCTTTAATATTATGTTCCTTCAATACGTCTAAAAATTGACCTGTTAATGCACTAGGACCATCATCAAATGTTAAATAAACAACCTTTCCATCTGTTTTTTCATCTGGTCTTTTATGACTTTCCGGTGATATTTTATTTTTATGTTGCGGTGTATTAAGTGGTTTCCTACTATCTTCTACTATTTCCTTCGCAGGCGTAGAATGATATTTTCCTAGTAAAAAAAACATGATAAAAGATGTAGTAAGAAGAACTACTATGAATATTACCGCTTTAGTTAGGGCTTTTTTCCTTCTGGTTAATTGTTTCATTATCTCTCTATCCCATTTCTGCTGATTTATTATATTTTTAACAGAGTTGACTTCTCATTGAGTGGATTCATACGATTCAACCGATGCTTACAATAAATAATAGGTAGATTAATAGAGAAAGATAGAAGATTTAATTTCCACTAATCTTAAAATAGTGAATAATCCCATCAACAATCCCCTTCTTTGACTTTTCTTGGAATTCCTCTGAATTCATCCGTTTTTCATCGCTTTCATTAGACGTAAAGCCCAGCTCTATTAAAACTGCAGGCGAAGAATTTTCTCTTAATACATGAAAATCACTCTCTTGTATACCTCTATTTCGAGTATCGATATTTTGATCAAAAATAGCCTTTTGTATGATTCTGGCTAACTGTTTATCTTTTCTTTTATTGGCTCCAAAATGAGTTGTGATTCCTTTCACATTCACATCCTCAAATGCATCATGGTGAATGCTGATATATAAATCAGCCTCATGGTCTTTTGCTACCTTTACACGTGCTTGTAATTCTTCTTTCTGATTCGTCCCAGGCAGTAAGCTACTATCAGATTCACGTGTTAATATAACTTTTGCATCCGTTCTTTCTTCTAACTCTTTTTTTATATTTTTAGCTATCTTTAAATTTAGGTCTTTTTCAATTGTTCCAAGTACCTTTCCCTTTGTCCCTCGATCCTCACCACCATGCCCTGGATCAATTACAATGGTTTTCCTGCTCAAGCCTTCAGCTTCCTTCGATTCATTTTTTTGACCTAAAGCATCAATTAACGGTTTATCCTCTCTTAATATATTTTTTTCTCCTTTGGTATTAATTAAACTAAAGATTGCACCCATAATTAATATAATAAATAATAGTAATATCACTCTTTTTTTCATTATATCTTAATCTCCTTATCAGCTTTTAATAGTTTCTAATCAAATATTAATGAATGCTGATAAAGATAAAATGCAGATAAGGTCAAGTTTGTTTAAAACTTGGTATTATGTTAGAGTACATTTTCACTAATATAGTCTAAAAAAAGAGTAGAAAAAAATTCTACTCGCTTTTTTTTAAATGGCTGTGTTAAAGTCCATTGTTGATTTTTAATAGGTTGATTGTAGCGGAAGGCACGAAGATTCCCGCGGTCGCCCGCAGGAAAGCGAAGTGCCTGGAACGAAAATCAACACTCATGTTTAACATAGCCTTTTAGATAGAAGTAAAATAATACTCCATATTCAGTATTCGATACACCATATGGTACATCATGTAATTCTAAAATATTCTTTGAAATTGCGAGGCCTAAACCAGTTCCGCCTTTGGAGCGTTGACGAGACGTCTCTCCCCGATAAAAGCGATCCCATATTTTCTCTATATGTTCTGGCGCAATATGTGTCCCTTTATTTTCAACACATACTTTCACGTAATCGTTTTCTTCTATAACCGAAACAATGATCCTTTCATGCTCTGGTGTGTAACGAATTGCATTCGTAATAAAGTTTGTCATCACTTGTTCAATTCGAAGTTGATTGGCAACTACCATTAATTTAGAAAGCTGTTTATGAACATGCAGCTTCTTCCTAGTTATTTCTGAAGCAAGTTGGTCACATATATATTCAATCATCTCATCAATATAGAAAACTTCCATTTTCATTTTATATGTGCCCGATTCGAATTTAGCTAACTCCAGCATATCAATGATAAGTCGATCCATTTTATCTACTTCTTTTGCCATAGCTTTAAAATAGTAATCCTTTTTATTTGCAGCAACACCGTCTTCTAAGATGGAAATACAGCTCTTCATAATACTTAAAGGAGTCTTTAATTCATGTGAAACACCTGAGATAAATTCTTTTCGCGTCTCTTCTAATCTTTTTTCTTTCTCTATATCCTGCTGCAATTGATTAATATATGAATGTAGAGTTTTCGAGAGTGTATTTATATTTTGAGATAGATCCCCAATTTCATCCTTTGTCGTAATTGGAATCATCTCTGAGAAGTCTAATTCTGCAATCTTTTTTGTCGTACTATTTATTCGTAGCAGTGGTTTAGCGATTTTTTTAGAGTAATAAAACGATGCCAATATAATAAGAATCAATACAAATATAATTAAGTATACATAATAATCCTGTATCATCCTTACAGCCTCATCAACAGGCTGTAAGGATGTCATAGCAAAAATATAATTTGTTTGACCACTTACATCTTTTATTGGTTTAATTAATATTTTATATTTAATATCATTTTGTTCATAATCCAATATCTCTGTAGAAGCTATATCATTAGGTTCCTGACTTAGGATTAAATTGACTTGAAATTGCTTTACCCTATCAATAAATACCCGATTCGAATAATTTAGCCCTCTAGAGCTGTCTGGCCATTGTACGTTGTTAATGGTTCCTGTTAAATATAACTGTGAACTCGGATTTGGTGATGGTTCAGGAATTGCCCTTTTACTATCTGACGGCAGTTGACTTACCCCATATAACCTTTCTGTTATTTCTTTTTTTTCATATAGGATTCCTGATTGTTCCTTGTTTCCATATAATTTCTCAGATAAAAGTTTATTCTCTAATAGAAGATTCGCATCTACTATCGTTAAAATCGCAGGAATCACCGTTTCGCCCTTTTGTACTCCATCAATGATAATTCGGTTTCCCTGTTCAAAACGAAACTGCATCCTTTGTATATTTTCTAAGTCGACAAGACTATACAAAGGAATTTGAATAACACGGTTAGAAAAAGCAGTGTTTGGATTACGATCTAATTGAATCTCTAAAGAAAAATCATTTGCATTTTTCATATTCCCAAAACTATCTAAAGTAGTAATCCAGGCCGTATTCTCTTGGTAAAACTTTTGCTCCATTGCATGAATCTTTTCAGGGTTTCCTTCGGATTTTCCATATTCTTCTTCAAAGGCTTGAATGTTCATTTGAATATCATTGAGTTTTTGATTAGCATAATATTGCTTAAAAAAGAGGGTTTGTCCAATAAAAATAATCGCTAAAATAAGGGTGCATAACGCAGTTGTTAATAAAAAGAGCTTTAATACAATCCCCCTTTTCATATCTGCTCCTCAAATTTATAACCAGCTCGAACAACGGTTACAATACATGTTGCACATTTTCCTAATTTATGACGTAAATTACGGATATGGCTATTAACGGTTCGATCATCTCCAGCGAATTCGTAGCCCCAAATTTTCGTGATTAGTTGTTCTCTCGAAATGATAATCCCTTGATTTTGCATTAAATATGTTAATATTTCAAATTCTGTATGTGTCAAACTGATTGCTTCTCCACACACAGTTACTGTGCGGGAGGGAATATGTACATGGACGCTTCTACTCAATAATGTATCCTCATATGGATGATTCTCCTGCGTTGAATATCGACTTTCGATTAATCGTTTAGCCCTCGCTAACAAAATAGCCGGACTGTATGGTTTTGTAACATAATCATCTGCACCTAGTTCGAATCCAAGTATTGTATCATCCTCATCTACTCGAGCCGTTAACATAATGATTGGCACATTCGATTTCTTACGTATTCGTCGACAAACTGTCCAGCCATCTAATTCAGGTAACATAATATCGAGAATAATTAATTGTATCTCCTCTTCTTCAAACCTAGCTAATGCCTCTTTGCCATCAGCTGCCTCTAATACCCTATATCCAGCGTTTAAGAGATAATCCTTCATAATTTCACGTAAAATATCCTCATCTTCTACAATTAAAATGGTTCTCTGCATGCTCTATCTTCTCCACAATTATTTCTCAAGTAGTGATTCTATTATAGCTTAACCAATTATAAGGCTTTCACCATTCCATCCTAGGACTTGCTTAATATGAAAAGAATAGCATGCTAATATAAAGATGAAATGCAGAGAAACACCTGACGATAAATATTTTATAGTAGAAATGTATTATTAATCATTACAAAATAAAAAGGATGATCAGCCACACGGCCTCCCATCCTTTTTATTTGAGTAGATCATTTTCACTTTACTTATTCAGTAATGCAATGGCTCTATAGCCTATATCCTTACGGTAAAATACTCCATCACATTGAAGCTGCTCCAAACCTTTATAGACAGCCTCCTGTGCTTCCTTTAGTGAACCCGCTTTTGTTCCTGCTAATAAAACACGACCGCCATTTGTTTCAAAATCACCTGTTTCCCCAAGCTTTGTACCGGCATGAAAAACAAATAAATCCTTACTTACAGTGTCTAATCCGTGCAGAACAGCACCCTTTTCATATTGCTCAGGGTATCCGTTTGATGCCACAACCACGCCCAGCATAGCTTGATCATCCCAGCTGATTTGTACTTCTTCACCGTCAATTACCTTCTCGAGTACTTCAACGAGATCAGAGGTCATGCGCGGAAGGACAACCTGTGTTTCTGGATCGCCAAAGCGGGCATTAAATTCAATGACCTTTGGACCGTTCTCTGTTTTAATCAAACCTGCATAAAGCACACCGCAGAAGCTACGTCCTTCTTTTACCATGGCTTGCGCTGCTGGCTTTAATACTGTTTCTATGGCAATATTGACTGTATCTTGTCCAATATGCTCAACAGGAGAATAAGCTCCCATACCACCAGTATTAGGACCCTGATCCCCATCATAGGCACGTTTATGGTCCTGGGCAATTTCAAGCGGTGTCACCTTCTCACCATTCACTAGCGCCATAAGTGAAAATTCCTCGCCGCTTAAGAACTCCTCAATAACAACCGTTGCAGAAGCATTCCCAAACTTTGCATCCACCATCATTTCTTTGAGGCTTGCTAAAGCCTCATCCAAGGTTAAAGCAACAGTAACGCCTTTACCGGCTGCAAGACCGTCAGCCTTAATCACGATTGGGGCTCCTTTTTCCTTCAGATAAGCGACCGCCTTCTCGTAATCTGTGAATACAGCATACTCTGCTGTCGGGATATTATATTTTTGCATTAATTCCTTGGCAAAGGATTTACTTCCTTCTATTTCAGCCGCTTTTTGTTTTGGACCAAAAACCTTTAGGCCCGCTTCTTCAAAGCGATCTGCCAGACCCTCTAAAAGAGGCACCTCAGGTCCGATAACGGTAAGTCCAACTTCATTTGCCAATGCGAATTCAACCAGCTCCTCCTGGCTGCCTTCATCGATGTGCACCAATTCCGCCACATCGGTCATTCCTGCATTTCCCGGTGCGACAAATACTGTATCCACTTTTGGACTTTCTTTCACTTTACGGCAAATAGCATGCTCACGACCACCACGGCCGATAACTAATATATTCATTCCGTTCAGCTCCCCGTAATTTTAATAGAATGGATTAATGTTTAAAATGGCGAACAGCTGTAAATACCATGGCTATTCCATACTCATTTGCTTTTTTGATAGAATCCTCATCACGGATGGATCCACCTGGTTGAATAATAGCCGTAATTCCGGCCTTTGCTGCTGCTTCTACCGTATCGTCCATAGGGAAGAATGCATCAGATGCCAATGCCGCTCCTTTTGCCTTTTCTCCAGCTTGCTCTAGAGCAATTTTTGCTGAGCCGACTCGATTCATTTGTCCTGCTCCAACTCCAAGTGTCATCTGTGCGTCAGAAACAACAATAGCATTTGACTTAACATGCTTCACAACTTTCCAGCCAAGCTTTAATGCCTCCCACTCTTCGTCAGTAGGCTTACGGTCTGTCGGAATGGTAATAGTCGCATTATCTAGCGAGTAAGAATCTTGATCCTGAGTAAGCAAACCGCCTTCAACAGAGGTTAACGTCATTTCATTTGTTCCCTTCTGGTCAAATGGAATGGTTAATAAACGAAGGTTTTTCTTAGCAGTCAAAACAGCGAGTGCTTCCTCTGTAAAAGAAGGTGCAATGATAATTTCAAGGAAAATCTCATGAAGCTTTTCCGCTAACGGTTTGTCTACTTCTCGATTTAAGGCAATAATTCCGCCAAAAATAGAAACTGGATCTGCTTCAAATGCTTTTTCAAATGCAGTGAAAATATCACTTCCTGTTCCAACGCCGCATGGATTCATATGCTTCACCGCTACAGCTGCCGGGTCAGAGAATTCTTTAACGATTTGTAATGCCGCATCAGCATCATGAATATTATTATAAGATAGCTCTTTTCCATGTAATTGCTCAGCATAGGCAATTGAAAACTTAGAACCTAGTGGCTTACTGTAGAAAGCTGCCTTTTGATGTGGATTTTCACCATAGCGTAGTCCTTGTTTTAATTCATAAGTAAAGGTTAGTTTTTCAGGTGTTTCAAGACCTGTAAGTTCTGTCATATAGTTAGCAATAATCGCATCATATGCTGCTGTATGACGGAATACCTTTGCTGCAAGAGCACGGCGTGTTTCAAATTTAACCTCTCCTGTATCCTTCAAATCATTGATTACTTTTACATAGTCAGATGGGTCAACAACTACCGCAACATATTGATGGTTTTTTGCAGCAGAGCGCAGCATTGTAGGACCGCCAATATCAATGTTCTCAATGGCATCGTCTACGGTTACATCAGGCTTTTCAATTGTCTGCTGGAAAGGATAGAGGTTAACACAGACAATTTGAATCGGATCAATTTGATGTTCATCCATCTGCGCCTTATGACCTTCATCGTCAAATTTCGCCAATAGCCCCCCATGAATAAGTGGATTTAATGTTTTTACACGACCATCTAGAATTTCTGGAAAACCCGTTACATCACTAACACCGATAACTGGAATTCCCGCCTCTTGTATCGCTTTTTTTGTTCCGCCCGTTGAAATTAGCTCGAAGCCTAGCTCTACCAATTGCTTGGCAAACTCGGTTACGCCTGTTTTATCTGAAACACTTAATAATGCTCGTTTTTTCAAAATAAGTCCCCCCTCGGTGATGGTAATATACTCAATAAATGGTTTTGCTGCACTTCTAAAGCTGCTGCTGTGTTTTTCCCTCAATCACAGCTTCAGAGTGAAATAATTTTTGTAAAACAGCAGGGTATAATTGATGTTCAATGGCATGGATTTTCTCTTCCAGCATTTCCTTTGTGTCACCTTTATCAATCACAACTTCAACCTGGTCGATTACCGGTCCTGTATCCATTCCTTCATCAATATAGTGAACGGTTACTCCAGTCTTTACCGCCTTTGCCGCTAAAGCCTGACCAATCGCATCTTTTCCTTGAAAAGCAGGAAGAAGTGAAGGGTGGATATTCACAATTCTTCCTTGAAAGGCACTCAATAAAGAAGGTCCGATTAATCTCATATAACCGGCCAACACAATAAACTCAATCTCTTGTTCCCGCAGCTTCTGAAGGATTACTTCTTCATAAGAGGCTTTATCTCTATACTCCTTCGCTGTAAAAACAAATGCTGGAATGTTTTCCGTTTCCGCTCTCTTGATACACATGGCACCTTTCCGATCACATACCAGCAGGTTAATTTGTGCCTCTAGTTTTCCATCCTTAATCGCATCATTGATTGCTTGAAAATTTGTGCCGCTCCCGGATGCAAACACTGCTATCTTTTTCATGAATTTTCCTCCGTTTTTCCGAATGAACGGCTGTTTCTGCCGTGGAATTACTTTAGCTTAATGTCAATTCCCGGCTCATTTGTGACAATTCCGATAGGGTATGCTTTTTCACCAGCTTGATTGAAAAACTCTAACACATCAGCAGCATCGTCTTCCCCTACGGCTATAACCATTCCGGTCCCCATATTAAAAATATTGTACATTTCCTTCCTGTCCAGCTCACCAATTGCCTCCATTAATGAGAACACAGGTGGAACCTGCCAGTTTTCTTCCTTTAACTCCGCGCCAAGATTCTCAGGAAGCATTCGTGGAATATTCTCGATGAATCCACCGCCTGTAATATGGGCAAGACCTTTTATGTTAAATTTCTTTAAGGCAGATAGGATTGGTTTTACATAGATTTTTGTCGGGCGAAGCAGCTCTTCTCCTAGCGTGCAGCCCAGCTCCTCGACATAATCGGTTAAAGCCATTCCAGCCTTCTGTAAAAACAGCTTACGGACAAGGGAATAGCCATTACTATGGATTCCACTCGAGGCTAAGCCAATTAAAATATCACCTTGCTTGATTTCTTGACCAGTAATAATCTTGCTTTTTTCACATGCACCCACTGCAAATCCAGCAAGGTCATATTCCTCTTCACTGTACATGCCAGGCATTTCTGCTGTTTCTCCGCCAACAAGTGCGCAGCCTGCTTGTTCACAGCCATCAGCAATTCCTTTTACAATGGCTTCGATTTTTTCTGGCTCTGCTTTTCCACAAGCAATATAGTCAAGGAAGTAAATCGGTTCTGCTCCTTGAACCACGATATCGTTCACACACATTGCAACAGCATCAATACCAATAGTGTCATGACGATTCATCATGAAGGCAAGCATTAGCTTTGTCCCGACACCGTCCGTACCTGATACTAATACAGGCTCCTGTAAATTTAATGTGGATAAATCGAACATTCCACCAAATCCACCTAACCCGCCAAGTACGCCGGGTCTCATTGTTTTTTGCACGTGCTTTTTCATTCTGGAAACAGCCTCATATCCCGCTTCGATATTGACACCTGCTTCTTTGTACGCTTTTGCCATATTCATGATCCCCCATTCAATTTAAGCGCTAGCGCCTATAGCCACGAGATTACCGTAAGTCAAGCCTATAGAGAAGGATTCATTCATCTTCCATGAAGTGTTGACTTAGTACTCGGGAGGCTGGACGCTGGAGCTAGATAGTGACAAATGCATAAAGGCACCCTTAACCTCCCTCGAAATGGATTTCTAGAGAGGGCAGGCGCCTTTTGCAGTCATATGCATTCGATTAATGATTATTTTGAACAAGCTCTTCTTCGCTCATATAATTTGATTTAGCAGGATAAATTTCGGTCGGATATTTTCCTGTGAAACAGGCTAGACAATGTCCACGGGTTTCTCCTCCGTCTACCTTCCCCACAGAATCTAACATTCCTTCTAGGCTGAGAAATGTTAATGTATCTGCTTCAATGATTTTTCTAATTTCTTCTATCGATTTATCTGACGCAATCAATTCTTCCTTTGTTGACGTATCAATTCCATAGAAGCAAGGATTTTTTATTGGCGGTGAACTTATCACCACATGTACCTCTGTCGCACCAGCTTCACGAAGCATACGAACAATCCTTTTACTCGTTGTTCCACGTACAATTGAATCATCAACCATGATGACTCTTTTCCCTTCCACAACACCACGAACAGGTGAAAGCTTCATTTTCACACCTTGTTCTCTAAGTGATTGGGAAGGCTGAATAAATGTACGTCCAACATAACGATTTTTGATTAATCCTAACTCATAAGGAATACCAGATGCTTCTGCATATCCAATCGCAGCAGAAATACTGGAGTCTGGTACTCCCGTCACTACATCTGCCTCAATTTTCACTTCCTCCGCAAGCTTCATTCCAAAACGCTTACGAGCTGAGTGTACATTAATTCCGTTTATATTACTGTCAGGTCGGGAAAAATAAACATACTCCATCATACACATGGCTTGATTGGACGCATGGGCAAACATTTCAGAGCGGAAACCATTATCGTCAATAATTAACAGCTCACCTGGTAAAATATCGCGGATAAACTCTGCCCCCACTACATCAAATGCACATGTTTCCGATGCCACAACGTATGCATCACCAAGCTTCGCTAAGGATAACGGACGCATCCCATTTGGATCAAGGGCTACCATTAGCTGAGACTCATTCATGATGAGAAAAGCATAAGCACCCTTCACCATACTCAATGCATTTTTCACACGGTCCTTGTAAGGTGAAAAACCGCCTCGTCTAATTAAATGGGCTAACACTTCTGTATCTGAACTAGTTTGAAAAATACTACCTTGACCCTCGAGCTGACCTTTTAGCTGGTCAGCGTTCACTAAATTCCCATTATGACAAAGGGCAAGACTGCCTGTTTGAAAGTGAAATACAAGCGGCTGCACATTTTCATAGCCACTGCCACCTGCTGTCGAATAGCGGACATGTCCGATTGCCGCTTTACTATTACTTAATTCCTTCATGGCATCAGTGTGATAAATTTCGGTTACAAGACCCTCACCTTTAACCCCTTTTATCGTTTTACCATCTGTTACAGCTATCCCTGTTCCTTCCTGGCCGCGGTGCTGCAGACTATGAAGCCCGTAATACGTAATTTGAGCAGCATCATTATGACCCCAAATACCAAAGACTCCACATTCTTCATTTAACCCCTTTAATTCAGCAAGCATGGAATAGCTCCTCTCCAAGCAGATTCTAATTTTTCAACTGGAGTATTGATGACAGTTTCACCATTGTGGACAAATTGCAACATCGGCTCTGCCGCTACTTCTCCAATTAAAACAGCACCTGTTACTTTTTCAAATTCAGCTTGATTTTCCTTCTTTACTGATAGCAGGAAGCGTGACTGTGATTCACTGAATAACGCTGATACAGCATTGCCTTCTGTCTTAATTTTCGCTCCTAAACCATTAGAGCCAATAACACTCTCGGCCACTGCGACAGAAAGACCACCCTCTGCCAGGTCATGCGCAGACGCAACCAGACCTGCTTCAATTGCCTCAAGGATTACTTTTTGATAATTCTTTTCAACCTCTAAATCAATTGTTGGAGATTGCCCAAATATCTTACCGTTTAATAACTTCTGTAATTCACTACCACCAAACTCATCCTTCGTCTCACCAAGAAGATAAATAAGATCTCCAGCTTCTTTAAAGGATTGCGTCGTAATATGATCAACATCCTTTACAAGCCCCACCATACCAACAACCGGTGTTGGGTAAACAGCTTCCCCGTTTGTTTCATTATAAAGAGAAACGTTTCCACCGATTACAGGTGTATTGAGAGCAGAACATGCTTCACTCATGCCGTCTGTAGATTTTTCGATCTGCCAGAAAATTTCAGGTTTTTCGGGATTCCCAAAATTCAGACAGTCAGTAATCGCAAGTGGCTGAGCTCCAGAGCATACGATATTTCTCGCTGCTTCAGCAACAGCAATTTTACCGCCTGTTTCTGGATCTAAGTATAAGTAACGGGAATTACAATCTGTTGTCATTGCCAATGCTTTTCTTGTTCCACGAACACGAACAACCGCTGCATCAGAACCCGGTGAAACCACTGTATTGGTTCGAACCATATAGTCATACTGATCATAGACCCATTCTTTGCTAGCAATCGTTGGCTGTTGTAACAATCTAATTAGGGTTTCTTCAAGATTTTCTACTTGAGGAACTTCAGCATCCATTGCTTGGAACTCACGATAATAAGCCGGTTCAGTAGATGGTTTATGATATACCGGTGCATCCTCAGCAAGGGCATCAGCAGGTACATTCGCTACTACTTCTCCTTTATGAACTAGGCGGAGCATTTTATCGTCTGTTACCTTACCAATTGCCACAGCCTCAAGATCATATTTATCGAAAATATCCTGAATTTCCTGTTCGCGACCTGTTTTTACTACTAACAGCATCCGCTCTTGTGATTCAGAAAGCATCATTTCATATGCAGTCATACCTGTTTCACGCTGTGGTACTAAATCCAGGTTCATTTCAATACCAGAACCAGCTTTACTCGCCATTTCTGCAGAAGAACTTGTCAAACCAGCAGCGCCCATATCTTGAATTCCAACAAGAGCATCCGATTTTACGACTTCAAGACAAGCTTCCAATAATAGTTTCTCCATAAATGGATCACCAACTTGAACAGCAGGACGCTTTTCCTCTGATTGCTCAGTTAGTTCCTCTGAAGCAAAGGTTGCCCCATGAATACCATCACGGCCTGTTTTAGCCCCTACGTACATGACGGTATTGCCAACACCACGTGCCTGGCCTTTTTGTATATCCTTATGATCAATTAGCCCTACACACATTGCATTAACTAATGGATTTCCGTCATAGGAAGGTTCAAATTGAATCTCTCCTCCAACGGTCGGAATTCCAATACAATTTCCATAACCGGCAATCCCGGCGACAATTTCTTTAAATAAATAACGGACACGGGCAGACGAGTCAAGCTCACCAAAACGCAATGAATTTAGGACAGCAATCGGTCTAGCACCCATAGAGAATACATCACGGATAATACCACCGACTCCTGTTGCTGCGCCTTGATATGGCTCAATCGCAGATGGGTGGTTGTGACTTTCGATTTTAAACGCAACAGCCTGACCATCACCAATATCAACAATACCAGCACCTTCTCCAGGACCCTGCAGTACTTGTTCACCTGTTGTCGGAAACTTTCTTAAGACTGGCTTGGAATTTTTGTAGCTGCAGTGCTCTGACCACATAACGGAAAAGAGTCCCAGTTCAGTATAGTTAGGCAGACGTCCAAGGATATTCTCAACCATCGCAAACTCTTCAGTGGTCAAGCCCATCGTTTTATAGATTTCTTCTTGTTTGATTTGCTGCGGACTTGGTTCAAGCATTAACGACATGTGATTCCCTCCATTGTTTGACGATTGATTGGAATAATTTCAGACCATCAGCACCACCGAGCAATTCATCGACCGCTCTTTCCGGGTGTGGCATCATGCCTAACACATTCCCTTTTTCATTCATAATTCCTGCAATATTTTCAAGGCTTCCGTTCGGATTTGTGCCTTCATACGTGAACACAATTTGATTATTATGCTTTAGCGTTGCAAGGGTTTCCTCATCACAATAATAGTTGCCTTCACCATGTGCAATCGGAATCGTGATGACTTCATCCTGTTCATACACATTTGTAAACATGGTTTCATTGTTTTCTACCTTTAACTTTACCGGACGGCAAATAAATTTAAGGCTTTCATTTCGCTTCATAGCACCCGGAAGCAGACCGGCTTCAAGGAGAATTTGAAATCCGTTACATACGCCGAGAATCGGCTTTCCAGCCTCTGCTGCTTTTTTCACTTCCTTCATCACATTGCTGAAACGGGCAATCGCTCCTGTACGCAGATAATCTCCATACGAGAATCCTCCAGGCAGTAGGATACCGTCATATTGATCAAGACTTTCTTCCGTGTGCCACACGTACTCAACTTCTTCACCTAACTCATCCTTAATCGCATGAAACATATCTATATCACAATTGGACCCTGGAAAAACGATGACTGCAAACTTCACTGAGCAACAGCCTCCTCAATTTCAAATCGATAGTCTTCAATAACAGGATTGGCAAGCAGACGGTCACAGACTTCCTTTACTACTTCCTCTACAGGACGGTCTGACTTCTCTATCATTAGTTCCATATATTTACCAATACGCACATCAGTAATTTCGTTATAGTTCATTGCATGCAAGGAATGCATCACCGCTGTACCTTGTGGATCTAATACACTTTCTCTTAACGTTACATATACTTTTACTTTAAACATGCTGCCCGCCTCCTAGTTTAGTTAAAATAATCTCATATACTTCTATTAAACTTCCAAGATCTCTGCGAAAAACATCCTTATCCAACCGAGCATTTGTAACTGCATCCCAGAGTCGGCAGGTATCAGGGGAGATTTCATCGGCTAATACGATATTGCCTGAAGCATCCTTACCAAATTCAAGCTTAAAATCAATCAGACGGATACCTAAGTCAGCAAATAGCTCTAACAAGGCTTTATTCACTTTTAAGGCTTTTGCTTTAATTTCCTCACGCTCAGCTTCACTTGCTAGTTGAAGCTCTTCAATATGAGCATCTGTAATGAGTGGATCACCAAGTGCATCATCTTTATAATAGAACTCAACGATCGGCTTTCTTAAAGGCGTTCCCTCTTCAATTCCTAGTCTTGATGCAAAGCTGCCTGCTGCAATATTCCGAACAACTGTCTCAAGTGGTATGATGGTAACCCTTTTGACAAGCTGCTCTGTTTCAGAAAGTCGTTTTACAAAATGAGTTTCAATTCCCTTTTCTTTTAATCTTGCAAAAATTAAACTTGTAATCTCATTATTCAAACGGCCTTTGCCGCTGATTTCTGCTTTTTTCTCTCCGTTGAAAGCCGTTGCGGAGTCCTTGTATTCGATCCATACAATTTGCTCATCATTCGTTGCATAGACTCTTTTCGCTTTACCTTCGTAGAGCAGTGCACCCTTCTCCATTCGAGTCTCCCCTTTATAGGCGAGACTGACTACTATGATCCCCGTCAGTCCCGCTATTTTTTAAACTCTTACAGACCTAAACGTTCAAAAATAACATCTACATTTTTAAGATGGTAATTATAATCAAAGCAATCTGCTATTTCTTCAGGAGAGAGCTTTGAAGTGATTTTTTCATCTGCTTCAATTAATGTTCGGAAATGGACTTGAGTTTCCCAGGCTTCCATTGCCTTAGGCTGTACCGTATCGTATGCTTCTTCCCTTACTAGACCTTTATCAATGAGGGCAAGAAGGACACGCTGAGAATAGATTAATCCTAGAGTACGATCCATATTGCGCTTCATATTTTCAGGGAAAACCGTTAAGTTTTTCACGATATTTCCAAAACGGTTCAGCATATAGTTCAGTGCAATCGTTGCATCCGGAATGATAATTCTCTCAGCGGATGAATGGGAAATATCACGCTCATGCCAAAGTGGAACATTCTCATAGGCTGTCATCATATAACCACGGATAACTCGGGCCATCCCAGTCATGTTTTCTGAACCAATTGGATTACGCTTATGTGGCATTGCAGATGAACCTTTTTGACCCTTTGCAAAGGCTTCTTCTACTTCACGTATTTCACTTTTTTGCAGGCCGCGAATTTCAACCGCAAATTTCTCAATGGAGGTCGCAATCAATGCGATGGTTGACATATAATGCGCATGACGGTCACGCTGTAATGTTTGAGTCGAAATCGGTGCTGGCTTCGTACCAAGCTTTTCACATACATATTTTTCAACAAATGGATCGATATTTGCATAAGTTCCAACCGCTCCGGAAATTTTACCATACTCGATACCCTCTGCTGCTTGCTTAAATCTCTCTAGATTACGTTTCATTTCTTCATACCAGAGTGCCAGCTTCAAGCCAAATGTTGTTGGTTCAGCATGGACTCCATGTGTACGCCCCATCATAACTGTATATTTATGTTCCTGGGCTTTATTCTTTATAATTTCAATGAAATTTTCAATGTCTTTTAAAAGAATATCATTAGCCTGTTTAATCAAATATGACCAAGCTGTATCGACAACGTCTGTTGACGTTAATCCATAATGGACCCATTTTCTTTCTTCACCTAATGTCTCAGATACAGCACGGGTAAAGGCAACAACATCATGCCTTGTTTCCTGTTCGATTTCATAAATTCGATTCATATCAAAAGAGGCATTTTCACGAATTTTTGCTACATCCTCCTTAGGAATGACACCCAGCTCAGCCCATGCTTCATCTGCTAAGATTTCAACCTCAAGCCACGCCTTAAATTTGTTCTCTTCTGTCCAAATAGCACCCATTTCTGGTCTTGTATAACGATCAATCATGTTGTTTTATCCTCCGATCTTTTCTGCAGTATTCTGCCAGATTCCACTATCATCAATTTCGGTTAGTGCAGCTTCGATGGAATGACGTAGAATCGTCACGTGACCCATCTTTCTCTTATATTTTACCTCTTTTTTACCATATAAGTGGAGTTTCCAATCTATTACCTCTGGAATTTTTTCAATTACAGCTGTTTGATGCTCACCTAGGATATTGACCATTACGGCCGGTTTTAATAACTCTGTATTTCCAAGCGGCCAATTACAAACAGCAAGTATATGCTGTTCAAATTGGGAGGTTTCACATGCCTCTATTGAGTAATGGCCAGAATTATGTGGTCTTGGTGCTAACTCGTTCACATAAATAGCATCAGCAGTTAAAAACATTTCTACCGCCAGTGTTCCCACAAGCTGAAAGCTTTCAGCAAGCTGGATAGCTTTTTGCAGGGCTGATTCCTTAGCCTGATCATTGATTCGGGCTGGTACGATTGTCTCATGCAGAATATTATCACGGTGAATATTCTCTCCGACCGGGAAAACCGCATGCTGTCCATTTTCATTTCGACAGATAATGACAGATATTTCTCTTTCAAATGGAATCCATTTTTCCAACACACAGGTGCCTGCCTTTAAGAGTGCTGCTGCCTCCTTCACCTGCTCCTCGCTGTTAATAACGAACTGTCCCTTTCCATCATAACCGCCTCTCGCTGTTTTTAATACAGCTGGCAGTCCTAACCCCTTTAGATGTGCAACTAGATCCGCTTCTGTTTCAACCACTCTATAAGGAGCAACCTCAACACCTGCCTGTTGAATGGCTGCTTTTTCTTGCACACGATCTTGAGTAATTTCCAACAGTCGTACACCTTGTGGAACATAGGCATGCTCATTCAACCATTGTAAACATTCCGCATCAATATTCTCAAACTCATAAGTGATGACATCACTCACATCAGCTAATTTTTTAATTGCGGCCAAATCCCCATATTCTCCAATTATGCTGATATCTGCAACCTGAGCACATGGACAATCCTCGGTTGGGTCGAGAACCGCAATTCGGAATCCCTTTGCTTTTGCTGCAAGTGCCATCATTCTTCCTAACTGTCCGCCGCCGATTATACCAATTGTCTGACCAGGTAAAATCATCTTATTAGACAAGCTGATCACTACTTTCTATGGCTGCAGCCTTCATTTCCAATCTGTATGCCTCCAGCTTTTCAGCTAATCTATTATCAAACGCCGAAAGTATTTGCGTTGCGAGCAATCCTGCGTTTTTTGCGCCTGCTGTGCCAATTGCTACCGTCGCGACAGGGATACCTCCAGGCATTTGTACAATCGATAATAGAGAATCAAGACCATTTAATGCCCTAGACTGAACAGGTATACCAATGACGGGTAAAGTGGTTTTTGCTGCTACCATACCGGGTAAGTGTGCAGCTCCACCTGCTCCAGCAATTATTACCTTGATTCCTCGCTCTCTTGCACCTTCTGCATATTCAAACATCAAATCCGGAGTTCGATGTGCCGATACCACTTTCTTTTCATAAGAAACTTCAAATTCTTCAAGTATCTCGCAGGCATGTTTCATTGTTTCCCAATCTGACTTACTTCCCATTATGACCCCTACTTGAGCCTTCATCGTACCCCTCCATTGACTTCATTTTATTTATTTGTATTCATCAACATCCGGTTCTAAATAACACAAACTCTATTATTCTAATACATTATAAAAAAGCCCGGACAGAAGCCTCCCTATGGGAAAGCAATCTGTCCGGGCTACAAAGTTAGTATGCTGACATAAACGAAAGGACCAAAAAAGTCTTTTCCTATTGTTGCCGGGCAATTTACTTTCCCCCATAGTCCAATTATTTCCGGTAATTGGGTAGAGACTCATAGGCCATATTCCTATTATTATACGAGGGCTAGATATTAAATTTTTCGCTACTCCCATTTAACAATGAATTTCGACAATTGTCAACAGAAAACACCGAACAATTTATCTATATTAATTTCCATTGTTCGGATTTATTGCGATTCAACTTTTCTAACCTCAAAAATAATTTTCCTGCCTGTCGGCTCATACGTTACTTCCTTCCCAGCTATTTTTTCTGAAAAGATCGGTACCTCCGTTCTTCTAACAGGTGTATAACCATCCTGTTGAATCCGATTCAGGCAATCAGCAACGGTTTCGTTTTCCTGTACTTCATATGTTACTTTTTTCTGCTTTTTCATTATGTACTGTCCCTTTCTCCAAATAATAACGTTTGGTCATTCACAATTGCGCACACAACTGAAGGATTACCTTCATTATTTGCTATCTTATATATATTACATACATGGCTTTTTTAGCATGTTCCTAGTAATTTATTCCCATATTATTGTTGTTCTTTACACCATCCTATTCCCATTTTAACATGAATAAGCCTAAATTCTGAAATTTAATAAAGTTGCTTCCACTGCATTTAGTCAGATATTTATTCGATAGTTCCAAACGGTCACTTAATAAAAACGAGGACACACTCTTTAGAGTATGTCCTCGTTTCTTCATTAATATATAATGTTATTTTGAAACAGAAATAATATTTTCTTCTTTAAGATCTACATTACCCTGTTTTTTAATAACCACCTGTTCATCCTGCGCAAGGTTTGTAAATACGACTGGAGTAATAATAGAAGGAACCTGTCCTTTGATATACTCTAAATCAACCTTTAGTAAAGGCTGTCCAGCTTCCACCTGGTCATTTTCAGCGATTAACGCTTCAAACCCTTTACCTTTTAAGTTTACAGTATCAATACCAACATGAATTAAAATTTCACGTCCTGCATCGGACACTATTCCGATTGCATGCTTTGTTGGGAATAGATTCACTATTTTTCCTTTTACAGGTGAAACGATTGTACCGTCTGTTGGAAGAATCGCAAAGCCATCTCCCATCATTTTTCCAGAAAATACAGCATCAGGCACTTCTGTAATTGACTTAATTTCACCTTTCATTGGCGAAATAAAAGTTTCATCGATCATTTCATTTCGTAATACATCTGGTGTTACTTCTTCAATTTGTTGTTCTACACCTTTTTCAGGGGCTTTCATGACTGCCGCAGGTCTTTTTCCGCTTATAATGTCCTTCATTTGTCCTTTAATTGTTTCAGAACGCGGACCAAAGATAGCCTGAATATTATTACCAACTTCCAAGACTCCAGCAGCACCTAATCTTTTCAATTCTTCTTTATCTACATTTTTTATATCATTTACAGAAACACGAAGGCGTGTAATACATGCATCTAAGTGAGCAATATTCTCTTTACCGCCCATTGCTTCAAGAATATTGTAAGGTAAATCACTGCCTTTAGATTTAGTGCTTTCCCCTTCATCTGACTCAACTTCACGACCTGGTGTTTTTAAATTGAACTTACGGATGGCAAATCGGAAACCAAAGTAATAGATAACCGCAAAAACTAATCCAACTGGGATGATAAGCCAGGCATTCGTTTGCGGATTGATTAATCCAAATAAGATATAGTCAATTAAACCACCTGAGAATGTCATACCGACTTTAACATTTAACAAATGCATCGTCATGAAAGATAACCCTGCGAAGATCGCATGGATCCCAAATAATACAGGTGCAACAAACAAGAAAGAAAACTCAAGCGGCTCTGTAATACCTGTTAAAAACGATGTTAATGCAGCTGAAACCATAAGTCCGCCAACCAATTTCTTTTTCTCTGGTCGCGCTTCTTGATAAATAGCTAATGCTGCGGCAGGTAAACCGAACATCATGAACGGGAATTTACCAGTCATAAATGTACCAGCTGTTAAGTTTTGTACATTATCTGTAATTTGCGCCATAAAGATACGCTGGTCACCACGAACAACTTCTCCTGCCGCTGTTACATATTGACCGAACTCGTACCAGAATGGAGAGTAGAAAATATGATGTAATCCAAATGGAATTAATGAACGTTCAATAACACCGAAAATGAATGCAGATAAGGTTAAGTTTGCATGTACCATGTTTTGTGAGAATGCGTTAAGCGCATTCTGAATCGGCGGCCAGATTACTATCATAAGAAGACCTAGGATAATCGCAGTAGCAGCCGTAATAATTGGAACAAAACGTTTTCCAGCAAAGAATCCTAAATAAGATGGCAGCTCAATCTCAAAGAACTTGTTATACATAGCTGCAGCCAAAATACCAACAATAATACCGCCAAACACACCGGTTTGTAGCGTAGGAATACCAAGAATACTAGCATAATTTAAACCATTTACATCTTCCGCTGTAATCCCTAAAACCGTTCCCATTGTTACATTCATAATTAAGTAACCAATGATAGCAGCAAGACCTGCAGTTCCTTCTCCGCCCGCTAATCCTATCGCTACACCGACAGCAAATAGCAACGGCAGGTTACCAAAAACGATGTTACCCGCATCCTGCATAACAGCAGCAATAAGGTGTACGGTACTGTTATCTAGAAAGGGTGCAATTTCTAATAAGGTTGGATTTAGAAGCGCAGCACCCAACGCAAGTAAAATACCTGCAGCTGGCAACAAGGCAACTGGGAGCATTAAGGCTTTACCAACTTTTTGTAAAACACCAAAAGCTTTTTTAAACATATCAAAACCTCCAAATTTTTAATATTTTGGCAAACTCATTAGGGTTTTCAGAAGTAAAAAGAACGCAAAAAGGCATGAGTAAAAGGAAAAAATCGAAAGATGAATCGGTATTAGGTATACTATTCCCTAAAATCATCATTTCAATTATCTTCTTTTACTCATGCCTGATCGAATCAGTAACACGTATAAGAATGATAGCAATATTAAATTAAATTTTCTTCTTTTGTAACCGTTGCAGATGCATAGTGAGATAAATAGCCTCAGCATCATAAACAGGCTTCTGAAGATACTTCTGCATAACTTTTATGAGCTTCCATGAGAGATTATAGCATATCGGATACTCCGCTTTCAAGAAGGAATTTATATTTCCATTCTCCTCTACTGTTTCTCCGGCATTGATTCTTTCAATTGTAAATCTTAAATGGCGAACAAGGCGTAAATAATCAATGCTTTCCTTATCTATTTTCAATTCTAATTGTTCTTCTATTAACTCAACCAAAGAGGTTATTAACTGAGAGTGGCGATTCACATCAGAAAGATTTTTATTCATAATCGCACTATGAATATGCAAAGCGATGAAACCGATTTCATCTTCTGGTAGGTAGATTTCGGTCTTTTTCTCAATTAACTTAACGACTTCCTTTGCCGTTTCATACTCTAATGGATACAATGCTTTTGTTTCCATTAGAAATGGATTTCTCATTTCTAATCCATTTGATAATCGTTTAATCGCAAACATTAGGTGGTCAGTAAGCCCCACATGGATATGCTCATTTAGTTCTGCCCCCGTTCTTTCTTTAATATGATGGATGGCAGTAATGATTGTTTCCAGGAGATCAGTTTCAATAAAGGGTAACAACTTGAGATAGTTTTCCTGTTCCCTCTCATTTTTCAATACAAACATTTTCTCTGCAAAATGTTGATCGATAATATCTCCCATTTTACGATTAAACCCGATACCCTTACCAATTAACACAACTTCGCCATAGGAAGTGTGGTCTCCAATTAACACATTATTATTTAATACTTTCTGAACGATAAGATCAGCCATAGTTTCTCCTCAGTATAAAATGACTTTCACTATTCCTATATTATAGAAAGATAGCGTTTTAAGTCAATCCTTTATTAATTCTTTTTATTGAAACATATAAATCATCAACACCTCTATAGTAAAAGGCTGGCCAATTAAATAGCCAGCCTTGCATTTTCGTTATTTAAAAATAAAATATAAAACAAAGATGACAAAGAATAGATACATAATTGGATTAATTTCTTTTGCCCGACCTGATACTATCATTGTAATAGGATAGAATATAAATCCAACTGCAATACCTGTTGCAATACTATAAGAAAGCGGCATTGTCACCATAGTTAAAAAGGCTGGAACTGCCACTTCAAATTTAGTCCACTCAATTTTCCCAAGCGACGAAACCATGAGTACACCTACAATAATTAGTGCCGGGGCCGTGACAGCTGATGTAACAACTGATAACAGTGGGAAAAAGAAAAGTGACAATAAGAAACATGCTGCAGTTACCAGCGATGCAAAGCCTGTTCTTGCGCCTGCTGCAACCCCTGCAGACGATTCCACGTAGGATGTAACCGTTGAGGTTCCAAGAATAGACCCTGTAACAGATGCAATCGAGTCAGCTAGTAAGGCCTGTCCCGCACGAGGCAGTTTGTTATCTTTCACAAAACCAGCCTGGTTTGCTACCGCAACTAATGTACCTGCATTATCAAAGAAATCAACAAATAAGAATGTTAACACAATTCCAAGCATGGACGCTGTATAAAATGACGGGTCACTGAATGATGAAAATAACGCACCAAATGTCGGCTCAAGGCTAGGCACTTTATCAACTACCTTATCAGGTGTTTCAATTAAACCGAAGATCATACCAGCGATAATGGAGATGATCATTCCATAGAAAACTCCACCTTTTACTCCTCTAACCATAAGAATTACAGTCACTAAAATACCAAAAATAGTAAGCAATGTATTCGGTGCTGATAAATCACCAATTCCAACAAGAGTTGCATCGTTATTAACAATAATCCCTGATGTTTGCAAACCAATAAATGTAATAAACAAACCAATACCTGCACCAACTGCATGTTTTAATTCAATCGGAATGGCATTAATTAATTTTTCGCGAAGACCTGTTAATGTCAAAATTAAAAAGAACACACTTGAAATAAAAACTGCACCTAACGCATGCTGCCACGGTATTCCACTTGCAAGTACGACAGTATAAGCAAAGAACGCATTTAAGCCCAATCCTGGTGCAAGTGCCAGCGGGTATCTACCCAAAAGCCCCATTATGATACTTCCTATTGCAGCAGACAAAGCAGTCGCTACAAAGACGGCTCCGTAGTCCATACGCAATGCATCAGGCAAATCTGGAATATCGGCTAAAGTTAGTGTAATAGGATTTACTACGAGTATATACGCCATCGCAAGAAAGGTTGTTAAACCGCCAATGATTTCACGACGATAATTAGTGCCAAGCTCTTCAAACTGAAAATACTTTTTCATGGTGTTCCTCCTCTTATATATAGTCCCTTCAAAAGCGGTTTTTGACCCATCTTCATGCAAGAAATCAGCAGTTAATTATTTTTGCATACTGATAGATTGCACATAATAATTTGAGGCAAATCCAAATAGCACTTCCATTAAGAACAGAAGTGCTTGACTACAAATAATGACAATAAAAGGAGATTATACAATTTATTATCACCTCGTAGTCAAGCTATTTACGGTAGCTTGGTAGAAACTTCTGGGCCATATCCCCAAGATTATACGACGTATTTGATTATCGCTTTACGAAAACATTATATCAACATAGAGTAAACGCGTCAACAAAAAACGAACAATAGCATAATTGTATTTTTTATTATTCGTGTTTGATGTATAACAAACAGTAGTTCTCTACACGTTTGGTCATTTTATTTCTATCAAGACATTCTAAAATAATCATATGGACATTTGATCAAATTTGCCCGTCGAATTTGCGTCCGGATTACCTGAGCTCGCTCGGGTAATCTACCTTAAAAAATCGCAAGACTCGCCGGAGGCTTAACTTCATTCTGCCGGGGTTTGTACCCCACTGAATCGAAGTACCTTCAATCAGTGTACCTGTTACAATTGTACCAAATCCCTTAACGGAACGTTTCTGGTTATTAAACCTTGTAGATAGAATAAGGAAGACAGCATAGCCGCCTTCCCTGATTCTATTAATAAAAACTTATTTATACATGAATACTATTAAGCTCCCTTTTGATAGGATTGCACTTCAGGAGCAACTGCCGGTTTAAAGCCTGATCTTAACATTGAAACGGAAGTATATAAGACTACAGCGATAATTAACCATGTTAATAGAGTTAAATCTAAACTAGTTACAAATGTAACTGCAATAGCTACACCTAAGATACCGCCAATAGTTAAACCGATTGCACCTTTTTTAGAATAACGACTAAATTTAACGAACTCATAGCTTGCTACAGGCATTAACGCTGAACAAGATGTCATCATAATTGGGAAAGCTACAAGCGGGTTTAATCCAAGCATATACACTAAAGCCATACATGGTGCATATAGGCCAATTCCTGCAGTCATTAACGCACCTAAAATAAAGTTTCCTACGATACCAATCATAAGCGGTATACCGCTTAGCCCCATCGCTTCATTACCTTGACCTAGCATATCAAGAACAGACAGCTGTTTAAGAGCCATCAGGATGGCTGTAAGAGCTAATGCAATACCCATAACCTTTTGAATCATTTTCTCCGGTAGCTTTGATACCGTTCTTGCTCCTACCCAAGAGCCTACCATTGCTGCAATAACCATAGAAACAAGAGTTAATGCTTCAACCTTAACAACAGTAGTAAAGATAATTGCTTCTATGATAACTGGAATTGTATGACCGACATTTAATGTTCCAGGCAACAATTCATCATTCTTTAAAAATTTTGTAATTTTAAAACCAAGTGTTGTAGTCGCAAATGAACCGATTCCAAGAGTATCAAGAAAATCTGTAATAAGACCTACAATAAATGCTGTTAACGTTTTTTCCGGACCCAGGTTCGCTTTGTGTTTGATTAAATCTTTGATGAGAAAGAATGAAAACCAAACTCCCAAAGCAACAAGCAGTGTTATTATTGCTGCAACCATATTTATCAACCTTTCTTATTTTGAATAACATTTCGACTTTCCATAAATAATCACACCCAAATGGCCTGTAGAGTACGCATGTCTAACAAGCGATTCATCTTAATCAATGAATATCCACGTACACCACAGACCATTTAACAATCTTTATATCAAATTCGCCCGTCGAATTTGCGTCCGGATTACCTGAGGTCGCTCGATAAATTACCCCTAAAAAATCCGTGTCATCCGCCGGAGGCTTAACTTCATTGTTCTGAGAGCGATTTAGTTATTGCGCTAGCTTATTTCAATGTAAAGCCATATTTAAGCGGATCTTCAGGGTCAATCAAGAAAGTATTATATCCTGTAATGTAAGCAGACCCCGTTACCTCCGGAATGATTGCAGCTTGTCCACCAATCATGGTTTCCTCCACAATACGGCCTTTAAATAAAGTACCCAGGATACTTTCGTATACAAATGGTTCATCAATATCTAATTCTCCACGCGCATGAAGAGTGGCTAGCTTTGCACTAGTTCCAGTACCGCAAGGAGAACGGTCTACCTGTCCTTGTCCAAAAACAACTACATTTTTGTAGGTTGCTTCAGGATGTGTTGGATCATCGAAAATTTCAATTAAATCAGCTTTATTAATATGCGCTAAGGTTGGATGTTGAATTTCGATTGTTTCATTCACCCTATTAAGAACCTTCATACCAATATCAGATAGCTTTGATGCATTTTCCGGCACTACCTTTAAGCCTAATTCCTTTGCAGAGATAATGACAAAAAAGCTGCCGCCAAATGAGATATCAAAGGTTACTTCTCTATCTAATTCAGGGATAAATAGCTTTTGATTCCTTTTATATAGGAAGGAAGGTACGTTTTTAAATGATACTTCTTTTACTTTATTGCCGCCCTTTATGTAAGCGGTTGCTTGGACAAGTCCAGCTGCCGTGTCAAGAACAACCTGTGCCGTTCTTTGATCAGCAAAGGTTTCAACCATTCCTGTTTCAATCGCTGCAGTAACAGCGGCAATGGTATTATGTCCGCACATATTTAAATAACCGCCACCATCCATAAATATGATTCCAAAATCAGCTTCTGGATGTACCGGAGGAGTTAAAAATGCACCAAACATTTCATTATGACCACGCGGCTCATGCATTAACGCTGTACGCAAATGATCCTGATGATCAATTAAATATTGTCTTTTATCAGCCATTGTCATTCCAGGTATATTAGGAAGACCACCGGTAACGATACGCGCAGCTTCACCCGCAGTATGAGAGTCAATCGCCGTGACCATTCTTGTTACGCCTGTTCTTCTTTCACGAGACGTCTCCTCGGTAATTAAGTCTTCTCTATCAATAACTGGAATTAAATCTGATACTGTCATTGCGATAACCTCCAAGTTTGAAAGCTCAATGATCTGGGCTTTAACTCAATTATTATTGTTTATCCCGTCTTATTTTCAACTTCAACAACGCCAGTGCTTTTCTTGCGTCCATCTCAACCACGTTGTTTTCGCCTACAACCTCAGTTTCAATACCTTCTACTGATTTATTAAAGTCGACAACTAAATCAGTGAATTCATTTGTCACCACAAACTTTGCCATAGTTCCGATAAACTTTAACCCGACAATACTTATGTTTCGTTTCCCGATTTCTTCCATTGTATTGGCGAAGTCAACATCACTATTTCCCCAGCCATCTGCTGAAATAATAGCGCCTTCTACACGCATCGCTTCAAGCCATGAGGCTGTTCGCTTTCCAACCAAATGTTTGTTATAATTATCCTGGGGTGTTCCGACAATTACGATACCCGCTAAGTCAACATCCTGATCAGAGCTCACCACAGCAGTCAATGGATCTCTAAAATGGTGTAACGATGTTTCTTTTGTAGAGGGTCCAATTCCCATTCATTATCACCAGCCTTCCAAGATTGTTACAAATATCACATTCTAGCTGAAAAATTTTTAAGTTAGTGATCGAAGTGCTCCATCACGATATTCATTTGGCGTTAGGACAACAGGCATATTTCCAATGTCAATGATGGATACTCCACCTTCAATCCCACTTGGTTCCTTCATGTACAATAGATTATCATACATGGCTCCCTGTCCAGCCACTTGCTTTACAATCGCAATCCTTGTTTTATCCCTTTTCACTCGATCATGATACACATGTTTTTCATCTGCATCTTTTCCATTTTTCATTTTTAGAATGTCTCGAATCGGCTGAATAATTGAATCACAAATCTGAAACATCGAAAATGCCAGACTTCTTGTGAAAGAAAGACCTGGTTTTAAGGTTACATCGACGTGTATAATATAGTCATCCTCATTTGGAGTTCCGGCTTTTCCAAGCTTTAACTTCTCTTGTAAAATCCCTTCAGAAGAACCAAATTCATGCATTTGATTTCCTTCTTCATCCCTACCTGTCAGCATGACATAAACACCCGTTAAGGTATGGGTTATCCCTTCACCCAGCTCTCCAAGGACTTTAGCAGAAATAGGCATGATGTCCATAATGGTATTAATCTCAACATTATGTTGTTTTGGTTCAATAATTGATACTGTAAGCTTTGATACTTTATCGAAGCTGCTTTCCAACTTATCATATTGATTAGGAAGGGTTAGGATCCTATTCGATAGATTTACTTTCTGACCGAATACTACCTTCTCTACATGAAAACATTTAATCGTTAAGCTTCTAAGTACATCCTCCATATCTCTCACCCTATATGTTCAAATTCTATTACTCACAAATAACAAAGTTATTTGTGAGTAATAGTTGCCAGTACATGGCATAAAAACATATTTCTATTAGATATGAGCGATATACTCGTAAGGTAAAGGTACAATAGTACCAGCAGTTTGAATGGTCTCAAGCTGTGCTAATGTATCTCTTAATATACCTATTTGCATTTCAATATTATGTGGCTCACCTGCATTTGCACCCATTGGAATTAGTGGTGCTACCGCACGAGGTGTACCATTTTGACGCACTACTGGCGGTAATGCGGCAATTAGAATAGTAGGAATTCCTGCTTGTTCAATAGCTCTCTGCACGATCACGGCAGTTCTGTGACAAGTACCTCAGCCAGCTGTGAGAACAACGGCGTCTACTTGTTCAGCTAATAATTTTGCAGCGATTTCAGGACCTGTTTTATCAGTAAATACTTCCTGATTTCCGCCGCCGCCCATAAATCCAAAGTGCATCGGAGCAACTTCCTTAAATACTCCTTCAGCCTGCAGTTCACGTAAGCGGTCAATCGGGAACATACAGTTGATATCTTTGTTCACATCGGCATTATCATAGCCTCCGTGAGATACCATTAGCTGATCGCTTGGAGAATCTCCAGGAACCTCTCTATAGGTTGTATCCCCTGCTAAATTAAATCTCTTATCAGACTTTAAGTGAACACCTGCCGCTGTAGCTAGAGCAATGCGCATTTCACTTACTGGTTTTGTTACTGGAGTAAATACTGGTTTTGGTGTTACTGGAACGTAAATCTCTGATTGTAAACCTTTAACTACGGTAACCATTTCTCCGACTCCCTTCTTACACGTTTTGTTTTTTTGCTTCTATTTCTTTTCTACGGCGATTTGATTCATTAATTGCATAGACATATTTTTCATCAGGCTCTTCATCAAGTACTTCTGGATAACTCATCATAAAGCCAACCTCTTGACCCATTTGAACATCATACTGAGAAATTAGCATTCTACGAGGAATTTTCAGTTGACCTAAACGGCCTTTTAAATCAATCGTTACACTAGCATCTGTTACTTCAACGATGATTCCTTCATACATTCTTTCAGTTGAAATGTACTTTAATTCATTTAATCTATCCATAAAATCACCCTTAGTTTAACACTGGTTCTTGTTCAGGCTCGTAAATCTCCATACGTTTCTTACTCTTTGGAAGTACTTGTTCATTGTCGACTAATTCTATTTTTCTACCAGTAGCTGTTTCAATGGCTTCAATATTATTTAATTTAACATTTGAATTCCATTTTCTTTCTGCCGGTTTCACTTTTTCTCCGCCAAGAACAGTTTTTAACATAGCAAGCGCACGAATCGCATCCTCTTCACAAAGTGTGTTGTTACCTAGGATTTCGTTTTCAATACCTTGCATGGACTTATTGTTATCAACCATGTTGTTCATATATTTATTACCAACAACAAGTGCTCCCTGAACAGCTGAGTAAGTCATACCAACTACTTCAATACCACGTTTACCGATTTCCTCGATATGGGAAGCAAAATCAATATGGTTATTACCAAAGCCTTCTGTAGTAACGATAGCTCCATCAATATCCATAGCTTCCACCATCATGCCAAGACGTTTTGAAACATAGAATTTTTCAGAGTTAGCTTGTGGTGAACCAACAAACACAACACCTACTAAATCAATTTCTTCGTCTGCCATTGCAGCTTCAACTAATGGTTCTCTGAAATAATGGCGTGAACATTCTTTTGATGCAGGTCCGATACATGTAAGAGCATGGATTCCCCCATCAAGTACTTCAGTTGGTGCTAACATAACAGGTAAGTTACCTAAGTCTACGTTTGGCTTAGCACCTAAAGTACCAACTGGCTCAACAGGCATGATTAAGTTGTCGTGCATAGCTCCTTGACCCATGATTTCTTTAACAATTAATACCTTCTTATTTCCTGGGCGGCGGTACTGCACAATCTCTTCTGTAAATACTGCCAATGAATCGTCAGCTTCTTTTAGAGCCTTACGGATTTCTTCTGTAATAAAGTCTGCTGCTTTATGAGCTGCTAAAGGACCGCTGCGTTCCATGTTTGTACCAGCTTTAATGGTTACCTGTGCTTTAATAAAGATTTCGCCTTTATCAGGAGCACCCGGACGTCCCCACATGATATTTCTGTTAAGTTCACCTTCAGATGATCCAAATTCACCAATTTGTACTCCGTTTGCGTCTGTACCAGTTAAGACCATAACGGCACCATCGATTACTCGTGTAATACCATGACCAAGTTCGCCTTCCTCTTTCGTGGCAATTGGTTGAACATCCATGATGGTTTCGCTATATGTGTCATACATATCAGGTGTAATAATTTCCAATTTCATGTCTTCGACAAGCTCTTCTAAATTCACTGCATCCTTGCAGATTTCTTCTGCATGACGAAGATATAATGTTTTACCTTCAATTTTTGTTGTCTCAGCAAATACTACCTTCTCAATTGGGAAGTATCTCTTTTGTAGACTGCGCATTTTCTTTGCTTCTGCTTGCTTTTCTTCAACTGCTTTAACAGCAGCTTGCTCAGCAGTAGCGCTAACTGTCTCAACTTGTTGAGTTGGGACTATTCTATTAACTCCCTCAACTGTAAGAGGAATTTCGAGACTAATTCCTTTACCTTCTGCAATCGTTAATTTAAGTGTTTGGCCAAATCCTGTTGCTTGTACAGGACTTACCGGTGTAGCTTCTGCTACAGTTACTGGTTCTTCTTTTACTTCTTCTTCTGCTGCTTCTTTTATTTCTTTCACACCATCTAACACATCTGGTGTTAATGGAATAAGAGCATCCAACGTTTTTGTTAATTTTGCTCCAATTGCTTGTTCAATTGTGATATAATTTTCTGGCATTGTTAATAATCCGCTATCTTCAAGATCCGGAAAAAGGGCTGGATCTTCTAGATTATCGGGTTGAATAATGGTTCCTGCTTCTGTTCTACAGCATAGCACTGCAGGGTCTTTGGCATGGTCTTTAGCTGTTTCTACAGTAATGGACATGTTTGTAAGCCTCCTAATAAATAATTTCTTGCTTCATATAGGTAAAGGGTAAAAGTCGATGCAAATTATTTAACGGTGGCTAATTTCCTGTATAGCTTATGACCTGCCGCACGTAATACGTGATCTGTACTATGATAAACCGGAACTCCTAACCTAGGAGCTACACCCATAACGGTGTTCGTTCAATCCTGGCATGTTCCAGTAAGTACAACCTCTGCCCCTGCTTTTTTCATACTAAGGACTTTCTCAGCTTGTCCCGGACAAACTCCCGGCAAACTACATCTATACCTTCCATTAACCTCTACCATTCGTTTGCATCTTTCGGCTGCCACAACTTCTGCACCCATCCCAGTTGCAATTTCTGTCAATCTTTCTTCACTGCCGCCACACTCACACATCAGAATACCTACTTTACGGTTTTCTTGTGGAAATGGCATAGCAACAAGAATCCCACCTGATGTTTTTGTGATTGCTGTGTTTTCTTCTCCATGTCGACCAGTGAACGGTCCGCCAATCACGATTTCACCATGTGGATGAACGTATCCTCCACACTGTTCAATATAATATTTAACTGGCATACCAATAGGTTGATTTAAAAATACCTTTGAACCTGATTGTACACGGCCGGACACGGTTAAATCCTTTTCAATAAACGGCTTGCGCAATTCAATAGCTTCAACCGCATGCTTAATGGTTTCAACGTTTGAAACAATCGCATTCGCAGCAATTGGCAGCTGTCCCGGCTCCAGCGTAACACCTAATAATTCCCTGATAATAACCCGCTCATCACCTGATGGGTACATATCTGGTAAAAACTTCAGTTCAACATCTGGTTCATTTTTGCATGCCTTGCCTAAGGCTATCATTGCCTTTTGATATTTTGTCTTAATGGCGATATAAGCCTTTTTCGCTTTTGTCATTTCCATTAAGTACTTTAAACCCCGAACAATTAACTCAGGATGTTCTTCCATCAATAAAACGTTATGGCCAAGCAATGGTTCACATTCCGCAGCATTTGCGATAATGTAGCCATTATCAACGGTTGTGTTGTATTTCACATGCATCGGGAAACCTGCTCCTCCTGCACCAACAATTCCCGCTTCTTTAATGGCTTCTAAGTAATTATCAGTTTCAGGAATTGGAACAAACTCCTTTGGCTGATTCGGTGCCATTTCAATGACGATTTCATTGTCAGTTATTTCTAAAACTGCTCCTGAAACGCTGGCATGAATATTTGCACCTAATCCCTGTGGAATGGCTATTTTTTGTCCACGTTTTACGATTTCACCGGCATTAATAATCGGCTGACAAGGAGCACCAACATGTTGTTTTAATAGAATATGCACTACTGTCATTTCTTCACCTCCTGACAGCTTCATAATATCACCCGTATCACAAAAAAAATATATAGATTTCGCTGAATTAGTAAGGTTTCACCAATCATTCAATTTTTGGTAATTATTTTGTCACTAAGAAATTGGGGAAACGTTTATAAATAACGGGTTTGCGATAGGTACCCTTCATTAGACAAAATTCGCCTTTATTTGCACTTGTGATGTTATTCACACACCTACATAATTTAGTCAACCATAGGAGTATTCAATGCTTTTCAGCGGATTAATAAATTAATTTTATCAAATAAATTCGCACCCATAAAAAAGACTCGGGGAAGACGACGTAGCCGTCTTCCCCGAGTCTTTTTTATGAAATCTTATCAACTAGTTGTAACAGAATTGGAAAGTTGACAATCCATTAGCCAGCATAAAACTAAATGATATTATGCTCCTTTGTGATACTCAGTTGGTGATGGTGCAACAGGTGTAGCAGCTGGCTTCGCACTTTGCAAAATCATTGTAACAGAAGTATACAATACGACTGCGATGATCAACCAAGTTAATAAAGTTAAATCTAAGCTAGTTACTAAAGTTACAGCAGCAATAACCCCAAGAATACCTCCGATTGTTAAACCAATTGCACCTTTTTTTGAATAACGACTGTATTTAACGAACTCAAAGCTAGCAACTGGCATTAAAGCAGCACATGAAGTCATCATGATTGGGAACGCTACAAGTGGATTTAGACCAAGCATGTAAACTAATGCCATACATGGAGCATATAAGCCAATTCCCGCAGTCATTAGGGCACCAAGAATAAAGTTTCCGATAATAGCTACAACAAGGAGGATACCGCTAAGTCCCATCGCTTCATTACCACGGCCAAGAATATCAAGTACTTTTAATGACTGTAGAGCCATTAGGATTGCAGTAACTGCAAGTGCAATACCCATAACTCTTTGAACCTTTCGTTCAGAAAGCTTTGATACCCATTTCGCACCCAACCACGAACCTAACATGGCTGCTACTACCATTGATATAAGCGTTAGTGCTTCTACTTCAACAACGGTAATAAAGATAACTGCCTCTAAGATAACCGGGATTGTGTGACCAACATTTAATGTACCAGGAAGTAATTCATCATTCTTTAAAAATTTTGTGATTTTAAATCCTAGTGTTGTTGTTGCAAAAGAACCTATACCAAGCGTATCAAGAAAATCTGTCACAAGACCAATTGGATAGGCAATCCAGCCTTTTTCTGGACCAAGGTTCGCCTTATGAGCGAGGAGGTCACGAATAAAGAAAAACCCATACCATAATGCCAAACCAACAAGCACTGTCAAAATCGCTGCAACCACAATAACCATTCCTTTCTATTATAAGATTAACTAATTACCAATTCATAGCGCTCTTTAAACTTTACGGGCAGATGAGCCCCACCACTTTTATAAACTTTGATTCGTAGGATGGGGTCAAACTGTCCGTAATAGGTAGAATATCTATAACTTTCTATGCCTAAGCCTTATGATTTTCTTACTTCAAAGTAAAACCATATTTTAGTGGGTCATCAGGATCAATTAAGAACGTATTATATCCGGTAATATAAGCAGACCCAGTTACTTCTGGAATAATAGCGGCTTGTTCGCCGATTATGGTCTCTTCTACCACACGACCTTTGAATAAAGTACCTAGGATACTTTCGTAGACGAACGGCTCATCAATAGCTAATTCTCCGCGAGCATGTAGGGTTGCCATCTTTGCACTTGTTCCAGTACCACAAGGAGAACGGTCTACTTGACCTTGTCCAAAAATAACCACATTTTTATAAGTTGCCTCAGGATGTGTTGGATCATCAAAGATTTCAATTAAATCTGCGGTTTTAATATGTTCTAAAGTTGGATGCTGAATTTCGATACTGTCATTTACTCGTTGCAGGATATTCATACCAAGCTCAGTTAGTTTTGATGCATTTTCCGGAACAACCCCTAAGCCAAGCTCCTTGGCAGAAATAATGACGAAGAAGCTGCCGCCGAAAGAGATATCGAAGGTTATTTCTCTATCTAATTCCGGAATCCATAATTTTTGATCTCTCTTATATAAGAAAGAAGGGACATTTTTAAAGGATACTTCTTTTACTTTATTGCCGCCCTTGATATAAGCAGTAGCACGAACAAGACCTGCAGCCGTATCAAGTACAACCTGCGCTGTTCTTTGATCAGCAGAAGTTTCTACCATTCCCGTTTCAATGGCTGCAGTAACAGCCGCAATGGTATTATGTCCGCACATATTTAAATAGCCACCGCCGTCCATGAAAATAATTCCAAAATCAGCTTCTGGATGTACCGGAGGAGTTAGGAAGGCTCCAAACATTTCATTGTGACCACGCGGCTCATGCATTAACGCTGTACGCAAATGATCCTGATAATCTATTAAATATTGTCTTTTATCAGCCATTGTTGCCCCAGGAATGTTAGGAAGACCGCCAGTAACAATACGTGCTGCTTCACCTGCTGTATGTGAGTCAATCGCAGTAACCATTCTTGTAACGCCAGTTCTTCTTTCACGAGCTGTCTCAGTAGTAAGCTGATCTTCTCTGTCTATTACTGGAATTAAATCTGAAATTGTCATGGTTATTCCTCCAATTTTGAGAATCTATGATTTAGACCGTGAGCTTTATAATTGCTTATCCCGTCTGATTTTCAGTTTTAACAATGCTAGTGCTTTTCGCGCATCCATTTCATCCACGTTGTTTTCGCCTACAACCTCGGTTTCAATACCTTCTTCTGATTTATTAAAATCAACCACTAAATCAGTAAATTCATTTGTTACCACAAATTTTGCCTGGGTGCCAATAAACTTTAACCCGACAATGCTGATGTTACGTTTACCGATTTCCTCCATTGTGTTGGCGAAGTCCACATCGCTATTTCCCCAGCCATCTGCTGAAATAATAGCTCCTTCTACACGCATCGCTTCAAGCCATGAGGCTGTTCGCTTCCCAACTAGATGCTTGTTATAATTATCTTGGGGTGTTCCGACTATCACGATGCCTGCTAGGTCAACATCCTGATCGGAGCTTACTACCCGGGTCAAGGGATCTCGGAAATGATGCAACGATGTTTCTTTCGTAGATGGTCCAATTCCCATCAATTTTCACCAACCTTTCAAGATTGTTCAGACTATCACATTTAAAATGAAAAATTTTTATGTTAGTGAACGAAGTGCTCCATCACGATATTCATTTGGTGTCAAGACAACAGGCATATTTCCAATGTCGATAATTGATACTCCACCCTCAATTCCGCTTGGTTCTTTCATGTACAGTAGATTATCGTACATAGCTCCCTGTCCAGCCACTTGCTTTACGATCGCAACTCTGGTTTTATCCTTATTCACTCGGTCATGATACACATGCTTTTCATCTGCATCTTTTCCATTTTTCATTTTTAACATGTCTCGAATCGGTTGGATAATTAAATCACAAATTTGAAACATTGAGAATGCTAGACTTCTAGTGAAAGAAAGACCTGGTTTTAAAGTGACATCTACATGAATAATATAGTCTTCTTCATTTGGAGTTCCCGCTTTTCCAAGCTTTAATTTCTCCTTTAAAATTCCCTCAGAAGAACCAAATTCATGCATTTGATTTCCTTCTTCATCGCCGCCTGTCAGCATGACATAAACACCTGTTAAAGTATGTGTAATGCCTTCACCCAGCTCTCCTAAAACCTTAGCGGAAATAGGCATGATATCCATAATTGTATTAATCTCAATATCGTGTTTTTTCGGTTCAATAATCGAGACTGTTAGCTTAGCTACTTTATCAAACTTATTCGAAAATTCAGCATCCACGTCCGGAATTGTCAGCGTTCCATTCGTTAGATTTACTTTCTTTCCAAAGGCAACATTCGTTACATGGAAACATCTAATAGTTAAACTTCTAAGTACATCTTCCATATCTGTCTATCACCCTATATGTTTAAATTTCTGTTAGACTGTCCCAAAAGGCCTCAGGCATTCACATTCACTAACGCATAGTAATACTAACTACAATATTGTGAAGCCTGACACCTTGTCTTTTGGGGACCATTCTACTAGTTAGCAGTTTCTAGGCCTGCAAACACATTTTGATTAGATATGAGCGATATACTCGTAAGGTAGTGGTACAATCGTACCAGCTGTTTGAATGATTTCAAGCTGTGCTAATGAATCTCTTAAAATACCTGTCTGCATTTCAATATTATGCGGTTCACCAGCATTCGCACCCATTGGGATAAGTGGTGCTACAGCACGAGGTGTACCATTTTGACGCACTACCGGTGGTAATGCGGCAATTAGAATAGTTGGAATACCTGCTTCTTCAATAGCTCTCTGCACGATCACGGCAGTTCTGTGGCAAGTACCTCAGCCAGCTGTAAGAAGAACGGCATCTACTTCTTCTGCTTTTAATTTCGCAGCAATTTCTGGACCTGTTTTTGTCGTGAAAACCTCCTGATTTCCACCACCGCCCATAAAACCATAATGTACAGGTGCAACTTCCTTAAAATAACCCGTTGCCTGCAATTCATTTAAGCGATCGATAGGGAACATACAGTTGATATCTTTGTTCACGTCGGCATTATCATAACCACCATGTGATACCATTAATTCATCACTTGGAGTTTCATTAGGGATTTCCCTAAAAGTTGTATCCCCTGCTAAATTAAAGCGCTTATCTGATTTTAAATGAACGCCTGCTGCTGTAGCTAGAGCAATACGCATTTCACTTAATGGCTTAGTTACTGGAGTAAATACTGGCTTAGGCGTTACTGGAACGTAAATCTCTGATTGTAAACCTTTAACTACGGTTACCATTTTGTCGACTCCCTTCCTATACTGTTGTCTATTAGTACTGGATCTTTTGTATAGCATGATAAGCTTTTGCTTAGTTTAATACTGGTTCTTGTTCTGGCTCATAAATTTCTAGACGCTTTTTGCTCTTAGGCAGTACCTGTTCATTATCAACAAGCTCAATTTTTCTGCCTGTAGCGGCTTCGATGGCTTCAATGTTGTTTAGTTTCACATTTGGATTCCACTTTCTTTCAGCCGGTTTTACTTTTTCCCCGCCAAGAACGGTTTTTAGCATCGCAAGAGCACGGATGGCATCTTCTTCGCAAAGGGTGTTATTGCCAAGAATTTCGTTTTCAATTCCCTGCATTGACTTATTATTGTCAACCATATGGTTCATGTATTTATTTCCAACAACAAGTGCTCCTTGAACAGCAGAATAGGATACGCCAACTACCTCAACACCGCGTTTTCCGACTTCCTCAATATGGGAAGCAAAATCTACGTGATTGTTTCCAAATCCTTCTGTTGTCACGATTGCTCCATCAATATCCATCGCTTCAACCATCATACCTAAGCGCTTGGACACATAGAATTTATCTGAGTTTGCTTGTGGTGAGCCGACAAATACCACACCCACTAGGTCAATTTCTTCATCTGCCATTGCCGCTTCAACTAATGGCTCTCTGAAGTAATGACGTGAACATTCTTTTGATGCAGGTCCAATACATGTAAGTGCATGGATTCCACCATCAAGCACCTCTGTTGGCGCTAACATAACCGGTAAGTTACCTAAGTCAACGTTTGGCTTCGCACCAAGTGTACCTACAGGCTCAACAGGCATGATTAAGTTATCGTGCATCGCCCCTTGTCCCATGATTTCCTTCACAATTAGGACCTTCTTGTTTCCTGGACGGCGGTATTGCACGATTTCCTCAGATAGAATCGCAAGAGAACTATCTGCTTGTTTAAGCGCTTTCCTGATCTCGTCTGTGATGTAATCAGCTGCTTTATGAGCAGAAAGAGGACCGCTACGCTCCATGTTTGTACCCGCTTTAATGGTAACTTGCGTTTTAATGAAGATTTCACCTTTTTCAGGACAGCTTGGACGTCCCCACATAATGTTTTTATTTAATTCACCTTCAGAGGATCCAAATTCACCAATTTGTACCCCGTTTGCATCTGTACCAGTTAATACCATAACAACGCCATCAATTACACGAGTAATTCCGTGGCCAAGTTCGCCCTCTTCCTTCGTTGCAATAGGCTGAACGTCCATAATGGTTTCACTGTATGTGTCATACATATCCGGTGTAATAATTTCCAATTTAATATCTTCCACTAGCTCTTCTAGTTTCACAGCTTCCATACAAATCTCTTCAGGATGACGCAAAACTAATGTAGTACCATCAATTTTTGTTTCATCACCAAAGACTACTTTATTGATTGGGAAGTATGTCTTTTGCAGGCTACGAATTCTTCTTGCTTTAGCTTGCTTATCTTCAGCTTGAACTGCTGGTTGTTCTACAGGTGTTGCAGCACTGACAGCCTCCACTTGTTGAGTCTGAACGACTTGCTTAACACCTTCCACTGTGAGAGGAATTTCCAGACTAATTCCTTTACCTTCTGCAATCGTTAATTTAATTGTTTGGCCAACTCCTGTTGCTTGTACAGGAGCGACTGGAGCAGCTTCTGTTACAGCTACTGCTTCCACTTTTTCTTCTACAACTTCTTCGTTGGCAGCTTCTTTCACACCATCTAACACATCTGGTGTTAGCGGAATAAGTGCATCCAACGTTTTTGTTAATTTCGCTCCAATTGCTTGTTCAATTGTGATATAATTATCGGGCATTGTTAGTAACCCACTATCTTCAAGATCCGGAAAAAGGGCTGGATCTTCTAGATTATCGGGTTGAATAATGGTTCCTGCTTCTGTTCTACAGCATAACACTGCAGGGTCTTTGGCATGGTCTTTAGCTGTTTCTACAGTAATGGACATATAATAAACCTCCTAATAAATAATTGTTTGCTTCATTTAAGTAAAGGGTAAAAGTTGATGCAAATTATTTAACGGTGGCTAATTTCCTGTATAGCTTATGACCTGCCGCACGTAATACGTGATCTGTACTATGATAAACCGGAACTCCTAACCTAGGAGCTACACCCATAACGGTGTTTGTTCAATCCTGGCACGTTCCTGTAAGTACAACTTCTGCCCCTGCTTTTTTCATGCTAAGGACTTTTTCAGCTTGTCCCGGGCATACTCCCGGCAAACTACATCTATACCTTCCGTTAACCTCAACCATTCGTTTGCATCTTTCGGCTGCCACGACTTCTGCACCCATCCCAGTTGCAATTTCAGTCA
Source organism: Bacillus tuaregi (assembly GCF_900104575.1). Lineage (NCBI taxonomy): Bacteria > Bacillati > Bacillota > Bacilli > Caryophanales > Bacillaceae > Bacillus > Bacillus tuaregi. The sequence continues at coordinate 3,950,609 of NZ_LT629731.1, forward strand.
ATCTTTCTTCACTGCCGCCACATTCACACATCAGAATACCAACTTTGCGGCTTTCCTGAGGGAAGGGCATGGCAACAAGAATTCCACCAGATGTTTTGGTAATTGGTGTTTTTTCTTCTCCCTGTCGACCTGTAAACGGTCCACCAATCACGATTTCTCCATGTGGTTCTATGTATCCATCGCACTGTTCAATATAGTATTTAACCGGCATACCAATAGGTTGATTTAAAAATACCTTTGTACCTGATTGTATCCGGCCAGACACGGTTAAATCTTTTTCAATAAACGGCTTGCGTAATTCAATAGCTTCAACCGCATGCTTAATGGTTTCAACGTTCGAAACAATCGCATTCGCAGCAATTGGCAGCTGCCCTGGTTCCAGCGTAACGCCTAATAATTCCCTGATAATAACCCGCTCATCACCTGATGGATACATATCGGGTAAATACTTCAGTTCAACATCTGGCTCGTCTTTACATGCTTTTCCTAACGCAACCATCGCTTTTTGATACTTTGTCTTAATGGCAATATAAGCCTTTTTCGCTTTTGTTATTCCCATTAAATATTTTAAGCCTCGAACAATCAGTTCTGGTTGGTCTTCCATTAATTTGACATTATGGCTTAATAATGGTTCGCATTCCGCTGCATTTGCAATGATGTATCCATCCTCAACAATTGAGTTATATTTCACATGCATTGGGAAGCCTGCCCCTCCTGCACCAACAATTCCTGCTTCTTTGATCGCTTCTAAATGATTATCAGTTTGTGGGATTGGGACGAAGTCTTTAGGCTGATTCGGTGCCATTTCGATTACAATTTCACTATCTGCAATCTCTAGTACAGCTCCTGACACACTGGAATGAATATTCGCTCCCAAGCCATCGGGAATGGCAATCAACTGTCCTCTCTGAACGATTTCACCAGCATTGACAATTGGCTGACAAGGAGCACCAACATGTTGTTTTAATAAAATATGAATGATCGTCATCCTATCACCTCCTTACTACGGATTCATCATATCACCAGAATTAGGAAAAAAGTATAGGGTTTATCACGATTATTATAGATTTCATCAATCATTCAAATTTTGGTAAATGTTTTGTCACTAGGAAGTGGGGAAATGTTGATAAATCAAGGGTTTGAGGGGTTATTTATAAATAACAGGAGGTGTTCTTAATAAAGAATGTGATATTATACACAAACCATCACAATGTATTCAACCATAGTTATCTCATAGGTATTTTCGACGGATTTATACAGATTAATTTATTATTTAGATATTTCTATATAACGCACAACGGATTATTCTAAAGGGCAGTATCCCTTTACTAGCTGACTTCTGCCCTTTAGAGTTTCCGCGGTCATTATTTAATATCATTTTTATTCAAACGCTTAGTACGCTCTTGCCCAATGAACAATTTTAGTAGCTGGCTTTCCACAGTGTGGACAAACCTTATCTTTCACTGGTTCACTATTGTATTCAAAAGACATACATCTTGCGGTAGCTGTTGTATCTTCTTTTACCTTTTCTTCACATGTACCATCTTCACACCATGGTGTTACAGCAAATCCACCTTGTTTAATTCGAGCTTCAAACACTTCTCTGTCTTCTGTGTACTCTGTTTTTGCATCTGCTCGCTTTTTAGCACTTTCAAATAAGTTAGTTTGAATATCTTCTAGTAACGCTGAAATTTTCGCATCTAGATTATCTAGTGATAAGGTGATCTTCTCGCCTGTATCACGTCGAACAGCGATTATTTGATTTTGACTGATATCTCGTGGTCCTACCTCAATTCGAATTGGAATTCCCTTCATCTCAGACTCATTAAACTTCCAGCCAGGCTGTTTATCACTGTCATCCAGTTTGATACGGAAATCCGCTTCCTTTAGCTGATCGTGAAGCTGGTATGCAAAATCCATTACACCTGGTTTATTTTGTGCAATTGGTACAATAATTAATTGAGTAGGTGCTACTCTTGGAGGAAGCACAAGACCTCGGTCATCACTGTGGACCATGATAAGCCCGCCAATCGTACGTGTTGTCATACCCCAGGATGTTTGATATACATGCTGTAGTTCACCGTTTCTATCAGTAAACCTGATATCAAAGGCTTTAGCGAAATTATTTCCTAGGTTATGAGATGTAGCAATCTGCAATGCTTTTCCATCATACATTAATGTTTCTAGCGTATAAGTATTAGCAGCCCCTGCAAAACGTTCATTTGCAGTTTTTACACCGCGAACAACCGGAATCGCCAGCAGCTGTTCACACGCTTCTGCATAGATTTCTAGCATTTGCCTTGTCTCTACCTCTGCATCCTCGATGGTTTCATGGCAAGTATGACCCTCCTGCCACAAGAACTCGGTTGTACGTAGAAACGGACGAGTTGTTTTTTCCCAGCGGACAACGTTAACCCACTGATTATAGAGCTTCGGAAGATCACGATAGGATTGAATAATGTTTTTATAATGTTCTGCAAATAAAACTTCTGAAGTTGGGCGAATGGCCAGCCTTTCTGCTAATTGATTTTGTCCACCCTGTGTTACCCAGGCCACTTCCGGAGCAAAGCCTTCAACGTGCTCAGCTTCTCTCATCAGTAAGCTTTCTGGAATTAGAAGCGGCATACATACATTTTCATGACCTGTTTCTTTAAACCTATTATCAAGAAAGCGTTGGATATTTTCCCAAAGTGCATATCCTGTGGGACGGATAATCATACATCCTTTAACGCTTGAATAATCAGCTAATTCAGCTTTCCTAACGACATCTGTATACCATTGAGCAAAATCCACATCACGCTTAGTAATATCTTTAACAAAATCCTGGCTCACATTTTTCACCTCAAAGATAGTTTTTATTATACAAAAAAAGCATTTACTTTTTAACAGGGACCATTACTGGCGGTACCACCCTGTTTTAAAGCAATGCTTTACACTCATCATGATAATGGTTCTTAACCATGCGCTATTAAACGCAGAACTCCAAGGCAGGTTCAAGGGATCATTCACGTGAAAATCTTTCAGCTAATGATTTTCTCTCTATCTTTGTAAATGATTGAATCTCTACTAGTCCTTTTCATCGTTCGATATTGATATTTGAAAATAGTATATCAATCTAATTTCCTTACTGTCAACGAGCAAATATCCGATTGGGAAATTTTGCACGTATATCTATTGAATTATTATTATCAATAAACTTTCTCTATATTTTTACCAGCAAGCTAAATAAAAAGCATCACTGTTTCCCCAAAATCGGAGACACAGTAATGCCGTTTTACATGTTTTTATTCCCACTCAATGGTTGCAGGTGGCTTACTTGTTATATCATAAACAACCCGGTTGACGTGGGCTACTTCGTTGACAATTCGTGTTGAAATGGTTTCAAGTACATCCCAAGGAATACGGGCCCAATCCGATGTCATTCCGTCAATTGATGTAACGGCACGAATACCAATTGTGTAGTCATACGTACGGGCATCTCCCATAACACCTACACTACGGATATCAGGCAGAACTGTGAAGTATTGCCAAATTTCGCGTTCCAGGCCAGCCTTCCTAATTTCTTCACGTAAAATATAATCTGATTCACGAACAATTTCCAGCTTATCCTCCGAAATAGCACCTAACACTCGAATACCAAGCCCTGGACCAGGGAATGGCTGCCTCCAGACAATCTCATCCGGTATGCCAAGCTCTGTTCCTAAAGCACGAACTTCGTCCTTAAATAATGTATTTAATGGCTCGATTAGCTTAAACTGCATGTCCTCAGGCAGTCCACCAACATTATGATGCGATTTAATCGTTTGCGCAGTTGCTGTACCACTCTCAATAATATCAGTATATAAGGTTCCCTGAGCCAGAAAATCAATTCCCTCAAGCTTTGTGGCTTCATCATCGAACACATATATGAACTCATTTCCGATAATTTTGCGTTTTTTCTCTGGATCGCTCACGCCCTCTAATTTAGACAGAAAACGCTCTTTTGCCTCTACTTTAATAACATTCATATTAAAACCATCCGCAAAGGTCTTCATAACACTATCCGCTTCGCCTTTACGTAAAAGACCATGATCGACAAAAATACACGTTAATTGGTCACCAATTGCCTTATGAATTAAAACGGCTACTACTGAAGAATCCACACCACCGCTAAGCGCACATAACACTTTTTTATTGCCAACTGTCTGGCGAATTTTCTCCAATTCAATTTCGATAAAGTTTTCCATCGACCAATCGCCTTTACAGCCACAGACAGAGAAAACGAAATTCTTTAGAATTTCAGAGCCATAGACAGAATGCTGTACTTCAGGATGGAATTGTACAGCGTATAAATTACGCTGTTCATCACTCATTGAGGTAATCGGACATGAAGGGCTTGTTGCATCAATTCTAAAGCCTTCAGGCGCCTCAACCACTAGGTCACCATGGCTCATCCAGACAACCTGCTCTGTAGGAAGATCCCCGAACAGCTTTGATTGATTTTGCACCAATATATTGGCTTTTCCATATTCACGTTGCTTTGCTGGTTCAACCTTGCCATTAAAATGCTTCGTCATTAACTGCATACCATAGCAAATCCCCAAAATTGGCAGACCAAGCTCAAAAATCGCTTCGTCACAGCCAAAGGCATTCGCATCATACACACTATTAGGACCACCAGAGAAAATAATCCCCTTCGGATTCATTTGTTTAATTTCCTCTGCGGTAATCGTATGCGGATGAAGTTCACTGTACACCCCGAACTCCCTGATTCTTCTTGTAATTAGCTGATTATATTGACTTCCAAAGTCAAGTACGATAACCATTTCCTGATTATCAAGCAATGCTTTCCCCATCAGTCTTTTCACCTCATTATTTATTGTCATACTGTTAGTCTTCTCTATTAACTATATATCCCCACATCAAAAATAAAAATAAATATTATTCTAATATGAAATCTTTCTTTCACATAAGGCTGTGTTAAACTTGGATGTTGATTTTCGTTCCAGGCACTTCGCTTTCTGCAGGAGTCTTCGTGCCTTCCACTACAATCAACCTGCAAAAAACAACACTCTACTTGAACAGAGCTTTACATAAAAAAGGAATTCCCCTCCCATACATAGAAGGCAGAATTCCTAAAAGATCTAGTTCCCTGTCTTCATAGTCAAATCATTTACGGTGATCTGGTAGAAACTCTCGAACCATATTATCGAATTTATATGAAGTATCAAATTATTAGTATGAATGTTATTGTACCAACAGGTTATTTTTTAGGTCAAGACATTGTCCTTTTAATTAAATTTTCCCACAATTCTTTCATTTCACTCCAAGTCCCTTTTGGAAGGTGTTTTCCATAAAGATATTGTTCATACCGCTCCGTTAATGTGCCCATCTCAACGGATTCATATCGTTCATCAATCATCTTTGCATAGTCTCTTAATGTCTGCCCCGTCCTTCTGGCCATACCGCACCGTCGCAGCTGCCTTAATAAGATAGCATAGGCAGTGATAAAGTCAGCATCGTCCTCTTTTGACTTATATTTTCGAATATAATAGATAGGCAACCACCGAGAACGAGTATGATAAACGTAAAATACGATTAACAGGAGCAACAAAGCCAAAAGTATCAGCCACATTATATTAGCCGTCAGGGCTTCCTCCACATTATTCCTGGCAGTAGATATTGAACCAACTTTGTCTTCCTTTTTCTTTTGCACCTTCTCTTCCGGCTCGTTTGCATCCTGCTGAACCTGCTCCTCCTGTTGTTCTGGCTGTATAGTCGTTTCGCTAGGTTCTATTTCTTCCTCTTCTACTGATTGGTCAGTAGAATGAGTAAATCCCGGTGTTGGTTCAAATGGTACCCAGCCTACCTGTGGAAAAAACACTTCAACCCAGGAATGAGCATTATTATTCGTGATTTCATATTTATATAAATCACCCTCCATGCCCTTATATCTGCCTTCTGTGTATCCTTTCACCCATCTTGCTGGAATATCAATTGACCGTAATAACACCACCATTGAAGTAGAGAAATTATCACAGTATCCCTGCATCGTATCAAATAAAAATTGATCGACATAATCCATGTCTTCACCAGGTATTGCTACATCCTGTAAGGAATATGAATAATCACTTGTTTTTAAGTATTTCTCAACTGCTTTAACTTTATCGTAGAAGCCTGTCTCAGCCTTCGTAATTTTCTCAGCCAGTTCCTTCACCCGTTTGGGAAGTTGGTCTGGAAGCTGTGTATAGCGAGCTATTAAGTTAGGACTTATATTTGTGTGATGATACTGTATAGACTGCAGTAGCTTTTCATTGTAATTCCCAGTTACATATGTGACTGTGTAGCTGTCCAATGGAACGGTCTGCGACCCAATAACAGAATATATTTTCTCAATCGTTGGGTCTATTTCATATGAATAATTGCCCATTGTTTGAACGTTTTTGAGACCAAGCGGATACACAACATGATCATACTCTTTTACCTGCATGACTTTGCTTGTCTGAACATCTGCTTCATCCTCGATATTTACAAACGATGTAATCGGGATATCATTGTTCTTCCAAAGCCTAATGCGTCTGTTACCCTCCTCCGATTGAATCCAGCCTTTACCGGTGTACACATCCTTTGTCTCCACCTTCCAATAATGCGGAGCTTCAACGATTGTTTGGTAAACAACTGAAGAGTCACCTGTAATCGAGCCACCTAATTGTGTGTCATCCTCACCATAGCCGACCGTTTTTGCTGTTCCGAGTCCATTGAATACCTTAAGATACGGAATGGGATCAGGCCAAATCGGACCGAACTTTGGAAGAGAAAAACCGAGGAATGCACTGAATAATACCATAATAGATAACCATAATGCCCATTTACGAATAACAGTCCTTTCTATTCTCAGCCTTTCCTTGCTAGAATAACGCTGAAAGGTAAGGATTCCTACCATTAAAAATCCAATTAATATAATACGTACAATGGCACCGCTGGCATCATAGGGTGTAAATGTATCAAGAAAAGTGATATAGACAAGTGTCATAAAGAAAAAGATAAAAATTTGTTTTCTTTTAAAAAGCCAATATTCCAGTAGATAGACCATCATCCACAATAATATAAAAAAGGCTAAGCTTCTATAGAGGTGTGATAATTCCAGCCAATTCCCATTGAATACATCTAGAGTATTTGTTTTGATCTCTTCGATAAAAATGGGAATCCACCTGAATTGCAGGATGCTTTCTTCAAAATAAAGCGAATGAAGCAGGTAGATCATAACCGCTATTTTTAACAAAATACTAGCAAAAAGAGGTGTCTGTAGAATGAACAGCAGTAAACAGACAAGAATAAACAAAATAAAGACTCCGACTGCAGCTGTTTCCGACAAAGCATTAATCGGCCAAATCCATTCCAGCAACATTAAAAAGCCTAAAGAATAAAGTAATATTGAGGTTATGTCCTTCCATTTGCTCACCCTCTGCTCACCTCCAGCGGGCCGGCAGAAAAGCGCTCCTTGTAGACAAATGTGACTTTGATGCCATATTTATGTGCTGTTAATTTAGTAGCCTGTTCGAAGGCCGTAATAGCCTCTCCTGTATCTTTAATGATAAAAATGGATACGGGACACCTTCTTGCGGTTAACCTACTCGCTGCCTCTATAAGCTGGCTAGTTAACTGAGCCGTCACCAGTACATAGCTAACCTTATGCTGCAGTAAAAAGCTGTCAGTACTTAGTACTCTATCAAATGCAACAGGGGCATCATCCTTAACTTTGGCCAGAGAGTAGAACAAAAGCTGTCTGCAGACTGCCCCGCCTTGAATGGGAATAACTCTCCTATCGTTGTCTATAGCTAAAAAACCGATATGAGAGCCTGTCTGGAGTACCGCTTGCCCCAGAGAAGCTGTAAATGACACAATCATTTCAAAGTGAGGATCCTTTATACAGTCCATAACGATAACCATATCGTCAGACTGAAGCTGTTCAAACTCCTTTGTTACCATCCCTTCACGCTTGGCGGATGCCTTCCAGTTTATCCAAGAAAGTCGATCACCCGGTTGATATTCACGGATGCCCCCAACCATTGATACCTCTGTTGGGGTTACATTATTCGAGGATCTAATCCCCTGCTCATAGTTATATCCCGACTCAAAGATTAATTTTTCATAGGCTGGGTGTACTAAAATCATTTCACTTAACTCAAACCGCTTCTCTTTTTCTATTAATCCAAGAAAATCGCTCGTGAAAATCCTTACAGCCTGTAGATGATGCTCTCCTCTTGGGAGCTTTGAAATCTTATACTCATATATCCATTCTTTTTTAAATCCCGGGAAAAGAATTACTTTATATTTATTTTCCTGCACAGCCTTTCCAAGCGCCTCACTCAAGCAATCTTCTATGATGATAAATAAGAGCGGAAAAGCTCGATCTCTTTTTAAGGTTATTTTTACTATAAGCGCTTCATTTGCATAGTATTCCCATCGCGTCAGGCTTCTTTCAATCGAAAAATCCTCTAAGGAGTAAAAGGTAAGAAATATAGCATAGAAGAAAAAAGGGAGAAAGCTGTATAATAAAAACCAACTGACAAACCCGCCTTGAAACATGGCGTAAGAAAATGCGATGATCATTAACATTAGCAAAACGAAGAGCTTCCAGACATATTTTATCCACTGGAAGGTACCACCCATTTCAGACCACCCTCTGAACGGGAACTGGAATTTTCTCGATGATATCCTTTAAAATATCCTCCCTCGAGACTCCCATGAACGTCGCTTCAGACAAGAGAATTATTCTGTGTGTAAATACAGCACTCACTAAGTATTGAATATCATCAGGAATCACATAATCACGTCCATACATAAACGCATAGACCTGAGCAGCTTTCATTAAAGCAATTGAGCCACGCGGGCTAACCCCCATATATACCCGATCGTGGTTTCTAGTTTGATTGGCAATCTCAACAATATAGCGCTTCATTGTTTCATCGACATGGACACGTTTAATTTGGTTCTGCAGCTCCCGTAATTCCTGTAATCCAATGACCGGCTTGATGTCCTCTATCGGCGGCTTCTGCTGAACCCGGTTTAATACCTCAATCTCTTCGTCCTGATCAGGGTAGCCCATTCGCATTTTCAATAGAAAACGGTCCAGCTGGGCTTCTGGAAGCGGATAGGTGCCTTCATAATCGGTGGGATTCTGCGTAGCCATCACAAAGAATGGCTTCTCTAACCGATGCGTTACCCCGTCTATTGTAATGCTCGCCTCCTCCATTGCTTCCAAGAGGGCAGATTGCGTTTTCGGTGAAGTTCGATTAATTTCATCAGCCAAAATGATATTCGCCATGAGAGGGCCTGGAATGAATTGAAACTCCATTTCCTTTGGGTTATAGATGGAAACCCCTGTCACATCCGATGGCAGCAAATCAGGTGTAAATTGTATTCGTTTAAAGTTTGCCCCTACTGACTTTGCCAAGGCCCTTACCATCATTGTTTTACCGACACCAGGTACGTCCTCCAGCAGCACATGACCCTCTGCCAGTAACGCAACTAAACTTAATTCAGCAACATTTCGCTTCCCAATCATTACTTTTTCAATATTATACAAGATCCTCTCTACAATTGGGTTCATGACAACGTTTGTCATGCTCTCCCCTCCCACCCTTGTCTAGATAAAGTAACCCTAATAGGTTAATGCTTTACAATAAATTCGCTCTATTCTGTAAATTGTATCTACTCACAGTTTAATATTTTTGTAAAATAATTGCAAAAGATTGAGATACAGGCTTTTTCGTACTAAAAAAAGGCTTGAATCACAACATTGCTTCGTAATGTGATTCAAGCCTTTTACTCTATTAATCTAAGATGATTACTTTTACTGTTTTTCTTCCCCATACCATGCATTCTGCATTAGTTGGCATCAGTACATCTATTTTATGCCCTTTGATTGCTCCACCGGTATCACCGGCAATCGCCTCACCGTAGCCTTCGACCCATACTCGTGAGCCTAATGGAATAACAGCCGGATCAACTGCGATTAATTTCATATTAGGGTTCTGTCTAATATTAATTCCGGTCGCTGTCAGGCCTGTAGCCGACCCTTCATGACTATAAGCAGTCGCAGTTACATACATCTCTTTACCGTTATTTGTTGCAACATTATTATTTACTGGAGTTGTTTCAGTTTGCTTTGCAATATTATTTGTTCTTGTAAGCGCTTCCTGCTGATCGTTAGCCAAGCTAGTCTGAGCTTTACTTAATTGAGCTTGAATGGCTGCGTTCTCTTCTTCGGCAAGTGTGATAGCATTTACAACCGACTGATACTTTTCCTGTGCAGAGGCTAAAACATCCTGTCTTTTTTGCAGGTTTTCCTCTAAAAGAGTCTGATTTGTAGCAAGTGCTACATACTGTTCCTGCAACAGCTGCTCTTGTTCAGCTATATTTGCCTTCTCATTTTCTATCATTTTTAAGTCACTTTGCTGCTGTTCAAGCAGACTTTTATCTGCACTTAAGATGGTTGAAACGGCCGTCGCCCGCTGAACAAACTCTGACAATGACTGAGAGTTTATTAATATCTCAATGACTAAGCTGGCTTGGTCATTATGCTGCAATGAAACGAGTCGTTCCTGCATAACCCCTTTTCTCGCTAGCACTTTATCCTCTAAAACAACAATTTCTTCTTTCTTCTGTTCAATGATTTGCTTTGTTTCAGAAACTTTTTGTTCTATATTGGTCATTTCTTCCTTATTGCTTGTAATCTCATCCTCTAGTGCTTGTAATTCACCTTGAAGATTATTAACCTCTTGTAAAAGGCTCTCTTTCTCAGCTTGTTTTTGCTTGATTAACTCAGCATTTTGCTGTATTTGAGCCTCGCTATGTACTTGACTTGTTTCTGCATTTGCCATAATCGTTGTCGAAAGTAAAATAATACTTGTTAATGATGCGGCAACGATTTTTTTAAAGAAACGCATAAGACAACCCCTTTCTCACTATTATTTATAACATACGGAAAGGGGTCTTTTGATTACAGGAGTATTACATTATCGAGTCAATTCTTTAAAATATCAGGAAATTAGAGGAAAAAACCTAGTAATTTTACCAAATTTATGTCGTTTTTTGTATTAATTGTATATTTTTTCCAAATATTCCAGTGTTGGTCCGTAACCGATTTGTGGTATATCACTTAATAAAGAGGACATAAAGCTTTCATCTGAAATTGACTCAAATAGGACGGCTGATTTTACCTCAATACGCCAATGCTCTCTGGAAAGACTCAATTCTGTCCTTTCTGCTCTGGCTTGATTATCCGTAATAACTGACATTACAGCCGGCGAGAAAAGGTATACAGTATCAGAGCTCGATAGTCCGAGGCTTTGCTTTAGCTCTTTTTTTAAGAAAGGATGGCCTTCGATTCTTTCAGGAAGAACCTTATTTACGGCCATTATATACGAGTCTCCTTCGTCCAACCCTCGTGCAAGGAATTTTCCCATTTCTTGTTGTATTAATTCCTCTATACTTTTACCAGAATCTGTTATTCTTTGAACCTCTCTATCTGCCAAATATAACGGATCTATCGTCGGCCTTGTATCAAACCTATTCACTGCTTCTTTTGTTTTATCCAGCAGTACAGCAGTACCAGCAAGCGCCGCCTGTTCAACGGCGAGATTCGCCTGTTCCTTAACTACATAGACCTTTACAATATTAACTGTGAGGATAAATATGACCGCCACAATTCCCAAAAGCCAGAGCATAAAAATAGCTGCATTCCCGTTTTCGTTTTTGAGATGCTTCATGGCAAAAGCAGCACCTTGCCATGTGCTTCCTGCTCGATATCTATCGCAGCCTTTTGCTTCCATTTATCCGGAAGAAAGGTTAAATAGTGATCCGTATATAGTACTAATGTGAAATCACCATTGGCAGCATACTGCGGGACTAGATTTCTATATTTAATCACTGAGCTGCTGCCTAATGTCTCTTTCGCCGCTTCAATCGAATCATCTAAATCATTCGTTGCGGCAAACGTTTTGGCAGCATCATTGACAGCTGTTTTGGCCGTAAAAATCGCATATCCTGTCCCGACAACCTGCCAAAGCAGGAGAAAAAACATGAAAAAGAAAGGCAAAATCCCAAGGAATTCAAAGCTGATTGCACCTTTTTCACTATGCAAGTGCTTTCTTAAGCTTAACATCCTGCCCGTCATTCCTGCTCCCCTCCAATCGATTCATTTTAAATTGAAGGTACCAAATATGAAAAAGAACCAATAACCAAGAACTAAACACCGCATCCTCGTACCTGTCTTGTAGGATGTCCTTCATTCTAAACACAGAGTAATACAGCAAGCCAAGAAAATAGAAGGACATAATCATGTCAAACGAAGATAACAAAGCAAGACCATAAGACGTTAACAAGATTGGTCCGATAAAATGATAGATAAAAGAAAGACCAAGAAGAATCGTAAATAGCCACCATAATTTAATCGGAATGTGGCTTCCTTTTTCGATTTTCTTTAAGGTGCTTCGTTCTTTTAAAAACCAATACCCAAGGTAAACCCCTAACGTTACAATAGTTAAAAGGATAACAACTGCTACATGTACTTGTTTAAACCTTCGTTCCATTACCTTACTTTCCATACACTTCACCCAAATCATCTCGATATTTAATCGTTAAATAAAAATAAATAAGTGGAAAAAATAGCGCGTTTAATAATACCCGTACGGTAATATAAACTAAACTATTATTCTCAAAGTTTGCTAATAAATAAAGCGATCCTGACCACACTAAAAGATTTAATGACAGCACAATAAAAATATCTAGCAGAATGGAAATATGCTCCTTTTTCACGACCCGCCAAATTCCTTTAAAGGCTTCGAGAATAGTATGTTTGTCACAAAATAATGGTATGAGAAAAATGACCATGATGGATAATATGGTTGGAATAAATAGAAAGAATGAACCAAGCGCACCAATCATAAAAAAGAGGATGGTAATAAAGGACATATAGCCAAAATTCCGAAAGAACACCTTTACCATATCGATTAAATGACACGGTTGATCCTGCAAATCCCGTGAGGCCAGGTAGAAAAAAGGCGGAAATAATGCTGTAAAATTAATTATGATTAAAAAAAGTGCAATTAGGTTAACCATTTCTACTGTATCAATCACATAAAAATATTGAATGGCTGTAAAAATAAAAAAACTAATAGGAATGACCAATACAAGATTGAATAATAATATTGTCACTATATTTCTATTTAAAATATCACTTATATCCCTAATCATGTTCTTTCCCCTGTTTCCATTTCACAATTTTCACCCATAGGAACGTTACAGAAAGCGACACTAGTGTATTTCGCACGAGTCCCTGGTTAATATCCATCGGGTCAGCAAACACCATAATATCCAGTACAGTCACGGCAAAGAATAAATTCAATACCGTTAATGTCAGGCTGGAAAGATAGCTTGCTATATATGGAGTTTCAGGGTTCCATATTGGTGACAAAACTCCCGTAAGAATATAACAAACTGCATATAAGACCGTTATGGTAAAGGCGACATTATTTATATTGGAAAATCCCAATAAGAAGGAAGCAGCAATAAACGTAAAGATGACTACTCCCATCGTTTTTAATAACCCCATTAATCGAAACATGTTTTCCCCCGCTATCTCTTTATTTTATATCTTCTGGCTTTTTTAGAAGCGCAAACGAAAGAAACGACAAAAATAATCCACCAAGATACATAAGGAACGTAAAAAAGAATACACCTTCTTGATCATCTAACAATTGCATAAGAATTAATTCCTGTCCATTTCGAAAGGAAAAAGCACTGATGATGATTAGGACGATGATAAAAAGATACGAGCCAAAGGCAATTTTAGACTTTCCAGGCCTATGAAAAGCCTGGAAAATCATTTCTCTTTTATACAATGAATAGCCAATGACCAATAAATACATCAATATAAACGGCCAGAATACCATCGTGCCAAAAGACAGTCGAAGGATGGGTTCGGCAACAAAAAATCCCATTGTCATCAGCATGATAAAGCTCGTTAAGGAATTATATCTAACTGTATTTTCCACCGTTTGATACCAGTATCTGGCTAGTCCGACCGAAAAAATCGTAATAAGCATGTTAAATATAAAGATACGAAAGGACCAATTTGGAATTGTGCAGCCGAGAACACCAAATAAAAACGGACCCATTAAAACAGCAAGTCCGTTGCCTTCGAAAAACTTAAACCTTTGTTCACCTTCCAAAAAGCTCTCCTACCTTTCCAAAGCCCTTGCCAATTTTGCTGTAGACAAATTTGAATCCACTCTTTATCCCTTTCTTAATACCTTTTCCAAGACTTGTCCGATTTATAAACACAGCTGTGCCTATACCGGCTAACAATCCAGCCGCAGCACCGGCAACGGTTCCTAATCCAGGTACAACCGAACCGGCTAATGCTCCAGTTGTAACACTTGATGCGATACTTCCTATAGCTGTTGACCCGACGCCAATCGCAACCTCTGTCGATAAATCTGTAAAAAAGTCTGATGAAGCATATCCCTGTTTGCTATTATTCCCTATTGGACTATAATCCCAAAGCGTACCGGCTGCAGCCAGTGCATAATTAAGCGGACCATTCATCTTGATCATATTGCTTTTTGAAACAAATGCCTTGTTAAATGCACTGCCATCCTTCCAGCTACTTAAGGATGTGAAAGCTTTTTTCGTGAGCGGACTCCAGCCATCAATGATACCTGACTTAACAGAGTTAGCCATAAAGGTTGATAGTTTCATATTTTTCGGTATTAGCTCTTTGCTTTGTAAAAATGCATTGAAGGTTTTTTCTTTAATGCGTTTTGTATGGATTCCAAGGGATCGGTCACTGCCATTCACATCATAGCCCTTATATCGTTGATAAAGACTATCAAATATTTTCAAGTTCTTCTGACCAGATACACGATAGCCATCTTTTGTCCCGGCTATTTTTTCTATTTTAAATCCTGCCATCATAGACAATGCGGCACCGGCAACATCTCGATTGAGAAAACCAAGGCCATAGGTTTTAAAGTCATCAAAAAAACCTGTGACATGGCTGAACCAACCTCGTTCTCCGTCCGTCGTTTTGACAAGCGTATTGAGAAGAGATGGTGTATTTCCCCCTCCGTCGTTGCCATCGTCGCCACCATCTGTTGCCTTGCCACCATCTGGTCCTTCGCCAGACTCTGCTGCTTGGCCGCCGTTTAGACCTTTTCCAGCTTCTGCTGCTTGGCCACTATTTGGGCCTTCACCGCTTGGATAACCATTTCCTCCGTTAACCGGACCACCACCTTGCACAGCATTGCCCGATTCCAGACCATCCATGTGCCATAATACGGAACCTGGCGGAGGTACCGTGGCGTTTGGAATGATGAATATTCCACTGCTTAATGGTGAATTCGGAAGAATGGGCTGACCAGAAACAGCAGCCTTTCCCTTATTATAGGCATCACCAGGTTCGTATACCTGACCCGGAGCTATGAACTGCCCACCTTGTATCGCTTGACCTGGTGCATAGCTTTCACCGGGAGTAAGGGCTTTTCCTGGTTTTATAAATGTGCCTGCCGCATACGTAACGACAGGGAACACATTCCACATAAGTAAAATAGCAATCATTGTTAATGCTGCTATTCTATTCCATATACGTTGACACAATGGCTTCGCTCACCTCGCTTACTGAGTATTTTGCTGATACTTTTCCTCTAATGCTTTTATTGCATCAGCATAACTGCTATTATTGAGAGACTTTAATTCCGCTTCAAACTTCTCAACTTCTGAATTAATCCAATCATGATACTCATCATTGACTTCCTCTAAATAACGGTAAGAATCCTTATCGATTTTTCCACTTTCTTTAAAAATAAATAGGATTAAATCAATCTCAGACCCTTCAAATGTGGCATTTGCCCCTTCCTCTGTTGTGTAAACAAATATATCAAGATCATTTTGGATTTTTTTTCCTTCAAGTGCCTGTGTATTCTTATCCTTCCAATCTTTCCAGGTTTCAGCTAGATCTGAAATTTTCGCAAACTCCTTCTTTAATTCACTTTCATCATTAACCTTTTGATAGATCCCATCTACTGCATCTGCAATCTCAATCAGCTCATTTTGTCCCTCTGCATTGACATCAAAGCCAATTACATTCACAATCGGTGAAATATTAGAGCCATATAGCTCCTTTGCAGCCTGAACCGGATCATCGTTACAGGTCGAAACTCCATCACTGACAAGATAGACAATATTTGTATTCATTTGCCCGTCATATAGCTCTAAATCCTTTTTTGCTTCTCGAAGAGCCAGTCCTGTCGGAGTCCAACCAGTTGGCTGCACCGAATCAAGAGCGGTTTGAAATTGTGCCCCCTCCATCGGTAGGATGGAATAGACAAGGTCACTACCGTTACAGGATAATTCCATATCTCTATCTGCGTTGCTTCCCGTATGTCCATAGACACGAAGCCCAACCCTCGCGCCCTCAGGTAACTGACTGACAAATTTGGTTATTGTTTCCTTTGCAATTTCCATTTTGGTCTTACCGTCAATCGATTGAGCCATACTTCCAGATGCATCTAAAATAATTTCAACATTGAGATTTTCCTTGAATTGATATCGAGAATCCCCCATCTCAGGGCTTCCAATTGCTTGGAATCGCATTTGCTTTATCAAGGCCTCAGGTCCCTTGAACTCATCCTGTACAAGCTTTAATAATTCTCGGTAAAAATAATCTAATTCCTTTTGTGAAGGAGTTGATGAAATATCAGGCAGATTCTTGAATGCTTCCAGTGTCGTTTCTGGATTGGCTGTATCTGGGTTGAAATCCACAAGCTTGCCTACTGGAAGAGCAGCTAATTCCTCATAGGTGGTTGGAAGAGGCTCTACTTTAATGCTAACTACCTCAGCCTCCTTTTTTGCTTCCTTTTCGATGTCCTTCTGTTTTGTTTGCTCAGCTGTCTGCTCATTTTCTTTCTCGTTAACAGGCTCTTCATTCATAGAGCATGCCGTAATGAACAGAAACATACATATTAGCAGCAATAGCTTTAAATATTTCATTCGCTCACCCTCCTTATGAAAAAAGGGCATAATGCCCTTTTTATACTTACCCAACCATTCCAGTTATCTTAGCAATGATATTTTTAATAATGTTACCAATTCCTTCACTTTGTCCTTCTACCGCAGTTGAAATGATCCCTAACACTAGAATTAAGAGCGCTGCTAAACCAAGCCATTCCAAAGACTGAGCTCCCTTTTCGTTTTGTACCGGCTGCGTCATTTTCATCCATGCTTTGATAAATATAGATTTCATGATTTTCTCTCCCTTTGTTTTTTATTTAAATAAATCAAATAACCCACTGTTGTCTTTGAACATGTTAATCGCCATTAAGCCTCCGATTAGAAGAAGAGCAGATGGCATCACGATAAAGGTGGTAATTAACGTAACCTTGGGTGAGGCCTTTGCTGCCTGCTCTTTGATTTTTTCCTTTTTGATTTTTCTCATCTCTTCAGCCTGAAGCTTAAAGGTTCGCGAAATCGGCACACCTAAGCGCTCCCCTTGGATAAGTGATTTAATCAGCATTTGAAATTCTTTACTCTCATTACGGTCCAAAAGGGATTGATAGGCATTTCCTCTCGGAACCCCAACATCTGTTTCATGAATAAACCGGCCAAATTCATCCTTAATCGGTCCTTCAAAATATGGGACAATATCCCGTAAAGCTTGATCTAGTCCTACACCCGCCTGTAAAGTCACACTCATCGTGTCCAGAAAATCAGGCAGTTGGAACGACAATGACTCTTGACGCTGCTTTGCCTTTTTATTCAGCCATAAAACGGCTCCCATATAGCCAGCAACCGGATAAAGAATGAGTGCTGCTTCTGCATATGGAAATCTTAATAGGAGTGAAATTCCCCCAATGATTAACCCCATTACTAAAAGGAACATTTTTAAGCCTTGAAATCTTTCCAGCGTTAAATTGTAAGGAAATCCTGCCTGCATTAACTTTTTCTGAATCTCATGATTTTCACTAAAAAAATTAATGCGCTGTCCTATAACTGAAAAATCATCAGCATATTCCAATATCTTCGAGATGGCTTTTTCTCTTCTTGTTTCTTTTTTTTCAAACGCATTATAGATATAGACCTTTTCTTTTACCTCTTCCTTCAATTCCAGCTTTAAAATGAAATATTTATAATAGCTTCTAAGTGATAGGGCTATAAATAGAAGAAATAAGCAAACAACAATTACAACCATTCCATCCATCTCTTCACACCCTTATATTTGTTACCTTTCTAACAAGAATAAAGGTCAATACTGTCCCAGCGAGGAACAGAATGAGAAGAATCATTCCCAATCCTGAAAATAAGGGATCTAAAAAGCCATCTATCACGTTATTCATCATTAAGACAAGAAAAATAGGAATCACCGGTACAATATAAGCTACATACCTTTGCTCAGCAGTCATGGTTTTAATCTCCTGCTGCAATATCTTCCTTTCTTCTAACGTTTGACTCATTTCATCCAGCACGGAATAGAGATTCCCACCTGCCTTTTTTTGAATCACCAGCGTGGCTACAAATAATTGGAATTCCTTACTCGTTATTCTATTTTCCATTGATTTTAAGGCAGCATTAAAGTCAATCCCTAATGCAATCTCCTGCGCAAGCCTTTTGAATTCTCCCCTTGCCGGTTCATTCACTTCCTGTGCGACTAAGTGGATGCCTTGCGTCAACGTCATACCCGATCGGGTTGCATTTGCCAACAACCGGCAGACTACAGGCAGCTGTTCAATCATTCGTTGCTTCATCAAGTTCTTTCGTAAAAGGAAAATCAACCTCCTGCCTCCCTCTAAAACAAGTCCGGCAATCAGTAGATTAATTGGATACTGGATATTAAAAAAGTTTTGCAAAAAAATAATAATCCCCATATAAGAAACAAACAGGGCACCCATATACTCTGACGGTGTAAATGGGATGTTTGCAGACTGTAATTTTTCATAAATAGGAGAAGCATATTCTGTACGATCAAACCGATCCCCAAGCAGCACAATGACGCTTTTTCGTTTTTTTCCATCATGATAAAAATCATAGAGTTCTTTTCGCCATTCCCGCTTTTCTTTACGAAAATCCAATAGATAATAAATTGATAGAATCATAGAGAAGAAGGCTAACGTTGAAACGAATAATATTATCATTGGTAGACCTCCTCTAACACAGGGGTGAATACATAATCGGGGAAGGAAATCCCAAACACCTTTAATTTTTCAAGACATTTCGGAATGTACCCCGTAGGAGTAAAATAGCCAGTAACGATTCCATCCGCATTCATGGACGTTCTCTTATAATGAAAAATCTCCATTACGTCATGCGAGCCGTCATCCCTTTTAACCACCTCTGATATTGAAACAATTTTTCTTGTCCCATCTGTCAATCGGGTGGCCTGAATAATAATATCTAATGCACCGACAATATACTCTCTCACGATATGACTAGGGAGCTCCATTCCAGCCATGACAACCATTGCCTCAACACGACGTAAGGCATCATCCGGTGAATTAGCATGGACGGTTGTTAATGACCCTTCATGCCCAGTATTCATGGCCTGAAGCATATCAAAGGCTTCTCCGCTGCGGACCTCTCCGACAATGATTCGATCCGGTCTCATCCGTAAGGAATTTTTGACAAGCTGCCTAATCGATACTTCCCCGCTACCTTCAACGTTGGCCGGTCTTGCTTCAAGCCCTGCCACATTCGGACGATTGAGCCTCAGCTCTGCCGAGTCTTCTATCGTTACTACTCGTTCACCATGAGGAATGGAGGCAGCCAAAACATTCAGAATCGTCGTTTTTCCGCTCCCCGTTCCGCCCGAAATAAGGGTATTCATTTTCGCTTTTACAATCCCGTCAAGGAATTCACCCATAACCGTGTTTAACGAATCGAACTGAATCAGGTCCTCCATTGTAAACGGATCTTTCCTGAATTTCCGAATGGACAGTAGCGTTCCCTTTAGGCTGATTGGTGGTATAACTGCGTTGACACGACTACCATCAGGTAAGCGTGCATCAACCATTGGAGAGCTTTCATCGATTCTACGGCCAAGCGGCGCCACAATTCGATCGACGATATGTCTAACGTGGTCATCATCCCGGAAAGATATATCAGCTAATTCTAATTTTCCATAACGCTCAACATACACTTCATTAAAACCATTCACCAACACCTCTGTGATTGACGGATCATTGATTAATGGCTCAAGCGGTCCGTAGCCGACTGATTCATCCAAAATACGGGTAATTAATATCTCTTTATCATGACGTGAGATAATCACTTTTTCCTCAGCCATGAATTGGCTGACATACTGTTCAATACTCAGCCTCATTTCACCTTGGGATAGCTTCGTTAACGCCTCTAAATTGGTATCCCTTAAGAGCCTTGCCTTATAATGCTCCACCAAATCATCGACAAGACGGTTTTCATATTGATAGGATTGCAGCTTTGATGTGCTAACTCTTTCTTTTCGTTTATCAAATAAGGATGTCATATGTTAATCCCCCTTATTCAGTACAGAATGGCTCCATTTTTTCACATCCTTTGCGAATGGAATCAGCCTTCTTTCCTTTGCTGTTTTACGTACAGGTTCCCCTTTGTTGATATACGGCTGTAATCCTTTATGGTCCAAGCGTACCGTTGCGGCAATTGGGAATCTCATGACATGCTTTATATCCTTTTCTTGAATTTCATTTTCCTTACCTATTTTGTTCAAGATAATCGATGTCCTAGAAGGTAATTCTATTCCAAGTCTGACGGCAAGCTCTTCCAATTGCTTTAACACCCTTAGAGAAGGTGTATCTGGTGTGAGAACATAGAAAATACGGTCTGATTCCTCTAAAGCAGTCACCACATGGTGATTGATATAAGCTGGTAGGTCGACAATCACAAAGTCAAAGCTTCTTCTGCAGGTTCGTAACAGCTTCGCGATAAATTCTTCTGTGATGGTTTCTGCTACTTCAGCATCACAAGGACTGATAAGCACATCCAGTTTCGATGAATCAAGCTTCTGTGCTACATTTCTGATATGACCTTCATTTAATTCATTAATGACAGGTGCTAAATCCGCAATCGAACGATTGGATTCTATTGATAAAATCGTTTCAATCCCGCCAAATTGAAGATTAAAATCGATTAGGATCACTTCAGCCATAGTTTCTAGTTTTATTGTTTGGGCAAATGCTGCCGCAAGACTTGATTTTCCACTGCCTCCATTTCCGCTGAAAAGTGAGAAAATTTGCCCCCTACCTTTTGTAAAGCTTTGAAATGACTTATCCTTTTTCAATTTATTATTTTCATAGTTTTGAAAGATAGCAGGCACTCTGCTGATAAACAAGGAATGCTCATCTGGATAAACAAAAAACTCAGAGGCCCCTGCTTTTGTTATATTTCTAAGCTGAGTAAAATCGGAGCCCTTTGCGATAAAAATGATTAGTGTTCCAGGACTGACTGATTTAATGTATTGAATACTTTCAACGGCCACATCATGATCAGGCTGAACAAAGATCACAATATCCTGGATATCCCGATTGACTTCACGAACAATATCACCCGTATGAATGAGCTGAACGGAATAGTTTTCTGAAATACTATTTAAAATTTGATTGTGTATGACTTCATCGTCACTGACTAATAAGATTTTTAGATTCGACTCCATAGTATCCCTCTTCATCATGATGTTAGAAGATTATTATCTCTTTGCCTGCCCTATTGAACAGCTGCTTCCCCTGGACTTGCAGGTATATTAGGAGATTCAGCAGGAGCTGATAGTTGTTCAGATACAGCTGGCTGTTGTTGTTCTTCGACTGGATTAACCGGTTCTTCTTTTCCGACATTTGCCTTTAAGATTCTGACCTTATCAGCATAGTTTTGTACATGGATCAATTGAGCTGCGGCTTCAAGACTTACTTCAAGAGCAGCACCTGTGAAATCCTCAGGCTTATCGCCATCAGAAAAGGCAACCGGAACATCTCTCATGAATATTTCAGTCTGCGGCTGTCCGTTCACTTCGGTAGATACAATAATATCCACTCTATCTAGTTCTGTTACAACTTGATCATATTGGACTTTTTCTGATGGATATAAAGCAACTAAACGATTATTTTCATTACGAAGATTTGAAAATGGCTTTACCATATTCTTAGTAATAATCTCTCCCGCTGCTAACGGAACAACAGAAACATTATTAATGAGTTCATTTTTATTTGTAATATGTGCCTTATTGACAAATTTGTTAGGGATTTCTATCGTCATGACTTGATTTTCCTGTATAAGTGCCCTTACGGGAATATCTCCCTTTGCTACGTAAATCTTCGTCATTCCGCCTAATTCGGCATTCAGGTCCTTTACTTTTTGAAAAACTAAAAACCCTGCAGCTAACGCCAAAAGGAAGGCAAGAATGAAAAATATGGCCGCTCTTCTCTTAGACTCCAACATCCTGTATGCTCTCTCCTACGGTAGTAATTTAATGTGTAAAAATGCTCGCTTATATATATTCAACACTATCAATATAGCAAAATATGTTTTTACTATATTGATAGTGTTAACTTATTTATATCTACCACCTGTAAAGAGGGTTCGTCAAATCAGCTTAACAAAAGCCTCAAATCGAAGCATTACTATTGACTCACAAAGTCTTTAAATCAAGATATTTTTCTAGGTAATAAGTATGGTATCGATATAGGAATATACTATTTTATTTAAGAATTATCTTAATATTCTCGGTGGGATTATTTTCCTTATTGAAAATTTATAGTAAATAATCACTGTTTTAGGGGAGAAGTTATTTTAGCGAGGATTTTAATTGATTCTTTTGGATCGTTCGGGAAATCAAATTCGCCCGTCGAATTTGCGTCCGGATTACGTGAGCTCGCTCGATAAATTACCCCTAAAAAATCCGTGACATCCGCCGGAGGCTTAACTTCATTCAGCTGGGATTTGAACCCCCACTGAATCGAAGTACTATTTGCATTCATCCCCCACTTGTAGAAGTGGAGGATGAATGCTGAATGAAGTTAAATCCCAAAATAAAAATACCACCATCCAGGTGATATTTTATAGTTTTAGCTTTTCGGTTATCTCATGTCCGTCAAAGGTTCTTTCAGAAACATATTCGCCAAATACAATCAGTCTTTTCTTATCCGAATTTTTTGGATGGCAGGTAATTAGGGTGACAAGTGATTGACCCTTAACAGGCTTTACGACCTCTACATCAGTTGGCTCAACGATTTCTTTGGAGACAACTTTATACGTATATTCCTTATTTCCTATATAAATAATAACCTTATTATTTTCTTTCAATTCATCTAAACGGTTAAAGTATTTACCGTAAATATAGGAACGATGACCAGCAATAGCAAAATTATGATTTTTCTCTCCCAAATCTTTCATAGATCCGCTCGAAGGAAGGTGCCCAACGGCAAATTTAATATTACTTAAGTCCGCCCCCTCGACAATCGGTGTTTCTAAACCTATCTCAGGTATATGTAGAATTCCAATTGTATCACCTTTTTTAGAGGATTGAAGGGTTAGCTTATCCTCCTCATTAGATTGTTGGGAAAAGGCAAGAGAAGTGTATTCCTCCATTAGCTTTTTTTGCTCCATATAGGTTTGTACCTTTGAATAAACAACAAATATCAATAAGGCCATTCCGATTAGGATAAAAATATTGCCTAGCTTTTTCATGACTATCACACTTCCTTTATTTCAAAAAAAGGAGGGGTTAGAACCCTCCTCCAAAATAACAACTATGCACGATTAAATTTTCTGATAAACAAACCAGCTGCCATCACCATCAGTGAAGCAATAAGTAGAATAGTTGAATCCATTGCAGAACCTGTTTTAGGTAGTGCACCTACAGAAGTATCTGTTTTTGAATTTCCATTTCCATCGTTGTTTCCATTATTTGAGCCTGGTGTTGTTGAATTGTTTTTATCATCGTTATTATTGTCATCATCGTTGTTTTTTCCATCATCGTTGCTATCGTCATCATCATTGTTTTTTCCATCATCGTTGCTATCGTCGTCATCGTTGTTTTTTCCATCGTCGTTGCTATCGTCGTCATCGTTGTTTTTTCCATCATCGTTGTTATCGTCGTCATCGTTGTTTTTTCCATCGTCGTTATTATTGTCATCATCGTTACCAGGGTTGTTCCCTTTGTTACTTGCTACATATTCTT
The DNA here is from genome assembly GCF_900104575.1 of Bacillus tuaregi. Taxonomy (NCBI): domain Bacteria; kingdom Bacillati; phylum Bacillota; class Bacilli; order Caryophanales; family Bacillaceae; genus Bacillus; species Bacillus tuaregi. The sequence goes on from NZ_LT629731.1 coordinate 3,974,811, forward strand.
CATCCTCTAAAACACCTGCATGAAGATCGCCAACAATTGGAGTATTATCGGTGTCCACAATCACTACACCGCTATGTGTCCAAGTGTACTCATCTGTTACAACAGATTCCTTTTCAATTACACCTGCATGCGCATCGCCAACGATTGATTTATCGATATCTACATTTACTACACCACTGTAATCATACTCGTAATCTTCAGCAGATATTTGTTTTGTTTCTAGAACACCAGCATGTGTATCTCCAAGAAGCTGAGAATCATCTAAGTCAGCTATAACTAACCCTTTTTGTTTCACTGTTCCATCTTCTGTAACAACGTTTTTATCACCAAGAACATCTACATTCACATCACCAGTAATCGGTTTTAGAAGATCGCTTTTTAGACTTAAATTTATTAGAGAAGATTTTTCTTCGCTAATAATTCCATCGCCCTTAGCTTTAGGAGTTCCTGTTACAACAGGTGGTTCTTCTGGAATAATAGCACTTGCTGCTGTTACTTCAGTAGAAGCTGCGCTAGTTAATAATGGCGCAACTGGTGCAAGCACCTCTCCTGGAACTACAGATGTTACAACAGAAGTAACAGTCCCTACAGGTTCAATGGATGTAACAGTAGAAACAATATCCCCAACCGGCAAGACACTGCCTACAGTTGCCACTACATCACCAACTGGTAATGCTGATGTAACGGTTCCAACTAAAGAAGTAGCTCCTGCTAATGGTGTTGCTGCAGTCGTTTCCTCAGCACCCGCTGCACCTGCTCCAAATGCAAGACCTGCTGCCACAACTCCAGTAACTAAAATAGATTTTAATGATTTAACAATAACTTTTTTATTCATTTTTATAATCTCCTTCTTCTTATTATTCTTTATCTATGCGTATAAGAAGAAGGATACTTTGGGTGGATCGGTTGGTGGAGATTTACTCCATTGATCTGATAATTCAACTAATCGATTTGACACCTGACTGCAGAGCGCAACTTCACTCAAGTATTCAGAGCCTAAAAATGCTGCTATTCCAAGACTACTGTTTACATTCGAAGCACCTGCAGATCCAGAGCTGGATCCGGCCGTGTTCATAGATCCTGTAGGAGAAACCTGCTGTCTGTCGATATCCTTCAATTTATGAATGATAATTTCCATTTGCTCCAGATCTTCAGCAGAATACTGTACTTGTGCAATAGATGGAAAGCTTTCTACTGCATCATTTCCTTCTAAGAAATCAGCCTTAGCAAAGGTTTCATCTAAATCTATAGGCAACTCACGATTAACTGTATCCAGCAAAGGATCGATATCATCATGATTTTCTGTTGTTGATAACGACGGCTTAACAGACTCAGTCATATCCTTTTGTTCAGCTTGATTTTCAATCTGAGCAGGCATTGACGACTGCTCGCTTGGCAGATCAGAATCAACCGGCTGTGAAGTATCACTTTCCAAAACAGGCTCATCCGCTGGAGCTTCATCAGGTGTTTTTTCTACCTTTCCACTGTTACCGATACCAATATGTAGGTCAACTAATGAAGATGTAGCATCAATCGACACCAATCCCCCTGACAAATTTTTATCAGCTTGTGTTTCACTAGTCAGAACCCCTACTTTTACATCCCCTAGCACTTTAGAATCTGAGACTTCCAATTCTAGTAATCCGCTAGAATTAGCTGTTTGTTTAGAATTGGAATCACCTTTCTCACTTGTAAGAAGCCCGAGATTTACTTTGCCAACAATCGGCAAATTCAACTCAACTCCCAGAAGACTCTTTCTTTCTGATTCATTAGCCGGTTGGCTGGCAGACGTTACTAAATTGGAAACGCTTTCCATACTGCTGATTCCTTCTGCAGCCTCCTTAGATTCATTTTTAACTGCAACTGGTTTAACTACTCCTGTTAATTTATCAAGCGTTTCAGTTAATCCCAATGAATCTAATGGACTTTCAATCTCTGAAGCTAAGGAAATCGAAGGTGCCATGATTAAGAGGATAAGAAGCATTAAAGAGGTGAACCCCTTTTTCATTTCTCTCACCTCCTCCCATATATGTAATTGATTACCACTATATATTGACAAAATACACCAAAAAAATCAATGGATTCTAAATATTTAACAATATTGTAATATTTAGAATTAGCTAAAAAGTACTAATGCTTGACCTTACATCCTATATCATTTTTACTAAAATAGTCATTTAATCCCCTTTTTTCAAAACAAAAAAAGACCTCTCAACCTGCTCTTCGAACACTTGAGAAGCCTTTTTTTCACTTTACCTACTTAAACCTATAGAAAGTATCTATACTATTATTCTCTTGGTAATTCAAATGTAACTGTGTAGCCCTTTGCCAGATCCTGGTTATCCATGCTACGAAGCGGTCCAAATTCAAGATCAAATTTCTTATAGATACCAAACTCATCCTTACGAAGTAAAAAGACGATCATTTTTTCGCCTTTTTCACCAGGCTTAATCTCATCTACTCCCTCCGGCTCCAACTGACCTGTAGATAGATAAGTTGCCCTTGTATCATCAACAATTAATTTTCCTGATGTCCAGTAGGCACTTAAAGGCTCCTGTGATGTATTATCGATAATAAAGTTCATCGTAATAGCTACAATACCGCTATCTCCAAAATCAACAAATGCCTCTTTATAGGCTTCGGTCGGAATCACTTCTGTATATTGAATTCCATCGAGCGTGATATTAACATCACCAAGCACCTGTGTTTGACCAATATCCATTTTCTCAAATATCATTTTTTTCTCAGCCATATCACGTAGCAACAATTCATCCTGATAAAAAGCAGGCTGGCTTGCTAATTGATCCTTCTGTTCATCACTATAGATAAAATCAAAGGTTGCATCCCCTCTAAAGGAACCCTTGAATGAATCATTATCTGCAGCTCCACCCTCAATCACTAATTTGGGATTAACGGTTGCTAATGACTGATACTCTTCATTTGTCAGTGCAAACGTAACAAAGCCGGTTACTTTTTCACCTGCTGCATACTTGCCTGGATCACTTTCTTTTTTAGAAAAAAGCGTATTTTCGTCTTCCACAAAAAGTCTTGATTGAGATGGGAAGATTTCAAATTCATTTGCTACTTCAATATTAATCATAGGAGTATAATACATTGGCTTATCTAATGTATTTTCAAGTGTAACCTTAGCCGTTATGATATAGCCCTCCGATTGATCATCAAATACATATGTGTAATCTTTATGGATATCTTTTAAACTTACAATCTGATACTCGTCGACTGCTACTTTAAAGCCGTTCATATCATGGGAATAATTAGGCTCATTATTCGTGTATACGACTTCAATATTTCCTTCTGACTCCTCGGCAATAAATGGATTCAATACTCCACCACTACCCTTAGCCGTTTCATTTTTCTCAGATTTGTCTTTTTCGTTACTCTTTTCTGATTTTTCATTCTTATTATTTTCCTCAGTTTTGGTTGATTCCTCTTCGTTTGTTGAAGCTTTTTCATCATTTCCACCACATGCCGATAAAAGCAGCGATGCTGCTATCATGACAGTCCAAAGCATATTCTTCCTTTTCAACAAATTCTACGCCTCCCCTTTTTTAATGTTTGTCCTCATAGTGTTAAATAAGGAATATGAACCAATTCCCCCTGAAAAAATCCCCCACTACATAATGACAAAACTCGTCAAATAAATCAATCGAGTCAAAATCGTACAAAAACATAAAATCACATAAAATTTAGTTGAAAAGTCACTGGTATTCAGAAATACTCAGGAAATTAAATAGGGCTTGAGTCCTTAACTTTAATAAATAACCCATATTTTACTGGCTCTCTTATAGGTCATTTTCATTATTTATTGATGCTTACTAAAATCACCTAAAAGATATGACATACGGCCTTAGCTCCCAAACTAGGCTCCTTGCTTTTTAAGCATATTAATTTTATAGTATACGGTAAGTTTCACATTATAAAACGAGGGATTTACATGCTAAAAAAACTACAGACCTACTTTCCAACAGCAATCACTACGAGTGTTCCACCTACAATAGAAGGTAAGGAGTTTTATTGGTTTAAGGAAGAAAGAAATGATTCCTTCTGGCTTGGAGTTCCAAAGTTGGATATAAATCAAAGCGAACTTGAGCTATTGAGCACTCTTTATGAAAGGGTCTCTCTTGAGCAATCAGTAAATTTAGCCGGTTCAGCAAAAGAGTGGTTTTCTTTCCTATTCAACAAAGAGAATTTACCTGTTCATGAAAATTCGCAAATCCGTTTTATCCAGTTTCAAATTAATTCCATGGATCAAGGAATCAAAAATACTGAAATGGCTATCAAGGAATTCTTCCATAAATGTTTGGCCTTCATCTGGCTTGATGAATTCAATGGAGTCATTATTGAAGAAAAAAATGAGCTTGCTTACAGCGGAGATGATTTCCAGTCCATCTCTATCACGCTTGAAAGTGACTTTTATATTAAGTCCCGTTTTTATATAGGGAAATTCCGAAACGGAACAAAGAAGTTGAGAGATTCCTTCTTCCTTGAAAGGGAGATTTTTTTTGAGGCGTTAAATCATTCTACTAAAGAACGGATTTTTACCTTTGAAAATATTTTTCCTACACTATTAGCCGTTAATCTACCAAGCGCATCAAGTATACTTCTTCATAACGATGTTATACAAACTTTAAAGGATGATTCTGAACTAAGAGAGACCATGGAGGTCTTTCTCGAAAGTCATTCAAATACATCCCTTGCAGCCAAGAAGCTATACGTCCATCGAAATACCTTGCAATATCGGCTGAATCGTTTTTCTGAAAAAACAACCATCGATTTAAAAAATATTAATAGTATACTAACCGTCTATATTGCCTGTTTGTTAGCCAAAAATTTAGAGTAATGTCCAATCTGCATAAAAAATGTAGCGATGATTTTGTGCAGATTGCCCACGCTTAAAAATCTCCTACCTGTTAAATTGTTATTGTAAACCCTTACATCTAGGAGGTTAAAAAAATGGCAGAATTAAAATTAGAACATATATATAAAATCTATGACAACAAAGTTACAGCTGTAAATGACTTTAATCTTCATATTCAAGATAAAGAATTCATCGTCTTTGTTGGACCATCTGGTTGCGGAAAATCTACTACTCTCCGAATGGTTGCCGGACTTGAGGAAATTTCAAAAGGCGACTTCTACATTGATAATCAAAGAGTGAACGATTTAGCTCCTAAGGATCGCGACATTGCAATGGTATTCCAGAACTATGCCCTTTATCCGCATATGTCAGTTTATGACAACATGGCTTTTGGCCTGAAACTGCGTAATTTTCCAAAGGATGAAATTGACCGTCGTGTAAAAGAAGCAGCAAAAATATTGGGGCTAGAGGAATACCTAAAGCGTAAACCAAAAGCTCTTTCAGGTGGTCAACGTCAGCGTGTAGCATTAGGCCGTGCCATTGTACGTGATGCTAAGGTTTTCTTGATGGACGAGCCATTATCCAACCTTGATGCTAAACTCCGTGTACAAATGCGTACAGAAATTATCAAACTTCACCGCCGTTTAAACACAACCACTATTTACGTTACTCATGACCAAACAGAGGCCATGACAATGGCTACTCGTCTTGTTGTGATGAAGGATGGAATTATCCAGCAAGTAGGTTCTCCGAAAGAAGTCTATGAGAAGCCAGAAAATATTTTTGTTGGTGGCTTTATCGGCTCCCCTGCGATGAACTTCTTTAATGGAAAAATTGCGGATGGCAAGTTTGTGATTGGAGAAACTTCTATCGGGATTCCAGAAGGAAAGATGAAGGTATTACGCGAGGAAGGATATGTAGGAAAAGAGATTGTCCTAGGAATTCGTCCAGAAGATTTCCATGATGAACAAATTTTTATCGATACCTATAAGGATACAACGATTAAGATCAACGTAGAGGTATCTGAGCTAACAGGGGCGGAAACAATGATTTATTCTTCTTTAGAAGGTCAAGCACTTGTGGCACGTATCGATTCGCGCTCGCATATCGCAGCAGGAACTAGTATCGAGCTTGCCCTTGATATGAACAAGCTGCATTTCTTTGATAAAGACACAGAAAAGAGAATTCATACAGAGAGTGAGTAAAATGCTCATGTCATAGCTTCATAAACCCCGAATAACAGGTACGTTCACTCGTGCCTGTTATTCGGGGTTTTTTCATTGTATTTTTGGAAAAATTATTAAATCTTAAAGAAACAATGTATAATGATTAAACAAAGTACTCTTAGACTTGAGAGAGGCGAGCCATGAATGCTGAATCAACTAAAAAAATGGAATACACTGCGTAACCAAATTTTGTTTATCTTTTTAATCGTTATGATCATTGTTCTCTTAATTGTCAGTCTACTTACGCTAAGACAAGTCTCAACATTATTAAAAAATAATGCAGAAAAACAAATACAGCAAGTAGCTCTTGAAGCAAATGGACGAATAGATACCCTTTATGAACAAATTAATATTTCCTCTAGACTTGTGACAACGGACGAGGCAGTCCAGCAAAAATTAACAGATGTTTATGATGGAAATGACATAACCTTTAGTGACCGACAGCAATTAATGGGACATGTGAATAGAATAATGGGAAATACAGAAGGTATTTTTTCTATTCAGCTCTATTCCAATAATCACAAACGTATTCTTCCCTTGGGTGAAGGATCGTTAATGAGTCGTGTAGATGATAAATGGATAGACGAAGCGAATAAAGCAAAAGGACGAATGGTTTGGATTGGCGCTGACCCTAACGATAAAAACAACTTCCTTGCCATTCGCAGCGTTAGTCTACTAGAGAGGCAGTTTAAGAATGGCGGATATCTTCTCATCAGTATTGACAAAAATTACTTTTATATGGGAAAAGAACTTTACGAGAACAATCAATTCGTTCTAATAGACCAGGATCAAAATCCAATCATTCAAAACTATATCGGTAACATTAAGAGTGTCATTAACAACAATGAAAACATCGTCCAACTAAATCAGCAGGATTATTTAATTATTAAAGAAGACTCAAAATTAACCAATTGGACTGCTATTATTTTAACTCCTGTAAGCTCACTAACAGAGGGTATAACAGGTATTCGGACAGGCATTATCTTATCAGGAATTGCAGGAGGATTAATTTTTACGATTTGCTCCATTTTCCTATCAACTATTATAACAAGACCTATTTTGCAACTTACAAAAACGATGCAGCAGGCTTGTGAAGGTTCGTTAACCATGAATCCCATGGTCCCTTCTGTCAATGAAATTAATAAATTAAACAGAACGTATAATCAGCTCGTGCAGGAAACAAACCACTTAATCCAAATGGTTTATCAAAAAGAAATCCTGAGGAGTCAAAGCGAATTGAAGGCTCTGCAGGCACAAATTAACCCTCACTTTCTTTTTAATACATTAGATGCACTGCATTGGTCACTTGAAGAAAAAGACGAGGAAGAATTATCAGAGCTTGTTGTTGCTATGTCAGATTTGTTTCGCTATACCATCACAAAAGAAACGGATGATGACTGGGTTTACTTAAAGGATGAAATTCAGCATATCGACAACTATATGGAAATTATGAAAATGCGTTTTGGTGACAGATTGCATTGGCATGTCTCTGTTCCGCTAGAATATAAGCATGTAAGAATACCTAAACTTATCATTCAACCTTTAGTGGAGAATGCTATCGTCCATGGAGCAGGCAATAAAGCTGGAGACAGTCATATTTCTGTAACAGTTATACCTGTTTCACAGGATAACATAGAGAGGATTAACATTACGGTTCAAGATGATGGTTCCGGCATGAGTCAAGAGCGGCTTGAGTGGGTCATTCAATCTATGAAAACTGGCGGGACCTCCCAATCAAGCGGGAAAGGCATGGCTATTTCGAATGTCTATAAGCGTCTGCAATTGTATTATAAAGGATTCTCAGAGTCAGAGCTAAAGATTGACAGTCAATTGAATATAGGTTCAAGAGTATCTTTTGAAATACCGGTTGATGGAGGGGAAGATAGTGCTTACTAAAAATATCGTAGTCGTTGATGATGAACCAACAACACGGCAAGGCTTACAAAGAACCTTAGAGCGCTGGAATAATGGTGAATTTACAATCCACACTGCGACAAGCGGAAAAGAGGTCCTTCAGCTTGCGAAGGAGAAAAGAATCCATATTTTGCTTTCCGATATTCGAATGCCCGAGATGACCGGCCTACAGCTATTAAAGAATATTAAGGAAATGGGAATCAATCCTGTGGTCATTGTCATTTCAGCCTATTCCGAATTTGAATATGCCCAGGAAGCTATAAGGCTTGGTGTCGTTAATTATCTTCTAAAACCGGTAGGTAAAAAGAAACTGATTGATGCCGTTGAAGACGCTGTGCAAGTCTTGGAAAAGCAGCTGCGTGTTGGAGTCATTGAGAAAGTTGTGGATGAAAAAATTGCCGATGCCAACACGAAAATTGATTCTACGAAAGACACAATTCGCGCGGCTATTGCCTATATTGATCAACACCTAAAGCATGAAATAAATCAAAAGGATGTAGCTGGTCATATTCACTTAAATCCTAGTTATTTCAGCGTACTGTTTAAGGAACAGGTCAAGCTCACCTTCAGTGAATATGTAACAAGACGAAGAATTCAGCGCGCTAAAGAATTAATGATTTCAACCAATCTCCCTATTAATGAAATTGCTGAGGAAGTCGGCTATAAAACCTCAAAATACTTTATAAAACTATTCAAAGAAAATGAAGGAGTGACACCAAGCGCCTACCGAAAAACACACAATGAAAGGGCTTTCTAAAAATAGTAGTATTTTTCCCAATCATCGTTACCTATATCAAAAGTCCTCCTAATGGTAAACTAATTCTTGTAAGAGAGAAGAATAAACACTAGGGGGTTTTGATAGTGAAGAAAAAGAAAGCGTTTACCGCGCTAATGTCTATGGCAATAGCTGGCGGCTTAATATTAGGAGGCTGCTCATCCTCAGATGATTCAAGTAAGGAAAGCAGTAATAGTAGTGATAAAACAGTTGTTAAAATGATGCATTTATGGCCTGAGGGCAGTTCAAATGCTCAGTTTACCATTGTTGATGACATTATCAAATCTTACGAAAAAGAAAACCCTGATGTAGATATCCAAACAGAAATTCTTGGAAATGAGCAATACAAGGAAAAAATCAAAGTATTATCAGCTTCAAACGAACTTCCTGATGTAGGGATTACGTGGGCAGCTGGTTATATGAAACCATTCGTTGACGGAGAAATGTTCGCTCCTTTAGATGATATTGTAGAGCAGGATAAATTCGTCGCAGGTACGCTTGATGCTTTCTCGGTTGACGAAAAGCCATACGCCGTACCACTTGAGTTAAATATCACTCCTGTGTACTACAACAAAGAAATCTTTAAAAAATATAATCTAGAGGCGCCAAAAACATATGACGAGTTCTTAAATGTTGTTAAAACACTCTCTGATAACGGCGTAACTCCAATCACACTAGGAAACAAAGACCGCTGGACAGGCTCTATGTGGTATATGTACCTTGCAGATCGTATCGGTGGTCCTGAAGTATTAAATAATGCTATCGACCGTACTGGAAGCTTTGAAGACCCAGCTTTAGTAAAAGCCGCTGAGGAAGTCAAGAAACTAGTTGATATGGGAGCATTTGTTAAAGGATATAACGGTCTATCAAATGATGAAGCAAAAGGCTACTTCATGAATGAACAAGCTGCTATGTACTTAATGGCAACTTGGGAGCTACCAAACTATACAACAACTCCAGATGTATCACAAGAATTCAAGGACAAAGTAGGTTATTTCAAGTTCCCAGCTTATGAAGGCGGAAAAGGGGATATTGATAGTTATGTAGGTGGCCCTGGTGTTGGTCTATTCGTATCTGATCAATCTAAAGTGAAAGACGAAGCAAAAGCATTTGTTTCTTATCTAGTTGAAGAGTGGGGCAAGCGCTCTGTTGTTGATGCTGGTGTGATCCCTGCAACTTTCGTTGACACATCTAACGGTGACCTTCACCCAATGTACATTGACATTCTTAAAGATTTAGAAAATGCTACTAACCTTACACTTTATGCGGATGTTCAAATGTCAGCTAAAGTAGCAGATGTTCACTTAAATCAGATTCAATCATTATTCGGTGGACAGTCGACTCCAAAAGACTTTACAAAAGCACAGGAAGACGCTCTTGCTGCTGAGAAATAATTATTACTTAGAAAGAGGGCATATTGAATTAAATATGTCCTCTTCTTTATCGAAAGGAAGGGGACAAGACCAACATGAAGAAGGTAATGTCAAATAAATTTGTAATCGCCCTTTATACACTCCCTGCTTTATTTCTCGTTCTAGCCCTTATTTATATTCCAATTGCATTATCAGGCTATTACGGTCTCATGGATTGGGACGGTATTGGCAAAATGACATTTATTGGTCTAGATAACTACGTTACCTTGATTCAGGATAAAGTATTCTGGACGAGTACATGGCACTCATTATTACTAGCGATTTTCTCCACAGCGAGTTTATTACTTTACTTAGCTATTTCTCTAGTATTAGCAAGTAAAATTAAAGGTTCAGACTTATTACGCAAAATTTATTTAATTCCAATGCTATTATCATCTGTTGCCATTGCACAGTTATGGATGAAGATTTTCGACCCTACTAACGGTATGGCCAATAGATTACTTGAAATGTTCGGTGTAGAAAATACACCTGTTTGGCTAGCAGATCCAGCCATTGCTCTTTATGCTATTTTCATCCCCGTTATTTGGCAATACGCAGGTTTTTATATTCTTATTTATTATGCAGCGTTAAAAAATGTTCCAGATGAAGTAATCGAGGCGGCGAAAATTGACGGTGCCAACCCTTTACAAATTGCTTTCAAAATTAAATTACCACTAATTTCTGGCGTTTTTAAAGTAACCGTAATGCTTGCAGTTGTTGGTTCATTAAAATATTTTGACTTAATTTACGTTATGACCGGTGGCGGTCCAAACGGAGCAAGTGAAGTAATGGCCTCCTATATGTATAAGGAAGCTTTTAAATTGAATAACTTCGGTTATGGTAGTGCGATTGGTTTTGGACTATTAGTCATCTGTCTTGTTATGACTTTAATAACTTCGAAATTAACGAAATCTAAAGAGGATGTTCAATAATAAGGGGGAGTGAAATAAAATGAGTAAGGTTAGTTCACAACAATCAGCAGCACTGGATCTTCCCGTTCCCAATAATGCAAAGAAATCTTACTTGAACAAAATCGGCTTTGGATTTCTTTATCTTATATTAGGAATATTTGCTGTTATTCAGATTTACCCATTAGTTTGGCTGCTTTTCTTTTCATTAAAAACAAATCAAGAAGTATTTGGGATGTCTCCTTTTGCGTTACCGCAGGATCCCCAATGGGCAAACTATACAAAAGCTTGGACATCTGGAAATATTGGACTCTATTTCTTCAATAGTGTCTGGATTACAGTATTATCAGTTGCCCTAACAATCATTCTTGCTAGTTTCGTAACGTTTGCAGTTACACGGATGCACTGGAAGTTTAGCGGTCTTGTCCTTGGATTATTCTTAGTCGCTTACATGATTCCACTGCACTCTACGTTAATTCCTTTGTTCAATATGTATAACAGCATGAACTTAATTGACAGCCCAATTTCCATTGTTTTATCTTATACGGCTTTTAACTTACCGTTGACCATTATGATATTACTCGGTTTTTATCAAACATTCCCGCGTGAAATCGAAGAAGCTGCCGTAATGGATGGTTGTTCGATTCACCGTATTTTCTTCCAGATTACCCTGCCGATGACGGTACCGGTACTATCAACAACAGGAATCATTAACATGATATACAACTGGAATGAGTTCGTATTTGTTAACACGTTCATTAGCTCTGATAAGTGGAAGACATTAACAGTTGGGATCAATAACTTCGTAGGTCAATACCTAACAGACTGGGGCGCTATTGGTGCTACTCTTGTCATCAGTATTGTACCTATTCTACTAGCCTTCCTATTCCTAAGTGATAAAATCGTTGAAGGAATGGCAGCAGGCTCTGTAAAAGGTTAAATGGTTAATAGAAAAAGACAGCTGGAAAGATTCTCTTTTACAGGAAGCTTTCCAAGCTGTCTTTTCATTTGTATTTGATCAAATTCGACCGTCGAATTTGCGTCCGGATTACCTGCGCTCACTCGGTAAACTATCTTTAAGAAATCGCAAGACATTCACCGGAGGCTTCACTTCATTCAGCCTAGGTTTGCCCCCCACTGAATCGTAGAACCACTTACATTCATCCCCCACTTGCAGAAGTGGAGGACTTCTGTACCTGTCGCAAACTTTTGGTACAAAAAGCATTTGCTGAATGAAGTTAAGTTATTTGCTTCTTTTTATCCATCTTTTTAAAAACTAAAAAGCAGGTGGCCATCATAAGCGCTGCGGTGAGACTTCCACCAAAGAAAAAGCCTAATCCCGGGAGGAATCGAAACACAAAGTACATCGATACAATTCCAGCAATCATAACGATATTTTCAATGGGGTTAATTAGCATCATTAAAAATGAATTTTTGATGATTTGGGTAAGCTTTAACTCATAATGAACATAAACCGGGAACAAATATAATATAGTCAGAACGACCGCAAACATAAAGATATACAGGGGAATTTGAATGATACTCATAAAACTGCTCCCTGCATTCCTCATGAAAAATAAATCAAGAAAAATAAGTCCACCGACAATCACAAGGATGAGTCCTAATCCATTGCTTCTAAAAAACTCAGCTTTATAATATTCCCAAAAGGTTCGAAAAACAGGAATATCCGTTTCACCCATAAGCCATTTACGAATAACCGCAAACATCGAAATTGTAGCCGGAAAAAATCCAAAGACGACCAGTCCTAGCAGTGTAAAACCTATCCATAATAAATTAATATAAGCAAATCTAGTTATCCATTCTGTGGCAGCATATGCACGATTAGCCGCATTATTCATATAATCCCTCCAAACACAAAGTTCCACATTGCTTCTATAATATTATCACCGAGTTAGCTTTAAACGAAACGAGACTATCCATTGACAGTCTCGTTTTTCTATAGGCAGTGATATATAAAGGATCAACTCTACTATTAATAAGGTCCTCTGATAAAATCCTTTACCTTCTCATTGTAAAAGCGTTGGATATTTTGTTTTTCTTCATCAGAGAATGGCTTTGTATTCAGTGCAACCAGATTATCCTCTACCTGTTTCAAATTTTTAAAACCAGGAATCACGGCAGTAATCTCTTTCTGGTCCAAAATCCAGCGCAGTGCTGCACTTGCCATCGTTGGACGGCCCTCTCCAATCCACTTTAACTGATCTGCTAATTCGACACCCTTTTGGAATCCAAGACCAGCAAAGGTTTCACCGACATTAAAAGCCTCTCCATTTTCATTAAAACGACGGTGGTCGTCTTTTTCAAATTCATGATCTGCAGTAAACTTCCCAGTTAAGAGACCGCTAGCAAGCGGTAATCTAACCAACAGCCCCACCCCTTTTTGAGAAGCTTCCGGGATTAACTTTTCCAAAGGCTTTTGGCGGAACATATTAAAAATAATCTGCAAGCTCTTAACATTTGGATTCTCCAAACAAATTAACCCTTCCTCCACCGTTTCTACACTAACACCATAGTGGCGGATTTTCCCTTCGCTCTGCAAACGGTCAAGCACTTCAAATACACTGCCGTCTTTCAAAATTTCAGTTGCTGGGCAATGAATTTGATATAAGTCTATGGCCTCCCGATTCAAACGGCGGAGACTATCTTCACAATAAGCACTCACTTTTTCATAGCTGTAGTTCTTCGGATCAAAAATATCGCCTTGTCGGCAGAATTTTGTCGCAATGTAAATTTGATTTTCCTTCCCCTTTGTCGCTTTAGCTAATAACCTTTCGCTATGACCGTTCCCATATACATCTGCTGTATCAAAAAAGTTAACACCCTTATCCATTGCAAACTCTAAGGATTTAAGTGCTTCTGTATCATTCGTTTGACCCCATGAGCCACCGATTGCCCAGGTTCCAAAGCTCACTTCACTAATCTTGATTCCTGTATTCCCCAACTCACGGTATTTCATTTTTCCATCTCCCTTTCTTCATATTATATCCTTACCAAGCCTCTACACCAATCAGTCTATTTTATCCTCTATTAATCCAAACTTATACTTTGTATGTGTTGCATACTGCTGACCTTTGTCAAGCACGATGGATGGAAAATGAGGATGGTGAATGGCGTCAGGTAATGCCTGTGTTTCCAGACATATACCTAAGTACTTTCTGGAAGGAACCTCCCGAAAAGCTCCTTCTGGTGCTAAAGAGTTGCCAGAGTATACAATAACAGCTGGTTCATCGGTTTCAACCGTTAGAGCTCTCCCGCTTTCAGGGTCCTGTAAAACTATTTCATTTTCATGATTTGCATTCAACAGGAACGGATGGTCATACCCATTTCCCACTAATATATTTTGCGGATGTTCCGATTCAGCCCCCGTTTTTATAGCCCTTTCACTGGTAAAATCGAATGGTGTGTTTTCAACATCTGCCATATGCCCAGTTGGGATAAAACCTTGATCAAGCTCCAAATATTGATTACTTTTCAGGGTTAACGTATGATTTAATACGTCCCTTTTAAGATTTCCGCTTAAGTTAAAATAAGAGTGGTTCGTAACGGTTAATAAAGTTTTCTGATCAGTTTGCGCACTATAATGGATCAATAGCTCATGATCGTTCGTTAGTCTATAAATAACTTCAACAGAAAGATTTCCTGGATAACCCTCTTCCCCATCCTTGCTTAAATATGTAAAACGAACTCCATCATTCATTAATTCTGCATCCCAAATTACTTTATTAAATCCTTTAATCCCACCATGCAGATGATTGGGATGATTATTCTGCGCTAAGGTATATGTAGTTCCATCCAGTTCAAAGGAACCACCTTTTATTCGTCCTGCCACACGTCCTACAACCGCACCGAGAAAACTGGAGTCCTCGATATATTCCTTTAGCGTGTCATGACCAAGAACAACGTTTTCAACCTGACCGCTTTTATCCGGAACCATTATTTTCGTAATGATGCAACCGTAATTAATCGCTGTTACTTCAAAGCCATCATCATTTTTCAACGTATATGAAAAAACAGACTGGTTATTAATTTGACCTAAGTTCTCTTGTATAACCTTCATTTCATTCTTCCTTCCCTTTAATTGTTCTGTTCAACCTATTTGATGATCCGTTCATAAATGAAAATAGGGTGAATGAAAAGAAAGCCCCACGGAGGTGGGGTTTTTTTGATATTTAGCTCATCAAAACTCTAAGCTTTTCTGGACATCTTTGTGGCTGATCATTTGATCATTACTTTCTAAACTCTCTCAGCTGCTCATTCAAAGTTTGGGTTTGAGTGTACACCTGCTGATAAATGGAGAAAAGCTTCTTATAGTTTTCCACATTTTCCGGAACTGGATGATAGGTTTTTGAAGTTTGAATAAAGACTTCCGCACATTCTTTTAAGGAAGCAAACCAGCCACAGCCATAAGCCGCTAACATAGCTGCTCCCATTCCAGGACCTTGCTCGCTTGTCAGCTTTTCAATTTTTGCGTTAAAAATATCTGCCTGCATCTGCAGCCATGTTTCATTTTTAGCACCGCCACCGATGGAAATAATTGTATCAATTGTTTTTCCACTACTTCTGAAGATCTCTATCGATTCATGTAAGGAGAAGGTAATTCCTTCTAGTACAGCACGGGCAAAATGCTTCCGTTCGTGTGCCGCATCAATTCCGATAAAGCTTCCACGAATAGTTGAATCTGCATGTGGTGTTCTCTCTCCTACAATATAAGGAGTAAACAGCAAGCCGTTGCTGCCAGCTGGCACCTGGTCGACACCTTCTAAAAATTGCTCAAATGCTTCCTGTTTCGCAAATGTATCCTTAAACCAGCTTAAGCTGTAGCCTGCAGCCAAAGTCACACCCATTGTATAAAACGTATTTTCTTCTCCATGGTTAAAATAGTGAACCTTACCTTCAAAGTCAAGGTCACTTCTCTCCTCATAAGAAAGGACAACACCAGATGTTCCAATACTGCATAAGGTCTTTCCTTCTGATAAAATTCCTGAACCAATGGCACCGCAGGCATTATCCGCACCGCCTGCAAACACCTTTGTAGCTTCTGATAATCCCGTAACTTGGGCAAATTCTGCACTCACGGTACCAACAAAGTCATGAGATTCTACTAATGGTGGGCAAAACTCAGGAGAAAGATTAAAATGAGTTAATATTTCTTGACTCCATTCTCGCTTAGCTACATTTAACAATAACGTCCCTGCAGCATCACTGTATTCCATATGAACATTTCCGGTAATGCGATAACGCAAATAATCCTTTGGAAGCATAAATACGCTTGCACGTTCAAAAATTTCAGGCTCATTCTCTTGTACCCATAGAATTTTCGGTAATGTAAACCCTTCCAAAGCAGGGTTCTTTGTGATTTCCAAAAGCTGCTGTTTTCCAACAACCTCATAGATTTTTTCACATTGCTTTGTTGTTCTTGTATCGTTCCATAAAATAGAATTTCTTAAAACCTGGTTTTCTGCATCTAATAAAACAAGCCCATGCATTTGTCCGGAGAAACTAATGCCCTCGATGTCATTTACATCTCCATCAAATTGCTCGATTAATTCAGCCAGCCCTGCAGTGGTTTTTTCAACCCACTCCTCCGGGTTTTGTTCGCTATATCCAGATTTTTCAATAATAAGCGGATAAGATTTTGAGGTTTCTTTATAAACCTCTCCCTTTTGATTGACAAGCAATATCTTTACCGCACTTGTACCGAGATCAACACCAATTACGTATTTCATAAAGTATCATCCCTTTCTATAAAAATGTGCTGGAGCAAAATACTTCCAGCACATTTTCATGATTCTTATTTAGAAATTGTTTCTAGTAGATATTGATTAATTAAGGCCTTTAAGCGCTCTGTTTTACCTGATTTATTCTTAATCTCAGTTAGTCCAAGAGCATATGCTTCTAGTTCACGGAAGTTTGTTCTACCTTCCACAATATCTAACCCGATTCCATTTGTATAACTGCTATAACGATCTTCTACAAAACTATCAAGCACTTTGTCTTCAATTAGTTTGTTTGCCACTTTTAGTCCTACAGCAAATGCATCCATACCAGCAATATGTGCTTCGAAAAGATCTTCTGGCTCAAATGATCCTCTTCTTACTTTTGCATCAAAGTTTAAGCCACCTTTACCTAAACCGCCATTTTTCAAGATTTCATACATTGCTAATGTGTTTGAATATAAGTCTGTTGGGAATTCATCTGTATCCCAGCCAAGAAGTGTGTCACCTTGGTTTGCATCAACAGATCCAAGCATTCCGTTGATACGTGCAACATGTAGCTCATGCTCAAATGTATGACCTGCAAGTGTAGCGTGGTTAGCTTCGATATTAAACTTGAAGTAATCTGTTAAATCATATTTTTGTAAGAAGGCAATTCCAGTAGCCACATCGAAATCATATTGATGCTTTGTAGGTTCTTTTGGTTTTGGCTCGATTAGGAATGGAACGTTTAGACCAATTTCCTTTGCATAGTCAACTGCCATATGGAAGAAACGCGCTAGGTTGTCCTGCTCTAGCTTCATATCTGTATTTAGTAGTGTTTCATAGCCTTCACGGCCGCCCCAGAATACATAGTTTTCTGCGCCTAGTTCTTTTGCTACTTCCAAGCCTTTTTTAACTTTTGCAGCAGAATAAGCGAAAACATCTGCATTCGGTGAAGTCGCTGCACCATGAGTATATCTTGGATTTGAGAACATATTAGCTGTGTTCCAAAGTAATTTTGTTTTACTTGTCTTCATGTAATCCTTGATCATGGATACAATCACGTCTAGATTTTCATTTGTTTCCTTTAGTGTGCTTCCTTCTGGAGCGATATCCACATCATGGAAAGCAAAGAAAGGTGCATTTAATTTTTCAAAAAGTTCAAATGCTGCTTCAACGCGTGCTTTTGCAAGGTCTAAGCCTTGAAGATGATTCCATGGACGGATAGCCGTACCTACACCAAATGGATCAGAACCATCAGCATTAAATGTATGCCAGTATGCTACTGAGAAGCGAAGAAGTTCTTCCATTGATTTTCCATTAATTTTTTCTTCTGGATTATAATATTTAAAAGCTAGAGGATTAGTAGATGAAGCGCCTTCATATTTAATTTTGTTAACTGATTCGAAATAAGCCATGTCGTTACTCCTCCTAGAAGTATTATGATTCATTCATTTTTTTATATGCTTATAAAGGGTTAAAAGATTGTTATCTGACCCTCGATAATCAGATTATAGCACCGGCCACTTAGTTTGTCTACTCAATAAACTAAGAGATTATAAATGTTCTTAAGTCTGTCACAATTCTTAAGCAGTCACTTCACTACTATAATGAAACAACCCGCTTTTCTTCTATTGAACGATAACAAGCATCAATTACGCGCATATTTTGCAGAGTTTTTATTCCTGAATAGGAAGGTTCTGAATCCTCTAAAATGACTTTGGAAAAATGTTCGATTTGCACCTTATATGAATCACCAGCTATCCTCTCAGTCCGGTCCCCTATACGAATAACAGCATCTTGCTCCATCACATCAGGCCGATAGGCGTACGGTACAGTGAGCCTGTCTTTTGTCCCAACAATTTCATATTCATTTCTAAATGCCATGTCAAAACTAGAATCAAACACACATCTGATACCATTTTCCAACTCCATATGAACAATCGCTGCAAGATCAATATTAGTTTGAGGGTCAATTTCCGCAAAGGCCTTAATAGTGACAGGTTCAGATTCTAATAGATACCGAATGGAATGAATACAATAACAGCCGATATCATAAATACTACCTCCACCCATCTCCTTTTTCATGCGGATATTTGATTGTCTATCTTCAAGAAAATAAGAAAAGCCTGCCCGCATAAATTTAATCTCACCAAGTTCACCCGAGGCCAAGATTTCACGAACACGTTCATGTTGAGGATGGAATTGATACATAAAGGCTTCCATAAATTTCACATTTTCCTTACGACAATATTCAATCATTTCTTCTGCTTCCTCAGCTGTTAATGCAGCAGGTTTCTCAACAAGGACATGCTTGCCAGCCTTTGCTGCTTCAATCACCCAATTCTTATGTAAATGATTTGGAAGCGGTATGTAAACGGCATCAATTTCTGGATTTGCTAACAGCTTTTCATAGGAATCATAGGCAAACGGTACCGTGAGGTTCTCTGCAATTTCTTTGGCTTTGCTACCTCTGCTGGCAATACCAACTAGCTCTGCATTCTCTGATCGTAATATGGCAGGAATGACCTGTGTTTGGGCAATCTCTGCTGTACTGATAACACCCCAACGAACTCTCTTCAATTTAGATCGTTCCTTTCTTGTTTAAATACGTATAAGTTAACCTATTCATGGTTCATTATAGCACTATGGAAAAAGTTTGTATATCCAATAAACTAAGTTTGTGGTAAAATAAAAGTACTACGTAATAAGGAGATTTTATAAGTGGAAACGATAACATGGAACCAACAAGTTGTGAAAAAAAATAATAAAGCACTTGTGCTACAAATCATTATGGAAAAGGACTCCATTTCTAGAGCAGATATCGCTCAAGTGTCTGGTTTACACAAGGCCACCGTTTCTTCACTTGTAAATGAATTACTAGAGGAAGAGCTTATTTTTGAATCAGGTCCAGGTGAATCTAGCGGCGGACGTCGTCCTGTTATCCTTCACTTCAATAAAGATGCTGGATACGCAATCGGTGTTGATATTGGGGTCAATTATGTCCTATGTATTTTGACCGATTTATTGGGAAATATCCTGATTGAAAAGAATCAAACAGTCCATCAAACCCCTTATACGACAACCATAAGCATTGTTCAACAAATGATAATGTCTATCATGGAGGAGATGCCGCAGAGTAGATATGGCGTAATAGGGATAGGTGTAGGCGTGCCGGGAATGGTCAACAAAGAAGGTACTATTATCCTTGCTCCAAATTTAGGCTGGAAAAATGTTCAGCTAAAGGAGAAGCTTGAAGCTTTATTTCACGTACCGGTCACAGTTGAAAACGAGGCGAATGCAGGAGCTGTTGGTGAACAAAGGTTTGGCGCAGGTCAGGATTATATGGATATCATTTATATCAGTGCCGGAATTGGGATTGGTGCAGGGATTATAGTTAATAAGGAACTATATCAAGGTAAAAATGGATTTTCCGGAGAAATGGGACATATGATTATTGATATGAACGGAAAACGTTGTAATTGCGGAAGCAGAGGATGTTGGGAAGCGTACGCCTCTGAGCATGCTTTACTTGAGATGGCAGACCCAAACATTGATTCTCTTGAGACATTAATCGAACAAGCTGAAAAGGGAGACCAAATTGCCCAAAACCTGTTTAAAAAAATCGGTAATTACCTTGGATATGGAATTAATAACATTATAAATACCTTTAATCCTGACCAGGTCATCATTGGGAATCGTTTGGCATTAGCGAAGGAATGGATTGAAGGACCTATTCAAACGACCATTGAACACCATACACTTGGATATCATCAAAAGGAAATGGATTTAGAATTCTCTAAATTGAATAAGTATTCAACAGCACTAGGTGTTTCAGCCTTTGTCGTTGATCGCTTTATTAAAGAAGAAGCAAAACCCTCATAGATTTTCTATGAGGGTTTTTGCGGCTCATTATTTGATCAATTGGTTTGACACCTAATTATCCCCAAACCTTTATCTTATTTTTTCCTGCTTTTAATATTTCAATTGGGCCGATTACACTCTTTTCTTTCCGTTGCTCTCCTAAAAGGTCAGTATTTAGAACAACTTCGCTTCCATCTGGACTTTCAAACTCTGCATCTACAATGCGGACTCTTTCTAAGGTATTCGTAGATTGAATCTCCCCAAGGAATGTCTCGAAATCTTCAGGGAGCTCAAGAGAAAGATATACTTCATTTCCATCCTCTATTATTTTCAGATTCGGATTAAAGTGGCTACCTTCCATCTTCTCCTTTTCTCTTTCAAAAGACTCCGCACCCTTGAAGTATGCATTATGGTTAATATAAACTGGCTGTTCTACTTGATTAAACGCTTCATGATCACCTTCCACTTGATGGACGGTTTCAATATATTCTTCGAGAGAACCAGGGTATCCGTTATAATGGGCAGTACCAACCTTTTCTAAATTCTCATCACCGATAAATATATTATTTAAAAAGCGGTCATCTCCACCATAAGTAACAGCGAACCCTGCTACCTCCGTGCTATGTGGCACATGATAGGGTGTTGCGCGATCAAGCATTTTCCGATGAACCATTTTCCCACGGATTAAATTATTTACGTAGGCTCCACCCTGAGCATGATTATCCAAAGCATAGTCTGCTGTTAAAATGTTATGATCCACGAGATAAGGACCACTGCTCACTTCCACAAATAAGTCACGACTGTTTCGGTAATACAGATTTTTGCTGACTCTTGTTCCTTGTGTCTGCCAATCTAACCATGTTCCTAAGGAGCAGTCATGGATCCGATTATGATGTATTTGCACATCAATAGCTGCATGTAGCTTGATACCAGCAATCTCATGTCCGTAAAACTCGCGCTTTATAGCTATATTATAAATATGATTATGATAGATTTCGCTAAATACACAGCCTAAATGCCCTACAATACCATTTTGGCCACAGTCATAGATGATATTGTTTCTAATAATATGTGAACCGATTTTTTCCTTGCTCCACCCAGCTTGTTTGGCGAGAAAAACGGATTCTAACTGATATTGATAGCCGGGCTTATCTTTTCTTTTTGTACGATAATTATCTCCTGTTGATGCTTCTTTTCCTATACTAATCGCACTACACTTGGAGTCATGAATCACATTGTCCTCAATAATCCAGCCTTTACTCCAGTGAGGCCCAATTAACCCAGGCTGATCTGCCGTTGGAGGAGTCCACGGAGTTGCTGCATGGCACATTTCAAAGCCTCTCACCGTAATAAAATTGATGCCATTTTGATCCGGATAAAAGCAAGCTTTTCGTACATTAATTTCTACTAATTCATCATTAGGATTGAATTCATGAAAATTAGCGTAAATGGTTGTATTTTTTTCATCCACTTCGGAAAACCAAAGATATTTCGTTTGCTCTGGGTTAAGAACTGGGACAATCGTTTCTGTCCAGTGATCTAACACTTCCTTTTTCACTACAGGGTTCTGTATTTTCTCCAGGTTTTCAGCTTCATAAAAGGACATACCATTTAGATAGACATCGCCCAGGTGTCTTCCTGGATTATACACAACCCAATCCCCAAAAATTTCTTCCACGTACGGGTTATAGTCGCCAAAAAAGCTATTGGGTAATACTGATTTCCAGACAGTTCCCTCTACTTGTTCCCACTCTTGAATCTGCTCGGAACCTTTAATTACTACCTTCTCGCCATTGGCAGCTTGATAGGTAATTCTTCTATATTCACTTAATCCTGCATTCTTCGGCTTAACCCACTCGCGATAGATTCCCTCATGGACAATAATCGTATCACCTGCTACTGCAACAGAGGCAGCCTTATTTATAGTTAAGAATGGATTTTGTACTGTTCCCTGTGCATCATCTGAACCATTTTTTGCTACATGATATTCAAAAGCCATTATCCTTCCTCCTATATATCTCCAACATACGTACATTATAGTTGGAAAAAACATCATACTTCTATTCAAAAAATAGTATAATTTAAGACAATATTAGTGTTTATACCTATTTTAAGGGGGAGCAGCCTGTGGCTTTTTTTGAACATCATGGAGTTGAAGAGAAAGACGCCTTTCACACTTCTTCACTATGTAATTTTAACTTTCCGCTTCATTTTCACCATGCTTACGAATTGATTATTGTAAATGAAGGAAAATTGTTCGTAACGATTGATCAAAAAGAGTATATGCTGCATAAAAATGACGTCGCCTTTGTTTTTAATAACCAGATGCATGAATTTAAAACCTTGAATCATTCCGATATATCTATCGTCATTTTTTCACCAGAAATAATCGGGCACTTTTTTAATAATTATAAGGGATACGTACCTGAGAATAACATCATTCACCTCAACAAGGCTCCCAACTTAACTGGATTAGATTCTATTTATCAGCAAAAAAGCTTCCTTTATCATATTTGTGCGATCTTGGTTGAGAATACGGAATTTATTCCAGTTGCATACTCATCAAAAACAAAAGTACTACATAAAATTCTGCTTTATGTTGATAAGAATTATAGTGAGGATTGCACCTTAAAAGTAATCGCTAAGCAGCTTCAATATGATTATGCCTATTTATCAAAGCTATTTGTTCACATGACCAATATGACCTTTACCGACTATCTTAATCATTATCGAACTTCCCAGGCCTGTTATCTATTGAAAAACAGTGAACAGTCGATTAGCGAGATAGCCATTCATTGTGGGTATAATAATCTCAGGTCGTTCAACCGTAATTTCAAGAGAATTACGAACTATTCACCTAGAAGATATAGAGAGGATACTCGAGACAAACCTACCACTATTAAAAATTAATTCAAAAGAAAAAGGCCTTCTATCAGTCAAGTAAACTGATGAAAGGCCTTTTTATTATTATCATTAAGAGAATCAAACTTTGATAGAATGATTAGTTTGTTACTTGTAAGCTATCAGATTTTTCTAGTGTAAGTACACCGTCTGCCATGCGATACACCTTGTCACAATAGGAAAGCATCCGCTCATCATGGGTTACCATGACAGCTGCTTTATTACGCTCTTTAACTTCTTTAGAGATAAGCTGTACCACTTCAAAGGCACGATTTGAATCCAAGCTTGCTGTTGGTTCGTCCGCAAGAATAATATCAGGATTGTTAATAAAAGCACGCGCAATCGCAACCCGCTGGCGTTCTCCACCGGATAATTGTTTAGGTAGCTTTTTGAATTTGCCGCCAAGACCCAACTCTTGCAGAAGCTGCTTAGCATTATCCTTTTGCTTTGCAGTTAATCTACCAGCCATCTTACTTACCAATTCTATTTGCTCCAATACATTTAAATAAGGAATTAAGTTTGAGGTTTGCAAAATAAATCCGACTTTATTTAAGCGAAAATCTGATAATGCCTTTTCAGCCATCGAGGATAGGTTCGTTCCATTCACAAGCACTTCACCTGATGTGGCCTGTAATAAAGCACCCGCAATTGTCAGAAGCGTACTTTTACCGGAGCCTGAGGGTCCGATGATAGCGACAAACTCACCAGGTTTTACATCCATCGAGACACTATTTAGGGCAGTCACAGTTGTTTCGCCTTCTTTATATTGCTTTGTCACATTAATAAGCTGTAAGCCTTCCATTATTCAACCCTCCCAAGCGCCGTTAATGGATCCACTTTCGAAATACGACGAACACAGACAAGTGATCCTAGCACACTGACAATAAGCAGTGCGATTGCATAAATCATTACCATTCCAAAGTTTAAGCTAAACGGCATACCTTCTGGGAATATAAGGGCCGTCAAATAGGTTAATATAATTCCAATGATTATACTAGTAAGTGAGATAACAAATACCTGTGCAATTATGGAGCGTGCTACAAAATGATTCGATGCACCAATAGCTTTCATGACACCGAATTGCTGAGTTTTTTGAATCGTTAATACATAGAAGAAGACGCCGATGACAACAGCTGAAATAACAATCAGAAAGGCAAGCATCATATAAATGGTACCCATTTCTGCTTTATAGCCCGGCATACCTAATAGTGCTTGAGACTTTGTTACCGTTTCTATCCCTTCCATTTTACCATCGATTGCTGCCGGATCCATTTCTTCTCCTTGTAAGGCAATGGCATTCACGACATTTGGCAAGCCATTATCAGAGCCCGGTGCAGCATAGCTATAGGATCTCCATTGTTCAACCGTACTGAATATGGACGGTAGGTGGTTAAAGGATTCCCCCTTCACAAAGCCTATGATCTTCAATGTAATGAGAGAGCCGTCGACAACGATCTCATCACCGAGCTTATAGCCTTCATTCTTTAATTTCTCATCTGCTATGACGCCATTCTCTACATCTGGGTCAAGTTGGACTCCTTCGATGACAGCTGGTTCGATAAATGAACCTGGCTCAATTCCTAAGATAACAGCGTCTGTTTTTTCCTCAGAATTATCCGTTTCTCCCTTTGAAATGGCCACTGTAGCTTGACCAAATAAAGCTGCATCGTCTACTCCATCCGCAGCAAGCAAGTCCTCCTTTATGTCACCGGAAATACTTGATTTCATAAAAGAAGCACCTGCTCCTTTTTCATATACCACATAATCTGTATCCATATTTTTCATCGATGCCGCACTAATCGTTCCCAGTCCATTCCCGAGACCGGAAAGAATGAAGACAAGCCATGCAATAAGGACAATAATGGCCCCTATCATCGTAAAACGAAGCTTTGAATTTTTTATTTCCTTTAAGGCTAAGTACATATCTAATCCCTTCCTCTATATAGTCAAAGTGACAGAAATGTCACTTTGCTCTTTAATTTCTTATTCGAAAATTATTATATACCAAGGTGACAGAAATGTCACTTATTCGACATAAAATAAACCTGTGACAAATCATACCAGTTTAATGAAAAAAACCACTTCCTATTTATAGAAAGTGGTTTTTTGATAGTGTTTTTTATAAATTACAGGCTGCTTTAGAGCCGGCAGATTACATCATGCCGCCCATTCCGCCCATTCCGCCCATGTCAGGCATTCCGCCGCCGTGACCTTCTGGCTCTGGCTTGTCAGCAACTACTGCTTCTGTTGTTAAGAACATCGCAGCAACGCTTCCTGCGTTTTGAAGTGCAGAGCGAGTAACTTTAGTTGGGTCAACGATACCAGCGTCAACCATGTTTACCCATTCGCCAGTAGCAGCGTTGAAACCAACACCTACTTGCTCATGCTTTAAGCGCTCAACGATAACAGAGCCTTCAAGTCCTGCGTTGTGAGCGATTTGACGTACTGGCTCTTCAATCGCACGTAATACGATGTTAATACCAGTTTGCTCGTCGCCATCTGCTTGAATAGAAGCTACTTTATTGTAGATATTGACTAATGCAGTACCACCACCGGCTACGATACCTTCTTCAACAGCAGCGCGAGTAGAGTTTAATGCATCTTCAATACGTAATTTACGCTCTTTTAATTCTGTTTCAGTAGCAGCACCAACTTTGATTACCGCTACACCGCCAGCTAATTTAGCTAGACGCTCTTGTAGCTTTTCACGGTCAAAATCAGAAGTCGTTTCTTCTAATTGAGTACGAATTTGGTTCACACGGCCAGCGATTTGTGCGCTGTCCCCTGCGCCTTCAACAATTGTAGTTGTTTCTTTTGTTACGACAACCTTCACCGCACGACCTAATTGATCGATTTGGGCAGATTTAAGATCAAGTCCAAGATCTTCTGTAATTACTTGACCGCCAGTTAGGATAGCGATATCTTCAAGCATAGCTTTACGACGATCACCGAAGCCAGGAGCTTTAACAGCTACTGCATTGAATGTTCCACGAAGCTTGTTAAGAACGATTGTTGCAAGTGCTTCGCCTTCAACATCTTCAGCAATCAATAATAATGGCTTGCCTTGTTGTACAACCTGCTCAAGAACAGGAAGGATTTCTTGAATGCTAGTGATCTTTTTATCTGTGATTAAGATATATGGATTGTCAAGAACAGCTTCCATCTTATCCGAGTTTGTTACCATGTATGGTGAAGCATATCCGCGGTCAAATTGCATACCTTCAACTACATCTAGCTCAGTTGAGAATCCTTTTGACTCTTCAATTGTGATAACACCATCGTTACCAACGCGTTCCATTGCTTCTGCAATTAATTGACCTACTTCTTCGTCAGCAGAAGAAATCGCAGCAACCTGTGCAATAGACTCTTTTCCTTCGATTGGTTTTGAGATCGCTTTTAATTCTTCTAGAGCTGTTTGAATTGCTTTATCCATACCTTTGCGGATTCCCATTGGGTTCGCTCCGGCAGTTACGTTTTTAAGCCCTTCACGAATCATCGCTTGAGCAAGAACTGTTGCAGTCGTAGTACCGTCACCAGCAATATCATTTGTTTTGCTTGCTACTTCTGCTACTAATTTCGCACCCATGTTTTCAAATGCGTCTTCAAGCTCGATTTCTTTTGCAATGGTTACACCATCATTTGTAATTAGAGGTGAACCGAATTTTTTCTCAAGAACCACGTTACGTCCTTTTGGTCCAAGAGTTACTTTAACTGCATTTGCAAGAGCATCAACCCCACGCAGCATTCCACGGCGGGCTTCTTCGCTGAACTTAATTTCTTTTGCCATTATGAATTACCTCCTTAATATTGTCCATACTATGAAAAAAAATCAAATCTATAGGGCGTCAGCCTAGCTGGCGCCTGAAAATCATTATTATCCAATTACAGCAAGGATATCATTTTCACGAACGATTAAATAATCTGTACCTTCATATTTCACTTCAGTACCAGCGTATTTTGAGAAGATAATGCGATCGCCAACAGATACTTCAAGAGCGACACGCTCACCATTTTCAAGAACGCGACCAGTACCTACAGCGACTACCTTACCTTCCTGTGGTTTTTCCTTTGCAGTGTCCGGTAACACGATACCGCTTGCAGTTTTTTCCTCTGATGCAACAGGTTCAATGATAATGCGATCACCTAGTGGCTTTAACAATTGAAACAACCTCCTCAAATAATATGTCAATTTTTGTTTTTATTTATTAGCACTCATCTCTATCGAGTGCTAACACATCTATAATATTAATAAATTTGATTTCCTTTTGCAAGTCACAACATGTAAATTTTTATTAAAAAGTTTAACAGTTCGGTAAATGATAAAATAACTAAACGGCTCACAAATATTATTTATCGCCATGTTTACTTAAGCTTATACCATGTGAAATATTAGGTGTTATAATTTGAGGGTTTTAGAGGATTACTGATAAAATGAAATAGATATGCTTTATACAGGATATATGTTAAAGGAGAACTTCACTTTGAAGAAAGAATATTGGTTTATTTTGATTGCATATACATTCATGCACCTTTCCGGGATTTTAGGGGTACCTCTTGTCACTTATTTTGGTAGTTTATTAGGAAAGAGCCCTCAGGAAATGGCGGAACTATCTGTTTCCTTATGGATAATGATTAGCTTTTCTGTTACTCTCATCATCATTCTTTTTCTCCTACGAAGGGAATGGACAAACCCTGTTCGCAATGAAAGGGCTTTGTCACCTCGAGACTCCATGTATTGGGCCGTTGGAGGAATTTTTTTGGCCTTCTTTGCCCAAATTACAGCAGCAAATATTGAATATTTGCTTGGTATTGAAATAGGATCAGATAACACAGAGCAAATCGTTAATCTCATTAAGACAGCTCCTATGGTCATCCTTGTCACTTCCATTATTGGACCCATTCTAGAAGAAATTGTGTTCCGTAAAATTCTATTCGGGGCTCTTTACACCCGATTGAATTTCTTTCTAGCCGGTCTTATCAGTTCACTTATTTTTGCCTTTGCACATGGGGAGCCAGAACACGTACTCCTATACTCAGCAATGGGCTTTACGTTTGCTTTTTTGTATGTCAAAACAAAACGGATACTGGTCCCGATTTTCGCTCATGTATCAATGAATACCATTGTCGTGATTATGCAGCTATATCCGGATTTGTTCCAACCATTATAAATCTTAATTCATGGAGGATTATGCTTTGAGACAATCACCGCTTTTTTCGGGTATCATTTATATATTTCTTGGTACATTATTTACCTTCTTCGCGATTCAAAATATTAACGAGGATGGCGGCTGGGGATTTTTCACCATCTTGCTTATTATCCTTGCCACCTTTGACTTTGGTTCAGGAATTCGAATGATTCTGTTTCACTTTCAGCTAAAAAAGCAGCAGACAAAAAAATGACCCTATAAGGGCCATTTTTTTATTCATCTGTTGCTTCTTCTTCTATTGAATAGTGCTTTAAGAAGTATACAAGTGATTGAAGCTCTACTGCTAGATCTATATGGTGTACGCGTACATGTGCAGGCACTGTTAAACGAGCAGGTGTAAAGTTTAATATTCCCCTTATATTAGCCTTCAACAGCCGGTCTGTCACAAATTGGGCTACCGGTGCCGGAATGGTTAGTATGGCAACCTCAATTCCCTGTTCCTCTATAACCTTTTCAAGATTATCCATATGATAGACAGGTACATTCCCAATCTTATGGTCGACTTTATCTGCCTGTACGTCAAAAGCGACTGCAATTTTGGTGTTATTATTTTTTAAGAAATTATAATTTAAAAAGGCCGTTCCAAGATTTCCGACTCCAATTAAAGCCACCTTTGTCAGTTCATCCTGGTCCAAAGTTTTACGGAAAAAGGATAGCAAATACTGAACATTATATCCATAACCTTTTTTACCCAATGCACCAAAATAAGAAAAATCTCTCCGGATTGTTGCTGAATCTACCTTCACTGCTTCACTAAGCTCAGCTGAAGATACTCTTTGTTTTCCAGACGCGTGTAAATTTGTTAAAAATCGATAATATAAAGGCAATCTCTTTGCTGTTGCTTGCGGTATCTTGGTCGTTTCATTTGCCATTCGAATCCCCCTTTTCCCTTCCTTATTCCTTTTTCACTTTGTGTACGGGCCATTAATGACTAAACACCTGTCTGTAAACACTTTCATTTTTACATCCTTTTAAAGTCCCCGTTTTTGCCACCTGTTTTCTCTACTAAATATGTCTCTCCTATCACCATTCCTTTATCGATTGCTTTACACATATCATAGACTGTTAAAGCGCACACAGACGCGGCAGTGAGGGCTTCCATTTCTACTCCAGTGCTCCCTTTCGTTTTAACAAAAACTTTAATAAACAATTCATAATCTTCATTCTTTGATTCCCATGAAAATGAGATATCAACACCAGTTAATGAAAGCGGATGACACATGGGAATAATATCCGATGTCTTTTTTGCTGCCATTATTCCTGCAACCTGGGCAACCGCTAAAACGTCTCCCTTTTTCATTTGGTTATTCGTTATTTTATCATATATTTCCTGACTCACAATAATACTTGATATTGCAGCCGCAGTTCGAAAGGACTCAGCTTTCTCACTGACATCTACCATCTTTGCTCTGCCTTGCTCATTAAAATGAGTAAACTCAGCCATATAAAAACCCCTCTTTATAAATGATACACTATTTTATAGGTATTTGTCTTTACTTTGTATTCTCCTTCACAAATAGTGTTTCCTATTTTAATAAAATATACAATTACTATTGAATCTATCTATAACCGCTCAATTCCCTATGTATTGCTGTCAACCTCTTTATCGGTTAATCTAGTAGTATAGAGGTGAACAATCATGATTTTATTACAAATCAATCAATTATGTAAATACTATGGAGCAGATATTATTTTATCAAATATAAAATTAGAGGTACAAACGCGAGACCGCATCGCTTTAGTTGGAAGAAACGGTGCAGGAAAATCTACCTTATTAAAAATAATCGCTGGGCATCTATCCTATGACTCAGGCGATATTATTAAGCCAAAAGAAGTGAAAATTGGCTACCTTGCTCAGGATACAGGTCTTGAATCAAATGTATCTATTTGGGAGGAAATGCTATCCGTTTTTGCTGATCTAAGACAGCAGGAACAAAAGCTGCGAAGCTTGGAAAATCAAATGTCTGACCCAGCCACTCTTCAAAATGAGGCCAGTTACGAAAAGGTACTAAAGGAATATGATGTCCTGCAGGTGGAATTTAAGGAAAAAGGTGGCTATCAGTATGAAGCTGACATTCGCTCTGTACTGCATGGACTGAATTTTCAATCCTTTGATTATCATACTAAAATTTCATCCTTAAGCGGCGGGCAAAAGACACGTCTAGCACTTGGTAAATTACTGCTATCAAAGCCCGAGATACTAATTCTCGATGAGCCGACAAACCACCTTGATATTGATACATTATCCTGGCTTGAACAATATCTACAGGGCTATGAAGGTGCTATCCTGATTGTATCCCATGACCGTTATTTCCTCGATAAGGTTGTGAATCAGGTCTATGAAATATCTCGGCAGCAAATCACTAAATATGTAGGAAACTATAGCTCTTACTTAGATAAAAAAGCTGAGAATTATGAACGGGAAATGAAGCAATATGAAAAACAGCAAGAGGAGGTCAATAAGCTGCAGGATTTTATCCAGCGTAATCTTGCCCGAGCCTCTACAACGAAACGGGCTCAGAGTCGACGTAAAAAGCTGGAAAGAATGGAGTTAATGGATCGTCCATTAGGAAATGAAAAATCAGCTTCCTTCTCCTTTGATATAGAAAAACAATCTGGAAATGAAGTTTTACAGGTTAGATCTCTGTCTATTGGTTATACCGAAGAAGCTGTCTCTCAGGATATAAATATACGTCTGACAAGAGGAGAAAGCATTGCCCTTGTCGGACCAAACGGGATTGGTAAATCAACATTATTAAAAACAATTATGAAAAAGCTCGAACCACAAGAAGGTGATATTCAATATGGTACAAATGTATCGATTGGTTACTATGATCAGGAACAAGCTGAACTCACCTCAAACAAAAAGGTACTCAATGAGCTTTGGGACGATTATCCTTTAAAAAGTGAAAAAGAAATCCGTACGATTCTCGGAAACTTTTTATTCTCAGGTGATGATGTATTAAAAATTGTATCTACCTTGAGCGGCGGTGAAAAGGCCCGTTTGGCACTTGCGAAGCTGATGATGCAGAAAGCAAACCTTTTAATATTAGACGAGCCGACCAACCATCTTGATTTAGATAGTAAAGAAATACTGGAAAATTCCCTAGTCGATTATCCGGGCACCATTCTATTCGTTTCCCACGACCGGTACTTTATCAACCGTATTGCTTCTAAAGTGGTTGAGCTTAGCAAATACGGCTCTACTGAGTATTTGGGTGATTATGATTATTATGTGGAAAAGAAACTTGAGCAGGAAGAGTTAAAGGAGCTGGAGGAACAAAAAAAGGAAGCCGGTCAACCGATAAAGCAGGAAAAGACGAGTTATCAACAGGACAAAGAAGCTAAGAAGCTGGAAAGACAGCGCCTTAGAAGAATTGAAGAGCTAGAAGGGATTATTGAAGAGCTCGAACAAAAAATTGAAGCAAATGAACAGCTTCTCTGTGATCCAGAAATATTTCAAGACCACGAAAAATCACTTCACATTCATGAGGAAGTAGAAAAACAGAAACAAGAGCTAGAACAGTTTGTGGAGGAATGGACCTTATTGGCGGATGAATAGTAATCATCCACAAAATAATAATGAGCTTGTTCATAACCTAGCCTTACAAAAAACGAAGCATCGTCAGCTATGCTTCGTTTTTCCACATTTTTAACCACAGCCCAATAGCCTTTATTACAACTTTCCACACACTTTTCCACATTATCCACAATTCTACCCCTGGTTTATCCACATTGTTAACAGTATCCACAGACTTATCCACATTTTAGGGAATTTTCAGACTTTTATCGTCTCTTTTCCAATCAACGATTGTGAATATCTACTTTTTTTACCAACAGACTACTACCTTATCAACAGAAAAAGACTCCTGACTAATCAGAAGTCTTTTCCTTCATTGTGGATAGTTATATCAAGACCTGGATTTGCATTTAATGCCAAGCCTGCCCGTTGCCCTTTTTCATACATTACACTTCCTGCCGCGGCAATCATAGCCGCATTATCTGTGCATAACTTTAACGGTGGAATAACCAGCTCAACCTCCGCTAATTCGTTAAAGGCTTCCGTCAACACAGCCCGTAAGCCTTTATTGGCTGCTACACCGCCGGCCAGTAATACTTGTTTTACTCCATATTCCTTTACTGCCTTCACTGTCTTAGTTACCAATACATCTATTACACTCGCCTGAAAGCTGGCTGCAAGATCCTCTGGCTTAATAGGTTCCCCACGCTGCTCTGCATTGTGGACAGTGTTAATAACTGCCGATTTCAGGCCACTAAAGCTAAAATCATAGGAGCCATCTTCTAGCCAGGCTCTCGGCAAATCAATGACTGCTTCCCCTTCGTGAGCAAGACGGTCGATTTGCGGTCCACCCGGATATGGTAGATGAAGCGTCCTAGCCACTTTATCATATGCCTCTCCTGCAGCATCATCTCTGGTCTCACCAATGACCTCAAAATGTCCATGCTCCTTCATATAGACTAGTTCCGTATGACCTCCCGAGACAACTAACGCTAACAATGGGAAGGTCATCTCCGTAACCAGACGGTTAGCATAGATATGACCGGCAATATGATGAACCGAAACAAGTGGAATCCCATGTGCAAATGCAACAGCCTTTGCTGCATTGACACCAATCAATAAAGCTCCAACTAGACCTGGTCCTTCAGTTACTGAAATCGCATCGATATCCTCATAGGATACATTTGCTTCCTTTAGAGCCTCCTCGAGTACAAGCGTGATTTGCTCAACATGATGGCGCGAGGCAATCTCCGGTACAACTCCACCAAAACGTTTATGGCTGTCAATTTGCGATGCCACAATATTAGTCACGATTTCTCTGCCATTTTTCACAATAGAAACTGCCGTCTCATCACAGCTAGTTTCAATCCCCATTACCAATAAATCCTTTTTCATAAGTTCACCCACATCACTAACGCATCCTCTTGATTATCTGTATAATAATTCTTACGAATGGCTCCCCCTTGAAAACCAAATTTCCGATAAAGGGATTGAGCAATCGTATTCGACACTCTCACTTCAAGGGTCATCGTTATGGCCCCGTGTTCCTTTGCTGCTTCTATCATCTTTCCCATTAAAGCTTCCCCTAGCTTCATTCCTCGATACTTAGGTAGAATGGCTATATTCGTTACATGTGCCTCGTCTACGACAATCCATACGCCGCAATAACCGACAATTCTATCATCAACTTCTATTACATGGTAATTAGCAAACTGATTTTGTGTTAGCTCATTGTAAAAAGCCTCTCTGCTCCAGGGAAGTGTAAACGATTGATGCTCAATCTCCATGATTTGGTCAATATCCTCAATATTCATCATGCGAAAAGAATATGTACTTTCCATTTTGACAACTTCCTATCCTTCTTCTATCTTCAATTCCTTTTGGGCTTCTAGCCATTTTGCCTCTGCTTCCGCTAATCGTATATAATTAGGAACAAAGGAATGTATGTCCTCTCCCGGTTTCTCATAACCTAATAATGCTAATTCAGACGGACGAGGATTGTGCTCTGTGATTTCTGCGAGGATGGCTTTTCCTCCCAATTCCTGCTCGAACACCTCACGATGGAGCGCTATATCCGATCCAATAAACAAAACCTTTTCATCCTGTTGTCCTAATTCAACTGCCCAATTTTTCGATAATACCAGCTGATCCTGTATTCGTGATACGAGCTTTCCATCTTGATACTGATAAAGACCTGTATAGATTTGTCCTCTTCTTGCATCAAATAGTGGAGAGATACAGCCATTAAAATAACGTCCTGCACCTGCAGCTAATACTTCTAGACTCGATACCCCAACGAGTGGAATCGAAAGGGTCCATGCCAGTGTTTTAGCGATTGTTACCCCGATTCGAACGCCTGTGTAGGAACCAGGTCCCTTTGCTACAACAATTTTATCTAAATCAGCTGGCTTCATTTCACAATCAATTAATAGCTTTTCGATGGCAGGCATCACCCGAATCGAGTGATTTTTTTTCATATTGGTAATGTACTCGCCAATTACCTGTTTTTCATCCATAAGTGCAATGCCTAATGCATAATTTGATGTATCAATTGCTAATACGTTCATGAAAAAATCTCCTTACATAAATGCTCATATCGCTCACCAACTGGTTTGATTACCAATCTTCGGGTATCATTTCCTTGATGATAGATATAAATATCCAAACGTTCATGTGGCAGCTGCTCTTCAATCAAATGAGCCCATTCTACAACCGTTACCCCATCTCCGCTGAAATACTCTTCAAAACCCAAATCCTCATAGGCGTCCTCCAAACGGTATACATCCATATGATATAAGGGCATGGTTCCATGATATTCTTTAATAATGGTAAAAGTAGGACTGTTCACGTTTCTTTTTATTCCTAAGCCAACCGCCAATCCTTTTGTAAACGCGGTCTTCCCAGCTCCTAAATCGCCCTCAAGCGTTATCACATCTCCTGGCTGTAGAAAAGAAGCAAGGCGTTTAGAAAAATCCTGTGTATCCTCTAATTTAGTTGAAATAACTTCATATTCATTCATATAATCACCCTACTGTTTACCTGTGTCCTCTACTCATTCGGGAACACAAGCAAACATTCCATTTATTCCTATTATCATTTAACAGTTTACATGATTTTACCCATAAGAGCAAAAGCATGTAATGGTATTCAGCATTAACAAAGATAAAGAAAAACAAACGAGAGAGTGCCTCGTTTGTTTAGGTTACACTGAAATTATTTTATTTTAATAAAGATAAATAATACGGCATTATTATATATTTCATGATCTTTTTGAATATTAATTTGCTGTACGACAAATGTCATTTTAGCCTTGTCGTTTTCCTCTGTGAAGGTTGCTTCATCAGGTGTTAAGGTATACTTACTTGATTGGTAGCCATAAAACCTTTTAAAAATTTCATTTGCATCTATACTTATTAATTCTTCACTATTTTCATCCAAAAGAATCATATTTACCTTGTCATGATTCTCTTCCGTAACAAGTGAATAGTCCTTCGCTTCCTTTACAAAAGCAGTAACCTTTTCATTATGGTCTTGTTCCATGTTCAGGTGGTAGTGTATAAACGTATCATACTCCGTGATATCTACTGTACCATTTTCTTGTAGAGAAAGGAAAATGTACATATCCTTGTTATCCCCAGGCTCATAATACTCATAAAAACCAAATGTAGGATAAAAATCATCATAATTGTAATCATTAGGCAACCATTCAATGTCCTTGTGATAGTTCATCATAACGAGGTAATTCATTGACTTAGTAATAGCTTCTTTATCCTGATCAGAAATGGATGCATTAGGCTTAACGCTATTGCCTTCAAGCATTTTATTCTTCCATAATACTTCTTCTAATATATTTGTCTGGCTATTGCGGCTAACCGTAAAGGCATCCACCGGCGGCACAATGGATACAAGCGCAAAAATAATTAATATCGGTGCAATAAGCCCATTTTTACGTACAGAAAGGAAGCTAATCAATACTCCAGTCACTGCCGCAAAAATACCGAATAATATCACATAATAGCGGGTATGCACAATTCCTGTGTCAGAAATGCTCATAATCGAAGCAGCAATCTGGAAAAACACAATAGGTACCAGTACTTTTGGAAAAATCCTCCTAAACCAGAATGTAAATTTATTTTCAATTTCACTTACAAGGATATAAACAATAATCACAGTAATGGAATAAGAAACAAGCATTGGCTCTAATAGATTATCTGTCCAAAATTCACCAGTTAGATTTCTGAGGATATAAGTAAGCAGGATAATCGTAAATACAGCAATGAGCGGGATAATAATATAGGATAAAAGCACAACTAAAAATTTCGGACAAGCAGCTGCATTCTCAATGCCTCTCTCCTGTTCATCAATATTCTCGTTTTGGTTTGCTGTAACGGGATAAACAGGAATTAGCGATAGAAAATACATT